>JACMPC010000198.1 GCA_014377705.1 Dermatophilaceae bacterium
CGATAGGCGCCGGCAGCTATGACCCGGCGCTGGCCGACCCGGCCGACCCGTACTCCGGCAACGCCCCGTACACGATCAAGGGCACCAAGGTTCAGGATGCGGTGTCGTTCTACTACCGATCGGCGTACTCGCTGGGCAACAGCAAGCGCGGACTGCGCTGCGCCGACGTGCGCGCCGGCTGCTGAGGGCACAATCCGCGAGCGCGAGGTGACGACCCCGCTCGATGACCGGCAAGCCGACCGCATTCCGTCCGCGGGCCGCGGGTGCACCACGTTGTAAGCGCAGCATGTCCTCTCAACCTCGAGTGAGGGCATTCCCTGCGTCACTATTTTCCCACGATGGCTTACGGCACGGCAGGCCGCCGCAGGCGCGCCGACCCAGTCCGCGATGCGACGGGCCAGCTCCGGGCCGACGTCCTCCTGGAAAAAGTGGCCGCCGGGGCGCACCGTGTCGTGAGACTGCTCCTTCGCGACTGGCACGTGGCGCTGGAACCGGCGCTCCGCACCGCGGGTGACCGGGTCCTGGTCGGAGAACAAGGTGAGAGAAGGCTTTTCCAGCTCGTCAAAGCCTGTCGGGCTGCGGCGTTCGGACCGGGTCCTCGAGGGACGTCGGGACCAGGGCCGGGACGACGCGGGCCCCGGCCTTGTAGGAGTGTTGGGCGACGTCCCGGCTGACCACGATGGCCTCGGTCGGCGTCACTGAGTTCGACGATGGCCTCGGCGAGGGCAAGATCGTCTCGGGGCGAGGTTCGGCGTCAGGACCTGACCAGGCTCTGGACACGCAGGGCACCGCCGCGCATGTCGCTGCGGTCCTGGCCGCGCACGCCAGCCCAACCGGAGCGACGCCGTCTGCGCGGACGTTGCAGTGGCACTTCGCTCGGGCAAGCGCGCAGACCAACGCTGTTTCCTACTCGTCCACGGTGCATGGTCCTGTACTCCCTGCGGCAACTGGTTCACCACTCGACGCCGCGTCTGGACCTCGTCGATCTGGGCCGCGATCCGAGCTGCGTCAAGCGCCTCGGTGAACAGGGCGGGTCGTGGAAGACCGCACAGGACCCAGCGGCGAGCTGTTGCCCGCTCCGATGACATTCGCCACCAAGGTCGAGGCATCGCGCTACCTCGCGGCCGTGGAGACGGACATGGCCCGCGGCCAGTGGGTCGATCCCCGCGGCAGCTCGGTGCTGCTGTCGGACTACGGCAGGGCCTGGCTAGAGGAGCGGACCGTGCGCGGCCGGCCACTGGCACCGAGGACGACCGACACCTACCGGCACAGCCCCAGCGTGTGGATCCAACCGACGCTCGGGGACCTGCCACTCGACAAGATCACACCCGCTCACGTTCGGCGGTGGCACGCCCACGTCAGCAGCCATGCCCCGACGATGTTCTCCGTTGGACGGTGCGGGTTGTGTGCATGCCCTCTCAACCCGGTGTCGCTAACCACGCCGGACAATCGTCCGTGGGTGGACAACGTCTCCATCTGAGCCAACGGCTCGCGACCGGCCCGCAGCAAGCCAAGGCTCTCCGGGCCCAGGTCTTGGCCGGGCTATACCCAAATGCTCTGCGAGCGGAACAACTCTTTTCTCCTAACGCACCAAACCTGCCAAGACGAATCGATTGACGTCTTGGATACCGACGGCCGACCGCACCTGTTCGGCAATCACCCTACGCGCGGTGCAGTTTCGGTTGTCTCGGCCGCGGCCAGCTCCGGCGACCGCCCGCGCTGCTCTCGCGCCTGGTCGGTGTGGTGGCAGAGCGCCACGTGCCCCGAGCTCAGCTCGACGACCGGCGGCACCTGCTCAGCGCAGATCGAGGTGGCGAACAGGCACCGAGTGTGGAAGCGGCAGCCCGAGGGTGGGTCGGTGGGCGACGGCGGGTCGCCGCCCAGCATGATGCGCTGCCCGAGCGATCGGCGGCGCGAACGGTCAACCTCAGGCGAAGCCGACAGCAGCGCCTGTGTGTAGGGGTGCGAGGGGTCTCCGAACAGCGCTGCGGTCGATGCCGTCTCCACGACCTGCCCGAGGTACATCACGGCCGTGCGGTCGGAGATGTGCCGCACCACCGCGAGGTCGTGCGCGATGAAGACCAGGGCGATCCCGAGGCGGCGTTGCAACGACCGCAACAGGTTGACGACCTGCGCCTGCACCGACACGTCGAGCGCGGAGACGGGCTCGTCGCAGACCAGCACGCGCGGCTCGAGCGCGATGGCCCTGGCGATACCGATCCGCTGGCGCTGGCCGCCCGAGAACTGGTGGGGAAACCGAGTCATCATGTCGGGCGAGAGGTTGACCAGGCTCAGCAGCTCAGCAGCCCGAACCCGGCGCGCCGCTGACGAGCCGCCGACCCCGTGCACGCGCAGCGGCTCGGTGACGATGTCGTAGACGGTCAGGCGCGGGTTCAACGAGCTGTACGGGTCCTGGAAAACCATTTGCACGTCACGGCTCAGCAACCGGCGGCCGGAGCCCCGCAGACTGGCAATATCCCTACCGGCCACCTCGATGCGGCCGGAGTCGGGACGCTCCAATCCAACGAGCATCCGCGCCAGGGTCGTCTTGCCGCAACCCGACTCGCCCACGATGCCGAGTGACTCGCCGCGGCGGACATTGAGGCTGACGTTGTCCACCGCGCTAACGCGAGTGCGACCGAACCCGGTACGGCCCGCGGCGAACGTCTTACTCACCGACGTTGCCTGCAGTACCAGTTCATCCGCAGCAAGATCGGTGGGCAACGTGGCCGGGGTGTCAGCGGTCGGCACGGAGGACCTCCTCGGCACGTAGGCACGCGGCCTGGCGGTGCAGGGCGACAGGCAGCAGCTCAGGGCGCTGGGTCCGGCAGGCCTCAATCGCCCACCCGCACCGGGGGTGGTACGGGCAGCCGGACGGTAACGCCGACGGGACTGGCGGACTCCCGGGAATAACCGGCAGGTCCACGCCTATTCGGCCGGCCTGCGGCACCGACACGAGCAGCGCCTCGGTGTACGGATGGGCCGGCCGGTCGAACAGCGCATCCGCGGAGGCGGACTCCACGATTCGCCCGGCGTACATGACGGCGACCTCGTCAGCGACCTCGCAGACCACGCCGAGGTCGTGCGTGATGAGCAGCACTCCCATGTTGAGCTCGCGGCGCAGCCGGTCGATCAGTTCGAGGATCTGGGCCTGCACGGTGACGTCGAGCGCGGTGGTTGGCTCGTCGGCGATGAGCAGCTGGGGCTCCAGCGCAATGGCCATGGCGATAAGCAGGCGCTGCCGCATGCCGCCGGAGAACTGGTGCGGATAGTCATTGACGCGGGAACCGGCGTCCGGGATGCCTACCAGTGCGAGCATCTCCGTCGCTTGGGCCCGCGCTTGCCTGCGTGTGTCTCCCCGGTGCTGGCGGTAAAGCTCACCGATCTGGTCACCGACTCGCAGCACCGGGTTGAGCGCCGACAGGGCGTCCTGGAACACCAACCCCATCGTGGCGCCACGCAGGCACCGCAGTTCCTCCGGGGTGCAGGCCAGCACGTCGGTGCCCGCGACCTCGATCGCGTCTGCGCTGACCTGGGCAGACGTGCCGGCCAGCAACCCCATGACAGCCCGCGCCGTCACGGACTTGCCTGAGCCCGACTCGCCGAGCAGAGCCAGCAGCTGGCCGTTGCGGACGTCCAGCCCCACGTCGCGAACGACGGGCACCAGGCCGTGGCGGGTCGGGAAGCTGACCGACAGACCGCGCACATGCAGTGCGAGCCCTTGCGCCGGCGCGGTCATCGAACCGCGCGGTCGCTCTGTAAGCACCGCCTTCAACGGGGCAGTGCCAGGCTCGTTTCGAAACTTCTGCAGAAACATTTCGTCTCCTGCGCGTAGTTGCCAGTTCTTCGCACGAACCTTGACACGGATGCCCCTTGGTTGCAAGGTCAGGGCCAGCGGATGCTGATCGCCGCTGCCGGGCCATCGCCCGGTCTCCCTCAGATCCCAAGCCCAGGAGGGCCCGTGCTCGAACCGGCAGCGCAGTACAAGCAGTACCGCTCATTTAGTTATTTGGAGGCCGGGGTCGACTACCCCGACATCCCGATGGCAGCCGAGGTCGGCCGGGTCCCGGCTTACGCCGGGCTGGATCTCACCCAGGATCAGCAGCGCCGTACCCAGAACCTGCTGAACGAGAGCGTCGTCATTTCCCTGCACGACCATCCGTCCATCTTTCCCGCAGATCTGCAACGCGACCTGCGGACCTACATCCGCACCGGCCGCGAGCTCACCGGGTACGACGGCCTGTCTCGCTCGGGCATGACGGCGGTGTTCGACAACGTCATGGACGGCACCTGCTGCATCAGCAGCGAGGGTGGCTGGAAGTGGGTTGACGTCCTGCACGACCTGGGGATGCGCATGTCCGACCTCGCACACCAGGATTACCTGGTCAAGGGCGAGTCGCTGCAGGACATCCGCGCCGCCCATGCAGACGGGAAGATCGCCCTCGTCTTCGGGCTCGAAGCCGCAACGATGATCGAGAATGAGATCGACCGCCTCGACATCCTCTACGGCTTCGGCGTCCGGCAGATCGGCATCGCCTACTCAGAGGCAAACTACCTGGGAAGCGGCCTCAAGGAGCGCAGCGACGGGGGCCTCACGTACTTCGGCGAGCGGGCCGTCGCCCGGATGAACAAGCTCGGCCTCGCGATCGACATCTCCCACTCGGGCGACATGACGTCGATGGACGTCATCAAGCACTCCCGCAAGCCGATCTTCATGACGCACTGCGGATCGCGTGAGGTTTGGCCAACGAACCGGATGAAGCCTGACGCTGTCATCAAGGCCATGGCCGAGCGCGGCGGCGTCATCGGACTGGAGGCCGCCCCGCACACGACGCTGTCGTCGGCCCACCCCAAGCACTCCCTGGAGTCGGTCATGGACCACTTCACGCACCTCGTTGAGCGGATCGGCATTGAACACGTCGCGTTCGGGCCCGACACCCTTTTCGGCGACCACGTCGGGCTGCACGACGCCTTCAGCGGCAACCTGTCGATCGGACAGGCGCACGGCCACGTGGAGTACGAGAAGCAGCCATACGTCGATGGCCTGGAGAATCCTGGCGAGTGTTTTTACAACATCGTCGGCTGGCTGGTGTCTCACGGCTACTCCGACGATGAGATCCGTGCCGTCGTCGGCGGCAACATCGTGCGAGTACTCGAGGAGGTGTGGGCATGAGCCGCCTATCGCCCTCCTTGCGACTGGGCGTCGTCGCCGTTGCCGTCGCCGCGCTCTCGGCCTGCGCCCCCAGTGCCCCTCAAACCGCCGTCGAGAACGGGGCAACGGGTAACGACGGTGACAACACCCTCACCATCGCGACAACCACCGACGTCGTCAACCTCAACCCGCTGCTCGGCAACAGCCGGACTGACAGCTGGGTGACCAATCTGATGTACCCCCGTCTCTTGACGATCGCTGCCGACGGGTCCAAGGAGCCGGCGCTGGCCAAGAGCTGGGGGTACTCCCCCGACGGCAAGACCGGCTTCTACGAGTTGCGCGACGACTTTAGCTGGAGCGACGGGAAAAAGCTCACGGCGACCGACGTCGCGTACACCATCAACACGATCAAGACCCAGAACCCCACGGGCGGGGTCGTCAACGGCTTCATGACCAGCCTGGTCAAGGCCACCGCCGTCTCCACGACCCGCGTCGAGCTCCAGCTCTCTCGACCCGACAGCATTGTCGTCCCCGAGGTCGGCTTCTGGATGAACGTCGTACCGGAGCACGTGTTCGGCAAGCAGCCAAAGATGGACGACTTCCCCAACAACGAGAACTGGGTGAGTGCCGGGCCCTACCGACTCTCTTCCGTCGTCAAGGGCCAGAGCTACACCCTGGACCGGGTCGAGCCGTACCCGCTGGCTCCGAGCGGGAAGCCGAGCCTCGCCAAGGTCGTGTTCAGGGTGTATCCGGATGTCAACACCGAGATCCTCGCCCTGAAGAAGGGCGACGTGGACGTCATCGGCAACGCGCTGCCGCCGGCGCAGGTCAAAGACCTCAAAGCGACCAATGGCATCCAGGTCGCCGAGGTGCCCGGTCTGGGCTTCACCCACATGACCTACAACATGACCCGCAAGCCAATGGATGACGTGCGCGTGCGCCAGGCGCTGGCGCACGCGGTCGATTACCCGTCCATCCGCGCGGTAGCCGTGCAGGGTCAGGCTGTCACCGCAAATAACAGCCCCATCACCGACTCCCTCAAGGAGTTTGCAGACCCTTCGCTGAAGGAGTATCCGTACGACCCGGCGAAGGCCAAGCAGCTGCTAGCCGATGCAGGCGTGTCCGGCCTGAAGCTGGTGATGATCTATTCGCTGCAAGACCCGGTGATCGCCGCGTGGGCAACGATGGTCAAGGACAGCGCCGCACAAGCCGGCGTCACCATCGAGCTCAAAGGCCTGGACCGCAACACCTACCTCGCCAAAACGGCAGCTGGTGACTACGACATCTACGCCGGGTCCTTCGCCATCATGGACGAGCCGGTGTCGAACATGTCACTTCAGTACCTGCCAGAGGGTGCCATCAACTACTCGCAGGTCGACGACCCCAAACTCACCAACATAATTCGGCAGGCCCAGTCCACTGTTGACCCCGACAAGCAGAAGACGCTCGTGAGGCAGGCCGCGGGCTACGTGCACGCCAACATGATCGACAACATCATGTATGTGCAGAACCTCAACCTGGCCTATCGCGACGAGTGGACCGGCTTCAACATCAAGCCGAGCGAACTGCTGTCGATCATTGATCCGTCCTCCCTGGCCGTCGTGCAGAAGAAGTAGAAGCGGATAACGGCCGTGCCTCCCATCGTCTGGTTCGCCGCGCGCCGGGTTGCGCACGGGCTGGTCACGCTGTGGTTTGCCCTGACTATCACTTTTCTACTGCTGCGGCTGCTCCCGGGTGACCCGGCGACGGCGATCGCCAGCACCAACATGGACGCGGCGGCACGCCAGGAACTGCTGACGAAGTACGGGCTCACTGAGGCCCTGCCGGTGCAGTACGTCAAGTACCTGAGCCAAGTCCTGCAAGGGGATCTAGGGACCTCGTTCAGCCAGTCCGAGCCGGTCACGCAAGTGCTCATGGCAAGGCTGCCGTGGACGCTGCTCCTGACCGGCACGGCGCTGGTCGTGACGGTCGCGATCGGGATTCCCCTGGGCGTCCTGGCCGCCACGCACGCCCGCGGGGCCCTCGACCGCGCCATCCAGGTCGGCGGCGTCATGGGCCAGTCCCTCTTCGTCCCGAGCATCGGGATCTTCTTCCTGTTCGTCCTCGGGCTCAAGTTGCAGTGGTTTCCGATCGGCGGGGCGTCCGCCGAAGACACCTACGGACTCGCCTGGTACTTAGGAGTGCTCCACCACCTGGTTCTGCCCTGCGCCAGTCTGGTCCTCGTGTCGCTCGGGTCCTACGTGCTCACCCTGCGCTCGACGCTCATCGACGCCCTCGGTGAGGACTTCTGCACACTCGCCCGCGCCAAAGGCACCCGTGAACGCACGGTCGTGTGGAAACACGGCCTGCGCAACGCCCTTCTGCCGGCCACAACCCTGCTCGGGCTGCAGCTCGGCTTCCTGGTCGGGGGCGCGGTACTCACCGAGACTATCTTCGCCTACCCGGGGGTCGGCCGGGCGATCTACGAAGCAGTCATTCGGCTGGACTTCCCGGTGCTGCAAGGCGCCTTCGTACTGCTTTCCGCCACGGTCGTGATCGCCAACATGCTCACAGACCTGGTTTACGGCCTGCTCGACCCCCGGGTGAGGAACGCATGAGCGCCATCGCCCTGCCAGGGATCGAAGTCGACCCGGTCGCCGATCAGGAAAGCGCCGCCAGTGCGACCTGGTACGCCTTTCGCCGTAACCCGCTGGGTCTGATCGCCCTTGGCATGCTCGTCCTCCTCACGCTCATCGCCGTCGCAGCCCCCCTGATCTCGCCCTACCCCCGCGGCTTCAGCACCGACGTACTTCAAGCGCCCTCCAGTGCGCACTTTTTCGGCACCGACAGCCTTGGCCGGGACGTCTTCGCCGAGGTGGTGTGGGGCACGCGGATCTCGATGACCGTAGGCGTGAGTGCGTCCGCTCTCGCCATTGGCATCGGCGTGCTCGTGGGCATGCTCGGCGCGTACTTTCGGCGAGTGGACGCCGTCCTGCGGCTGGTCGTGGACCTGTCGCTGTCGCTGCCCGTCCTGCCCCTCATGATCCTGGTGGCCGCGGTCGCCGGCCCTTCGCTCGGCACAATCATCGTCGTCATCTCGTTCTTCTCCTGGCCCGAGGTCGCCCGGGTGGTGCGCTCGCAGGCCCTGTCGGTAGTGAACCTGCCGTACATGGACGCCGCCCGGCTCGTAGGCGGAGGGCACGCCTGGATCCTGCGCCGCCACCTGCTACCCGCGGTCGCGCCGGTGGTGACGGTCAGTGTGGTGCTCACCGCCTCGCGAGCCGTCATCGCCGAAGCCGGGCTTTCCTTTCTCGGACTCGGAGACCCGAACAGCTGGTCGTGGGGCCGAGTGCTCTACGAGTCACAGCAGGCTGGCTCAATGACGAGCGCCTGGTGGACGACGCTGTTCCCTTCGATCGCCATCCTGCTGCTCGTCGTCGCCGCGACACTGGTCGCCCTCGCCTACAACGACGCGCGCAACCCGCGCGGAAGGGAATCCTGACATGGCATTTCGCCAGCGCCTCGACTCCTCCTTCTACGCCAGCGTGCAGCATCAGCTGCAAGCCCGGCTCGACGACGAGCAGCTCGACGGCATCGTGCTCGACCACCCCGACGACGTCGCGTACCTCACGGGCTTTTTTCACCACCCATGTGAGCGCCCGGTCGCGGTGTACGTCGGCCGGGACGGCAGCACAGTCCTGCTAGTGCCTGAGCTCGAGCGCGAACACGCCGAGTGGCAGCAGGCCGCGGCGGAATTGGTGACTTATCCGGAGTACCCCGGCGTCGTAGAGCCGCTATGTGCGCTCGCACAGGCGGTGCCAACGCCACGGCGCGCGGGCGTCGGCGCCAGCATGAGCATCGCCAGGCTGCAGCTGCTGCGGCAGGCGTTCCCCTGCACCACGGTCGTGCCGTCCGACATCGTCGCCGACACGCGCCTGGTCAAGCACCCGCAGGAGATCGCTCTGCACCAGGAGGCCGGGCGCATCACCGACGTCATGCTTGAGGCCGGGCTGGAGCTCGTCCGAGCCGCCGTGCGGGCCGGCGGCGAGCTGCCCAGCGAAGCCGAGCTCGCAGCCCACGTCGGCGGGGTGGGCACCCGCACCATGTATGCCGAGCACGAGGACGTCGTTGTGCTCCACTTCCTTGCCGGCGGTCTGGTCTACGCCGGGCCGAACAGCGCTCGTCCACACGGACTGCCGTCGGGCTACCGGCTACGCCCCGGAGACGCATTCATGCTGTCGCTCGGCTGCGCCGTCGGGGGCCGTTTCGTCGAGGGTGAGCGCACGTTTCTGCTCGGTGAGCCCAGTGCCGAACAGGTGCGCTACTACGAAGCTGTGCGAGCAGCGCAGCAGCTCGGTACCGACACGCTGCGCCCAGGCCTGACGTGCGCGGAGTCGAACGCGCTCTGTCTCGACGTGATCCGAGACGCCGGGCTCGGTCAGTACCTACAGCACCGACAGGGCCACGGCATCGGCGTCAGCATGCACGAGCCGCCATGGCTGGAGGACGGGGACCCCACCGTCCTCAGGGAAGGCTTCGTTGTCTCCAACGAGCCTGGCCTCTACATCCCCGGCCACGCTGGCTACCGGATCTCTGACTCCATGCAGATCACCGCGGACGGCGCCGTGCCGTTCACCCACTTCCCGAAGGACCTCGACGACATCATCGTCGACGTCTGAACCCAACCGGAGGAACCGTGCTCGTCGAGATCAACCGCAACAGGCTAAATGTCGAGGTCATGGGGGCGGACGACGCACCACTGATGATCGTCCACCACGGGGCGCCGGGGCTGGGCTCATTGGCTGAGCCCCAGGCGAGTTTCGGCCCTATGTCGGACACCTACCGGGTGCTCGTCTTCGACGCCCGCGGCTCAGGGAGAAGCGAAGGCAACGGTCCGTTCACGCACGAGCAGTGGGCGGCCGACGTGGAGGCCCTGCGCCAGTGGGCGGGCGCCGAGCGCTTCGTCATGAGCGGCGGCTCCTACGGCGGCTTCATCTCGATGGAGTATGCGATCCGGCACCCCGAGCGACTGCTCGCTCTCGTACTGCGCGACACCTCCGCCAACAACGCGAACGACGCGATGGCACGCAAGAACGCCTTGGCGAACGCCCGCGTCCAGCTCGACATGGACAGGTTCGAGCGCATCATGAACGGCCAAGTGCATGACGACGAGGACTTACGAGCCTGCTGGGCCGAGATCCTGCCGCTCTACGACCATGTGTACGACCCGGCGGTTGTACAGCGCAAGGTCGACGCGACGACGTACCGGTACCAGACTCACAACTGGGCCTTCACCGAGAACATGCCGCGCTACGACATCACTGCCGAACTCGGCAGGATCACTTGTCCGACACTGGTCACAGTCGGCCGTGACGATTGGATCACCCCGGTCGCCTGCAGTGAGCTCATCACCTCCCTCGTCCCGGGGGCCCGCCTGGAGGTGTTCGAGCAGTCGGGACACTCCCCTCAGGTGGAGCAGGCAGAGGACTTCCAGCGCGTCGTCAGGGCGTTCCTGAGCCAGAACCTCGCCACCGGGACGCGTGGCTAAATGACGATCGTTCCGGCTCAGTTCGACGACCTGGACCGCCAGATCATCGTGGCGCTGCAACGCAACGGGCGGGCCAGCTGGACCGAGATCGCGGAGCAGACCGGGACGTCGCTGGCCACAGCGACCCGGCGGGGGCAATCCCTCCTGCATGCCGGTGTGGTTCGGGTTGGCGTAAGCAGTGGCATCCACTCCCCAGGCACCGCCGACATGTTCGTACTGCGCATCGGTTGCCGGGCCGGCATGCAGATGCAAGTGGCCCGTGAGCTCGCCAAGCGCACCGACCTGCGCTTCCTTAGTGTCGTCACCGGCAGCTGCGACCTACTGGCCGAGCTCGTCTGCCAGCGGGCGCAATCGTTGCACGTACGCATGATCGACGAGATTCAGACCATCGACGGCGTGGAAGACTGCGCGAGCGACCTCGTTCTGCACGCCTACAAAGTGAGCCAGACGTGGGCGCGCCACCTCATCGCTGACGACCCAGGGCCCAGCGACGTCGAGGAGCCGCACTCCTGCGACCCCTCGCACTTCGACGAGACCGACTTGCGCATCCTCGAGCAGCTGCGTGAGGACGGGCGGGCGACGCTGCGTTCGGTCGGCGAGGTCATCGGGGTCAACCAGACCACGGTGCGCCGCCGATTAGACGCTATGCGGGAGCGCGGCTGCGCCTGGGTACTCACCCTCGTTGCGGCCTCCGCCCTCGGCTTCGAGTCCGAGATCATCTTCACTATCTCGGTCCGCCCGTCCAGGCTGGAGGCCGTCGCGGACGAGCTGGCGACGTACGTCGGCGTCCGATACCTGGCCGCGACGCTCAGCTGCTCACTGATGTGCGAGCTGATTCTGCCGTCGACGGCAGACGTCTACGACTTCGTGACCCACGGGCTCGGCACGATCGACGGCGTGCTCGGCTGGACAACCAACGTGGAGCTGCTGACCCTCAGACGCGGCTTTCTCGAGACCCCGTGGTGGCGCGGCGTCCTCGAGGGCGACGAGTTGCGCCGCGCCCGTGCCCTCCCCTGAGATGCTGGTCTCGCGGACGGCTTCCGCCGTCTCCTGGGGAAGAGCGTCACGGCTAATGGTTTTACTAGCGTCGGCCTGAACGGCCAAGGTCCCCCGGATGCGTCGCGCCTTGTCGCAGATCAGCACGTTGAGCTTGTTCGTCTCGAGTTCACCGAACTGGTTGAGGTAATCGGAACGTTGCCGTCACCCGCGCAGCATGGCCACCGCGCGCTTCGACCGCGCCTTGGCCGGTCAGGACAGATGCCACCAGGGAGACGACCGGCCCTTGGCCCAGGACGCCAAGGTGGAGGCAGGCACGTCGAGATAGCACGCTGCCTCCGTCACCGTGCACAGCGACGAGGAGAACCGGTCGAGCGCGGACGGCGCGTCGCCGAGGACAGCGGTCACGGTGCTCCACCTC
>JACMPC010000199.1 GCA_014377705.1 Dermatophilaceae bacterium
CCTGCGATTGAGGATTCGGGGTGTGGGACCGAGGGGTGGGGGTGGGAGGAGGGAGAGGGGAGGCGGTGGAGGGTGAAAGGGTGATATTCAGGACGGCCATCAGCGTGGCCGCTTTACAGCGTTCGAGGTGTTGTTGTGTGATGGGCCTCTTTGTTATCCTCCGATCAAGGATGTGGGGGTGCGGGGGCGAGGGGGCGGGGAGGGAGAGAGCAGGCGGGGAAGGGTGAAAGGGTGTGGTCCGAAACAGCTATTGGCGTGGCCGTTTGACTGCGTTCGAGGTGTTGTCGTTTGATGGGCCTGTTTGTTATCCTGCGATCGAGGGTGCGGCGGAGGGGAGGTAGAGGGGATGTAGCGGAGGGCCAAAGAAAGGATGATGTTTAGGACGGATATCAGCGTGGCCACCCCCCAGCCCGCGCTCATCAGGATGCCGGGCAGGAATGCCGCCTCGGCCTTCCCGCTGCGCAGTGCGAAGAACGCCGCGATGGCGGTGGCAAGGATCGCCGACAGGACGTACCGGGGGGTCTGATGCGTCACCAGGCGCACCAGCAGCAGGGCCAGCACGATGGCCACCGACGCGCCCACGGCAATGTTGACGTCCTGTGTCCAGACCCACGCCACCACGAAGGCCACCGTCGGCAGAGCAGTCTCGAAGGAGCCCCTGGCCCCTCCCAGCGCCGACGAGAGGCGTTCCCGGATAAGAGTCTCAACGGTGTGCGCGTCCTCCAGCGCCGGTGCGGGAGCCGCGAGGGGGTCCTCAGTGGCCATGGGCAGGCCTGATCTCGTAGGCAGGATTGAAGATCGTCGGTATGCCATGCCGGTAGGTCACCCGGCCGTGCACGGTCAGATAGGTCCCCGGCACGATGCCACCGATCCTGCGGCGGCCGAGCCAGATGACGTTCAGGGTCTTGCTGCCGTCGTACACCTCCGCCACCAGGGCCGGGACGTTGACACGAGGCCTCAGGGTCACGCTGCGCACGGCTCCGCAGACGCTGGCCTCGGAGCGGTCCACCAGGTTCTTGATCGGGGTGACACCCAGGCGCCAGGTGTTCTCCTGGAGCTCGCGAGCCTCCAGCTCGGACTCGGTCCGGGACAGCCCAGCGGTCACCCGGGAGAGCAGACCAGCCCGCCCGCTCTGGTCCGTGTGCTCGGTCGTCATAGCAGGTCCCCTTCGGACATCGGCGCCACTAGTGAATCTCGGTGATCTCTGGCCCGCGCTCGAACGGCTTGAAGTCATCGATGGCCGGTGCGCCCTGCGTTGCGGCATCTTCTTCCACTGCGACCTCCGTTGCGGGGTCCGGCTGCTCGGGCAGCTGCAGCGCCAACAGCTCGCGCGGGGCCATGGCTTCGTCGCCGCGCACGACCACCGTCGCCCGGACGACCTCGAGCAGGGTGGAGGCGGCGTGATCATCGTGAGCCGCCGGCCCGCTGGGCACTGCGCGCAGGAACCAGCGGGGTCCGTCCACGCCGACAAAGCGCATCGGGGAGAACACCGTCCGTCCGCTGGGGTCCTGACTCGGCATCTGGGCCCGCAGCTCGTTGCCCAGCGGGCCGGAGGTCTTGTCGGCAGTGCCGCCCTGAGCTGTGATGCTCGCCGCGATCTCGGCCCGGATGTCGTCCCAGATGCCCTCGCTGCGCGGCGCGGCGAAGGCCTGGAGCTGGACCGCTGACTCCCCTAGCACCGCGGTGACCCCCACCACGTTCTGCGACTCCTCCTCCAGCTCGAGGCGAAGCTCCATGCCCGGAGCGCCGGTCAGCCACAGGGCTCCGAGATCAAGTCGCCCCTCCAGACCCGGAACCTCCGAACGGTCGAACGGTCCGCCGCGACGACTCGGCCGGCTCGGGGGAGCAGTCCGGGTGAACCCGTTCGCGGCTGCTGCCCCGTGACCGTCCGGAGTGCCCTGACTGTCCTTACCGCCTGACGAGGTGCCGTCCGGCTCAAGCTCGGAGCTGGTGTCCTTGGTGCCACGGCGGAAGATGCCCACGTGTCGTCAGTCCTTAGTGTCCGTTGATGTCGCAGAGTCGATGTCACAGGGTGGCGTCGCGCCGAACCCTCCACTGGCCCCGTGCCCATTGTCCCCCCGATGGCTGCCCGGAAGCGACCTCACCTCGACAAAATCGGCCACACTGACCGCCTGGACGATCAGCTGGGCGATCCGGTCACCGCGGCCGATCGTGAAGGATTGCGCGTCGGTGTTGAGCAGGTTGACCAGGATCTCGCCGCGATAGCCCGCATCCACGGTGCCGGGCGCGTTGAGCACGGTGATGCCGTGCCTGGCGGCCAGCCCGGAGCGCGGGTGCACGAACGCGGCATACCCGTCGGGCAGGGCGATCGCGACACCTGTCGGGACAAGCGCACGCTGGCCCGGCGCCAGCAGCATGTCCGTCCTGGCATGCAGATCCACGCCGGCGTCGCCGGGGTGGGCATAGCAGGGTATCGGCAGGTCGGGGTCAAGGCGTGAGATGAGCACCCGGACCCGCGATGGGCCAGTCATTCAACGGTCCTTTGTCGAGGCGCCGGGACCTGAGTCATCTGCGGCAGCCAGTGCCAGCAGCGAAGCCGGCGACGGGCGCTGCGCTCAGGCAGCGCACTCGCGACACACCGGCTTGGCTTTGGCCATCTTGGCCAGCTGGCTGCGGTGATGCACCAGGAAACAGCGTGAGCAGGTGAACTCATCCGCCTGCTTGGGAACCACTCGCACGGATAGCTCTTCGCCGGACAGATCGGCTCCGGGGAGCTCAAAGCCATCAGCGTGCTCGGTCTCGTCGACGTCGACGCTCGAGGCGCTCTTGTCGACGCGACGCGACTTCAGCTCCTCGATGGAGTCTTCGGCATCGTCGTCATCGGTCTTGCGGGGCGCGTCATAGTCAGTTGCCATCGTGATGTCCCCCTCCTTCATTTGTGGGCAGGAATTGGTAACGGAAATCGGGTGGCAGGCAGCGATACTCATCGTCGCTGGGGGGTTAACGCCGGGCCCTTGGTTTTTGTGCCCGCTTGCGCCGCGCAGTGTGCCCTATCCGGAGGCCGATGTCACTATGGCAAGGCCTTCAACCTGATTTGACACCCTTGCGGGGTGCTCAAACGGCGCATTCTCAGGCCAAAATGCAGCGCTGGGAGGCTTGTGACCAATAACACACTGCTCGAGCAATAGGACATTCCGGGCCCGCCTGGGAGTTGAGCCCGGGGTGCCTCTGCGTTGTGTCTGGGTGAGGTCCGGTCATCGCAGCGGTGCCAGGGCCTCGAGCCTGGACAGCAACGACCCGTGGATGCCCGGTCCTGCCGCCACCACGGCTGCCACGCCCGGGGCCATCTCGTTGAGGCCGCTGACCAGCGCCCCGGCCTCTGTGGCGATGATCCAGCCGGCCGCGAGATCCCAGGGGTTGAGCCCGGCCTCGTAGTAGGCGTCGACCCTGCCGGAGGCGACCGCACACAGGTCCAGGGCCGCGCTGCCTGCCCGGCGGATGTCCCGGATCTCGGGCAGAATCGCCGCGAGCACCTCGCCCTGACGCGCGCGCACCTCCGGAACGTACCCGAACCCGGTGGCCACCAGGGACTTCAGGAGAACCTCGACCCGGTTGACGCTGATCGCGGCCTCCTGCCCGCCCGCCAGCACCTGCGCGCCCCCGCCCACCCGGGCATGGAAGATCTCCCGGGTGAGCGGGTTGCAGATCGCACCGGCGACGGGTCGCCAATGTCCGGGCGTCGCCGCGTCTCCGACGACAGCGGCCACGGAGACGCAGTACGCCGGGATCTCGTAGAGGTAGTTCACCGTGCCGTCGATCGGGTCGATGACCCAGGTGATGCCGGAGGTCCCGGCCGACGCACCGTCCTCTTCGCCGAGAATCGCGTCATCGGGGCGTGCTTCCAGCAGATGAGCGCGAAGAAGCGCTTCGGACTGTTGGTCCATCACGGTCACGATGTCGTTGACGCTGCTCTTGGTGTCCAGGACGCCGAGGCCGCGAGGTCGCTCCTGCACGATGAACTTCCCGGCCGCGCCGGCGGCAGAGACCGCCAGAGCCTCGAGCTCCCGAAGCAGCCGCTCCGACAGCCTCTGATCAGGCAACGTTGGAGCTGGCCGGGTCGAACCGAACACCGACTGACCAGAGTCGTCCTGAGCGTCCGTCGCCTTGTCAGCGCACATCAGTCGGTCCCGCAGAGAGCCGGCTTGGCCGCTCTCAGGTTGGGACAGCAACCGGAGCGGCATACAGACGGGGACACCTCGTGGCCGGGCCAGGAGGGAGAGGGACCGCTAGCACCGCGGGCCTGCCCCGCCCGCTCGACGACCAGGTCGACCAGTCCCGAGACGAACTCGGGATCGGCGCCGACCGTGGGCACCCGCACCATCTCCAGGCCCACCTCCGCAGCGGTCTCGGCGGCTTCGGTATCGAGGTCGAACCTGACCTCCATGTGGTCCGACACGAAGCCGATAGGTGCCACGACCACCGCCTTGACCCCTTCCGCGGCCAGGGTCCGCAGCGCGTCGTTGACGTCCGGCTCGAGCCACGGCTGGGTCGGTGGGCCGGAACGGGAGCAGTAGACCAGCTCGTGATCTATCGCCCGGCTCAGGGTCGCGTTGACCTCCCCGGTGATAGCCGCCGCCAGCGCCAGGTGCTCGCGGCGATAGGCGTTGCCCTCACCGTCGCCCGGGCCCGACGTGTCGTCCATCGCCTCCGGGATCGAATGGGTGACGAACACCAGGCGTATCTCCTCATCGCTTCGATCTCGCACGGCTCGCACCGCCTCGGTCACATGTCGCGCGTTGACGCGTGAGAAACCGGGATGGTTGAAGTAGGGCCGCACCTTGTCGACCTCGATCTCGCGTCCCTCCTCCGCCAGGGTCGCCACCGCGGCGGCGAGGTCCTCGCGGTACTGCCGGCACGACGAGTACGAGGTATAGGCGCTGGTCACGATGGTGACCAGCCGGCGCATCCCGGCCTCGTGAGCCTCACGCAGGGCATCGGTCAAGAACGGATGGAAGTTGCGGTTGCCCCAGACCAGTGGAGTGCTGAGCTCACGCCGGTCCAGCTCCGCGCGCAGGGCGGCCAGCAGCAGCCGGTTCTGGTCATTGATCGGGCTCTTGCCGCCAAACGACTGGTAGTGCCCGGCAACCACGGCCAGACGGTCGTCCGGGATGCCCCGTCCCGCGGTCACGATGCGCAGGAAGGGCATCACGTCCTCGGGCTTCTCGGGCCCCCCGAACGACAGCAGTAGGATGCCGTCGTACGGGCTGAGCGGGCTGACGTCGGACCCGGCCGGGGGGAAGGACACTGGCATTCTCCGCTTCACTTGAGTTTGACGAGCAGGATGGACTTCCAACTCGGACTTCGCCAAAACTACCCTTGCGGCGTGGCCTCCGGCTGCTTAGTCCGCGAAGATGGCAGAGTCTGGTGTTAATGGGCGAATCAGGAGAAGGCGATGCAAGACCTGCAACTGATCGGCGTGCATGAGGACGGTGAACACCTGTTGCTGAGCGGGGCAGAGGAGGCACGTTTCCTTTTGCCCGTCGACGAGGCGCTGCGCGCCGCGACCCGGCGCGATCGGCCGCACCTGGGCCAGCGGCAGATCGAGGCCGACGGCGGGCTCCGCCCTCGCGATGTCCAGGCCCTGATCCGGGCGGGAGCCTCGAGCGACGAGGCCGCCAGCCGTGCCGGATGGACTGTCGAGAAGGTCCACCGCTACGAGGGCCCGATCCTGGCCGAGCGCGAGCACGTGGCAGGCTTGGCGCAGAAGGCGCGACTGCGCACTCGCAACGGTGTCTCCAGTGGCGTTGCGCCCACCCTGGCGGCCCGGGTCGCCGAACGCCTCAAGAGTCGCGATGTCGAGGTCACCGAGACCAGCTGGGACTCCTGGCGGGCTGAGGGAGGTCCCTGGACCGTCGTCCTGACCTTCGCCGCCGGTGGACGCCAGAGGCAGGCCTCGTGGAGCTTCGACCTCGCCGACCGGACCGTCTCCGCCGTTGATGACGAGGCTCGCTGGCTCAGCGAGGAGGTGCAGACCGCCAAGGGCCCGATCCCGGCGCCGCCGCACCGCCCGTCACCGGGGCGGGACACCGCGGTGTACGACGTTGAGGCCGAGGGGGGCCTTCGACCTGTGTCGCGTGAGAGTCACCGGGACGACCCGCTGGACCTGATGAGTGCCATGCGCAAGCGCAGCAGCGCGCGTGGCCGCCGCAGGCCGGGCGTCCACGGCAATCCGCCCAAGACCGGATCGGCCAAGACGGTCTCCCCCGGGACCGACTCAACCAGGACCGACTCAGCGGGCACCGGTTCGCCTCAGTCCGTCCCAGATACGCCAGGTACTGACCAGCAGGCCCTGGACGAGACTCTCCCCCTGCAGGACCTGGGGTACGACGCCGGGACAGCGCCGCTCACGGCGGAGGCAGGCGCATCCCGCGACCCGTCCCGGGCAGCGCGGTACCAGGAACAGGACGCAAACAGATCCGGCGCAGCCACGGGTGCAGAGGCCGACAATGGCCACCCTCTGGCAGACCGCGAGCCGGACGAGGTCTCGCCCCACGGAGCACCTGTCGGCTCCTCGCCCGGAGAGGCATCACCCGGCGAGACAGTACCTGACGAGAATGACCAGACCGACGAGGTCCCGCAACGGAGCCAGACCAAGGCCAAAAAGCCGCCGCGCGAGGCTGCCCGCAAGACCGGGCGGCCCAGCGTCCCGGCGTGGGACGAGATCATGTTCGGCTCGAGACCGGGCGCCGACCGCTCCTCGAGCTAGACCCCCTGGTCAGCTGGGTCGTCGATGACCTGGTCGGTAGCATCACTGCCGACCTCGACGTCTGCGCCGTCACCACCATCGATGGTGTCGTCGCCGGCTCCGCCGTTCTCGACGTCGTTGCCGTCACCACCGTTCAGGTGGTCAGCGCCGTCACCACCGTTGATGGTGTCGCTCCCGGCGTCGCCGTTCTCGACGTCGTTGCCGTCACCACCGTCGATGGTGTCGCTCCCGGCTCCGCCGTTCTCCACGTCGTTGCCGTCACCACCGTTCAGGTGGTCAGCACCGTCACCACCGTCGATGGTGTCGCTCCCGGCGTCGCCGCTGATGGTGTCGTTCCCGGCGTCACCGCTGATGGTGTCGTTCAAGGCGTCACCGCTGATGGTGTCGTTCCCGGTGCCCCCGGAGACCGAGTCATCGCCAGGACCCCCGGACACCGAGCCATCGCCAGGCCCCCGGGACCCCGTGTCAGCCCCCGCCCCTGCGAAGACTCGGTCCTCCCCGGCGCCGCCTTCGATGACGTCCCGGCCCGCCGAGCCGCAGATGATGTCGTTGCCCGCCCTGGCGAGGATCACGTGTCCCGGGTTCTGGATGACGATGACGTCCCGGTGAG
>JACMPC010000200.1 GCA_014377705.1 Dermatophilaceae bacterium
CCCCAACATGAGAACCCGTGCACACCCTGTCCATCATCAGTGCCCAGCCCAGCAAGAGGAGCGATCATGAGCCCGAGCCACACCCACAACAATCTGTCCCGCCGGACCATCTTGAGTCTGGGTGGTGGGCTGGCGGCAACTGCGGCGCTCGCCGCCTGTGGCGGCGGGAAGTCGGCCGGAGAGAGTGCGCTCGCCAAACCCGCGTCCACCTTCAAGGCGGGCTACACCGGTCCCCAGATCACGCTGTCCTACTGGAACGGATTCACCGGCGGCGACGGTCCCTTCATGAAGGGAATGGTTGCCCAGTTCATGAAGGAGAACCCGAAGATCACGGTGAAGAGCAATACCGTCGAGTGGGCCCAGTACTACCAGCGTCTGCCCGCCGCTGTCACTGCCGGCAAGGGACCGGACGTCGGTGCCATGCACCTGGACCAGCTGGCCACCAACGCCGCTCGCAAGGTCATCGTCCCCGTGGACGACGTCATCAAGGCCATCGGTCTCGGTCGGGACGACTTCACCAAGGAGGTCTGGGACGCCGGAGAGTACAAGGGGGCCCGTTACGGCATACCGCTGGACGTCCACTCACTCGGCATGTACTGGAACACCGAACACTTCGCCAAGGCAAAGATCAGCTCGCCCCCGATGGACCAGGCCAGCCTGACCGAGGCCCTCGACAAGCTGAAGGCTGCCGGCATCCCCTCGCCGTTCTGGATGCCGAACCGTTGGCCGGCGCACCTGATGTTCCTGTCCCTGCTCTGGCAGAACGGCGGCGAGCCGTATGCCGCGGACGGCGCCAAGGCGACCTTCGACTCCGAGGCGGGCGTCAAGGCGTTGTCCTGGATGCGGGACGTCGTGACCAAGGGGTACAGCCCCGACAACGTCGCAGCGGACTCCCAGTATGTCGGCTTCAAGAACAAGAAGCTCGCCATCACCTGGGACGGGATCTGGCAGATCAACGACCTGAAGGCAGCCAAGTTCCCCTTCGCTCTGGCGCCGATCCCCAAGATCGGTGACACCAATGCCGTCTGGGCGAACTCGCACAACTTCTATCTCACCAATCAGGCCGCACAGGACGACAACAAGCTCCAGGCGTCCAAGGTGTTCCTGGACTGGATGAGCAAGAAGTCGGCAGAGTGGGCCGGCGCCGGGGTGGTCCCGGCCCGCAAGTCGGTGCGCGAGACCCCAGAGGTCACAGGTTCCTCGCAGGGCCCGATCGCCAAGGAGATCGCCCAGATGAAGTTCCTGCCACCAGTGCCCGGCCTGGGTGACGTCCAGGCGCAGACCCTGGAGATCGCGGTGGCCAATGCCGTCCTCGGCAAGCAACAGCCCGCGGCTGCCCTGAAGGACGCGGCGGGCAAGGCAACGAAGCTGATGCAGGCCAACCAGAAGAAGTTCGGGGTCTGATCGGATGCCCACCTCGCTGGCTTCCGGGGCCGCGGCGCCCGGGGGCGAAGCATCAGCGGATACCGACCTCGACGCACCCCCTCGGCTGCCGCGGGGGCCGAGGGGGGCAGGGGCCGCGCCCTGGCTCTTCCTCTCCCCGTACCTTGTGCTGTTCGTCGGGTTCGTCATAGCGCCCGCGATCTACGGCTTCTGGATCAGCCTGCACGATTACGACTACACGCTGCCCGGCAAACCGTTCGTCGGGGCTGAGAACTATCAGAAGCTGCTTTCGCCGGACTCAGTCACCTTCGCCCCGTTCTGGCAGAGCATGAAGGCCACCGGCATCTTCACGCTGTCCAGCGTCCCCCTGCTGCTGGTCGTGCCGCTCGCGGTGGCACTGTTGATGAACTCCCGCTTCCGGGGGCGCAACCTGTTCCGCTCGCTGTACTTCGCGCCATACGTCCTGGGCGTGGCAGTGGTGGCGGTCCTGTGGCGGTTCCTGCTCGACGCGAACATCGGGCTGGTCAACCAGGTACTGGGATCGGTGGGACTCCCGGACGACATCGCCTGGCTTACCTCCACCCCGGCGGCCTGGGTGGCGCTCGTCAGCGTCACCGTCTGGTGGACGCTCGGGTTCAACTCGGTGATCTACCTGGCCGGGCTGCAGGACATCCCGGCGGAGCTCTACGAGGCGGCGAAGGTGGACGGGGCCAACGCCTGGCAGAGGTTCTGGGCGGTGACCATCCCTGGGATGCGCCCGGTGCTGTCCTTCGTCACCATGGTGACGATCATCGCCTCCGCGAACATGTTCGGCCAGTCCTACCTGATGACCCGGGGCGGGCCGGGCACCGAGACCCGCACCGCGATCTACTTCATCGCGGACACCGGACTGCGGAGCTTCCAGATGGGCGACGCGGCGGCGATGAGCTACGTGCTCACCCTCGTCCTCATGCTGCTCAGCGTCGGGGTGTTCATGCTCTTTCGCGAAAAGGAGTCAGCGTAATGACCGCCACAACTCGCGACAGGACGCGGCACACGACACGCCACACGACACGCCAGACGACGCGCACGACAGGCCGGTACGTGCTGCTGGTCCTCATGGGCCTGCTGTTCGTCAGCCCCCTCCTGTTCATGCTGGTCACGTCATTCAAGACCTCTACGGAGGCCTCCGCCGTGCCGCCGACCTGGGTGCCGCACCCGTTCACCACCCAGGCGTACACCAGCATTCTCGGCGCCGACGGCACACCCGTGCTGCGCTGGTTCGTGAACAGCATGATTGCGGGTATTGCGAACTCCGCCCTGGTGGTCGCGACCGCAGCACTGGCGGCCTACCCGCTGGCACGGATGGAGTTCCGGGGCAAGCGGTTCGTCTTCGGTGCCATCGTCGCCACGCTCTTCGTGCCGCCCGTGATCTTGATCATCCCCAACTACCTGATCGTCGGGCAGCTGAAGTGGCTCGACACCCTCGTTGCGGTCATCGTGCCCACTGCGGCCGGCGCCTTCGGCGTGTTCTTCCTGCGCCAGTTCTTCCTCCAGCTGCCCCTAGAGCTCGAGGAGGCAGCCCGGCTGGACGGAGCCAGCACCTTTCAGATCTTCACCCGCGTCGTGCTGCCACTGTCCAAGCCGGCCCTGGTGACCTTGGCCCTGCTGGCTTTCCTCACGAACTGGAACGACTTCCTCTGGCCGGTGTACGTCCTGTTCAGCCCGGAGGCACAGACCCTGCCAGCAGGCCTGTCGACCCTGCAGTCGGCGAACAACGTCCGGTACGACCTGCTGATGGCGGGGGCTGTCATCGCCAGCCTCCCGGTGGTGCTGCTCTATGCAGTGGCTCAACGGTTCATCATCGAGGGTGTGTCGCGCTCCGGCCTCAAGGGATAGCAGCGCCGCAGCTCTGAGGGCGCGAGGCCCGTGGCCGGTCGGTCCGCACTCGCCTCGTGCCTGCCGCCTGGCCGGAGATGGCGAATCGTCGTGCCCGTCGTCACCGTCCTCGGGTGGAGACCAGAATGCGTCCGTCACTGTCCAGGCTCACCGCGATGTCACCGCGCTGATCGGTCCTGAAGACCTGAGAACCGCTGCTACGCAACAGGTCCAGGGTCCTCCGTGCCGGATGGCCGTAGGTGTTGTCGGCGCCCACGCTGATCACCGCCACCGGCGCGCGTACCTCTGCTGCCAGCGCCGGGTCCTGCAGTCGCGAGCCGTGATGGGCAACCTTCAGCACGTCGAAACCGCCACCAATGAGGTATGCCCGGTCGCGCCTCAGAGCCAGCAGCACCTGGTGCGCCGAAACAGTCTCGACGTCGCCCAGCATCAGGACCCGGAGCCCGCCGATGTGCACGGAAAGCACCACACTCGCGTTGTTGGGCACCGATCCCTCATGGATCACCCGGGCAGGCCAGAGCACGCCCGCCTGGACGGCACCCCAACGGAGCTGGTCCCCGGAATACATCGGCTGCATGGGGATGCCTGCGGCCGCGGCCCAGCCCTGCACCTCGCGGACCTGGAAGGAAGGGTCGAGCACGGGCGAGGTGAGGATCTGCCGAACGACGCGGCCGTGCAGGACGCCGGGCAGCCCATCCACGTGGTCGGCATGGAAGTGAGTCAGCACCACGGCATCCACCACCTCCACGTGCAACCTCCTCAGGCAGCCGTCGATGGCCTCGGCGTCCGGCCCTGCGTCGACCACCACCGCATGGCCGGTGCCGCTGGCCAGGACGAGCGCGTCACCCTGTCCGACGTCGCAGGCCACCATCGCCCAGCTCGGCGATGGCCAGACCAGGCCGCCGGTCGGCCACGCCGCCGCGAGGGTCAGCACGCCGAGGGCGGCGACCGCGTAGGGGCGCGCGTGGATGGTCGCGATGAGCCAGGGTGCCATGAAGAGCAGGCCAATCGTCACGAAGGCCAGCAGGAACGCGCCAGGCGGACCGTCCGGCCAGGGCAGCGTGCCCATCCGCACGTCTGCACAGACGCGGGCGATCCAGACGATCCCGAGAGTGGGCGCGCAGGCCACCCAGGCGAGCAGCACCGCGAGCGGATGGGAGACCAGGGCGACCAGCGCCACCGAGACTCCGAGGACTGTGGCGGGGGCGACGAGGGGGGCCGCCAGCAGGTTGGCGAAGGCTCCGATCAGGGTAACCGAGCCCTGGAGCAGGACGACCACCGGGCCGCACATGGCCTGTGCCGCAACAGGAATGGCGATCGCCACGCCGAGCGTTTTCAGGCGCTCGGGCAGAAATCGGGCGAACCACCCTCCCCACGGTCGGGCGAAGAGCAACAGTCCGAAGGTGGCCAGGGTGGACAGGGCGAATCCGTATGACCGGGACAGCCACGGGTCGATGCACAGCAGGACCAGGACGGCTCCGGACAACGCCGGCAGACCCATCCGGCGCCGGGAGGCGCCCAGCCCCAGCAACCCGATCACCCCCATCACCGCCGCCCTCAGGACGCTCGGCTCAGGCCTGGCGAGGATGACGAAGCCGGCCAGCAGAACCAGCGCCACCATCGGGCGCCAGCGACGGCGCACACCCACGAGCTGGCACAGCCCGAGACCGGCGGCCAGGACCACGGCGACGTTGCTGCCGGAGACGGCCGAGAGGTGAGTCATCCCGGTGGCAAGCATCGCGTCGGTCAACGACTGCGGGGTCCGGCTGGTGTCGCCGATCACCAGGCCCGGCATCAGTCCCCGGGCATCGTCGGGCAGGCCCGAAACCGCCTCCCGCAACCCCGAGCGGACGTGCTCGGCGGCGTCCGCGACCAGCCCGGGCTCACCCACCGCCTGAGGCGCCCCGGAGGGGTTGAAGACCGCCACCACGTCGTCGCCTGGGTCGGCGCCATCGAACCGGCCGCTGACCCGCACCCGCTCTCGCCATCGCACCTGCGCCCAGGACATGTCGCCGAATACCAGCACCGGCGTTGAGGACTCGCTGCGCTGGCCCCGGCCCACGACGGTGCGCACCGACACCCTGACGATGACGAGCTCGGTGGGCCGGACCCCCTTGGTCTGGACCACCCGTGGGTCCGAGAGGACCCCAGCCTCGACTGTCGCCGTGGCTCGCTGAGCCGCCAGGGCGGGGACCAGGCCGGCCTCGCGGACGCTGGAATGAGCCGCGGTGGCGACCAGACACAGGGCGGTGCCGACGAGGGTGAGAGCGACGGACGTAGCCCAGGACCGGCGACGCCACCGCGGATGCATGAGGACCACGCCGAGCCCAGCGAAGCCGGCGGCCGACAGGGCAAGGACAACCGGCCGGCATGGCAACATCGCGGCAACGCAGATCCATCCGACCAGAGCCGGCACCAGAAGCCTGACGTCGATGCCGGGCTGTTCACCGGCAATCTCAGACACGGACCTTGGGCCCGATCTGGGCGAGGAGCTTGTCCCCGATGCCGCTGACCTCGCCCAGCTCGTCGACCGAGGAGAACCGGCCATGCTGGGTGCGCCAGTCCAGGATCCTCTGTGAAAGGACCGGACCCACGCCCGGCAGCGCGTCTAGGGCTGCTGCGTCCGCGGTGTTGAGATCCACCAGGCCACCGGCTGGGCCGCCTCCGGCCGGAACCCCGCCTGCGGACCCAGCGCCGGCTCCCGGTGCGCTGGACGCGCCCGGCGCCGGGATGACCTCTCCCGGTTTGGGCACGACGATCTGCTCGCCGTCGGTGACGATGCGAGCAAGGTTGAGATGGTTCAGGTCGGCCGAGGGCTTCGTCCCACCGGCAGCGCCGACGGCATCGAGGACCCTGGAGCCTGTCGAGAGGCGAACGACCCCCGGACGACGCACCTGCCCCACGACGTGGACCAGCACCTCGCTGGCCGTCGTGGGCGCCGCCGACGCCCCCGGTGAGGCGAACGCGGCCGGCACGGTTCGTGAGGCCAGTCCACCCGGAGGGCCATGCGCTGCCGACGCGGCCGACGCGGGCCTGGCTGATGTGCGGGCCCAGGCAACCCGGACCCCCAGAATCACGGTGACAGCCACCAGGAGGACGAGGGCCCCCAGCACGGCAAGACGGCGGGGCCTGGCGCGCAAGCCGCGCAGAGAGAGCGGCACCGTCAGCACAGCAGGCCGCGACGGCCCCGGCACCGCTGCAGCAACCAGTGGCTTGGACTCCGAGGCTGCCGCGAGCGGGTCTGTCACATCGGTCACCGACACTCGTAGCGGGACCCAACCACCTGACTGCGATGCGTCCGCCCCCGATGAGCCGGCGAGCGGAATCCCAAGGATCGCGGGAACTCGGTCAACGGAAGGAGGCGGGAGGCGACGGCGCGGCATACGGGCACGCTAGGTGCGCTGGGGAAGCAGTCGACCGCGATCCGGGACGGGTGTGGACGGCGAGATCACCCGGCACACCGATGTGGACAACAACCGTTGATCGAGCGTGCCCCCCCCGATCGGCAGAACCAGTCGTGCCTATGTCAGTGCGAGCACCGCGGACACGACGACGAGAACGGTCACTGCCGCCACAAGCGCAAGCCGCCGGCCGGACAAGGAGATGCCCCGGATACTCAGCCGCGAGGACTGCGGAGGACGGTGACGGCCAGCCCGGGAGCCGGCCGCAACAAGGTCAGCCACGACGGGGCCGGCGGGCGCGATCTCAGAAGGCTCACCGTCAGTCTCCGCATCGACCTCGCGCAGGACCTCAGGCCTGACGACAGGTTGCGCAGCGGTAGGCTCAACCGCAGGCGCCAGCGGTGCAGTCGGGGGCGAGTCGACCGATGGCGACGCTGCTTCTGGCTGGGGCCTCTCGAGCCTCCTGCCCGGCGCCTCCGCGACCGCAGACCGCTCCGTCTCGGACGCTTGCCCAGGAGCATCCAGGACCTCGGAGTCGGTGGACGAACCCGGCGAGATGGAACTCAGGAAGCTCAGAAGACCGGCAAGACGATCGGCGGTGAGCCGGTCCATCGACTCTGTCTCGACGCTCCCCCGCCCAATCCTCCAACCACGATGAGGCATCTCTCACTGTCCATCCACGAAGGGCAATCCTGCTGGGTCGCCATAACCAAAACATACGCGATACGGCGCACGCTCATGGAGGATTCGTGGAAAGTCGCCGGTTGGGCGGACGGGTCCTGCCCGCCGAGCCGCCTCGCCTGCCCACCAGGTCACCAAAGGATGGCACAGACATTCCGATCGATATCAAATAAACTGACACAAACTACAGCAAACTGGCACAAGAATTCAGACGAGTCTCCGGTCCACCCAGCCGCGGATGTTGTCATAGTGGCGGACGATCACGATCAGGGCGATACAGATCCCCCACACCCTGCCGGCGACCACCGGGTCAGGCAGCGGACCCAGCCCGGCATACAGCCCGAGCAGCGCCGCCGCGGCGATCGATGAGCCTGCAACCCATCTGGTGGCCCACAGCATCACGCCGAAGACCACGACCGTACCCAGGGCAAACCACGGGAAGACGGCGATCAGGGCGCCCAGCGACGTGGCGACCCCCCGGCCGCCGCGCCCACGCAAGAAGGGTGACAGGACGTGTCCGAGGACGGTTGCCAGGCCCACCACGTATGCCGTGCTCCGGTCGAACAGCCACAGCGCCAGAAAGGTCGGCAAGAACCCCTTCAGAACGTCGATCAGTCCCACGATGATGCCCCACCTCAGTCCCAGGACCCGACTTGCGTTGGTGGCCCCCGGGTTCCCCGACCCCTGCCGGAGATCCTGGTGGAGGAACCGGGCGATGATAGACGCCGGGTTGATAGATCCGATCAGGAAGCCAGCGGTGGCGGCTCCCGCAACCACGATCCAGGATTCTGGCATGATCAGGCCTGGCCACCGTCAGGCCGCGGCGAGACAACGACCGCGATCGTGCCGGGACCGACGTGCGCGCCCACCACGGCCCCGAGCTCCACGAAAAGCATCGTCGTGGCGGTCGAAACCTTTGCCCGCAGCCGGTCGAAGAGATCACCTGCCCGGGTCTCGGAGTCGAGGTGATGGACGGCGATGTCCACCCCTGACTCCCCTGCCACCTCGACCGACTCGAGTGCCAGGTCCTCCAGCCTGCTCAGTGCTCTGGCAGATGTTCGCACCTTCTCGACCGGGTCGATGTGCCCATCGGTGAGCGCCAGCAACGGTTTGATCGCCAGGGCCGAGCCGAGCAGGGCCGACGCCGCCCCGATCCGCCCGCCCCGGCGCAGATGCTCAAGGTTGTCGACGTAGAAGAGAACAGTCGCTGCACGCGCCCGGGCGCCGGCAATGGCTGCAACGGTTTTGGCGTCCTGCCCCTGCTCTGCGGCGACCGCGGCGGACAGCACTCCGTAGCCCATCGCCATACCCACTGACCGGGAGTCGACGACCTCGACGGGGATCGGCGACTGACGCGCCGCCAACGATGCCGATCCGACGGTCCCCGACATGTCGGCGGAAATGTGAACGGATACGACCGACCCAGCTCCACCGGCCGCCGCCGACTCGTAGGCCTCGAGAAATGCCCGCGGGGACGGGCGTGAGGTGCTGACCGGGGTGAACTCGCGCAGGGCCGCCGCCAGCTCCACGGTGCCGATGTCGACTCCCTCGATGTACTGCTGCCCGCCCAGCACGACGTGGAGGGGCACGACGACGATTCCGTGGCTCGCGACCAGATCACCCGGCAGAGACGCTGTGGAGTCAGTGACGATCGCAACACTCACCCGCGCAGGCTATCGCTGCCAGGCAACCCCCCCCCCGACGCCCTCCACCCGCAAACCCAGGGACCGTGCACAATGCAAGCCCGCAAACCTAGGGACGGTGCGCAGTCCAGGTCGCAAACCTAGGGACCGTGCGCAGTCCAGGCCGCAAACCTAAGGACCGTGAGCATCCTCGCTGAGGTTGCTGGTCGCACAGTCCCTAGGTTTGAAGGGTTTTGGTCGCACGATCCCTAGGTTTGTGAGCCTGTTCGGGTTTGTGAGTCTGTTCGGGTTTGTCAGGTGGCTACGATGTTCACCAGGCCGGGGGGGCGGACTATGACCTTGCGGACTGTCTTTCCGGCCAGCGCCGCTGTGATCTTGTCGGTTGCCAGTGCGAGCGTCTGCAGGTCTTGCTCACCGATGTCGGCGGGCACCTCGAGGCGGTCACGCACCTTGCCCTGGACCTGGACCACGCAGGTCACGGTATCGTCCACGAGCAGCGCCGGGTCAGCCTCGGGGAAGTCCACGTAGGTCAGCGTCTGCGCGTGACCCAGCCTGGCCCACAGCTCCTCGGCGATATGCGGCGCCACCGGAGCCGTCATCACGACCAGCGCCTCGGCCGCCTCCCTCGGAACCTGAGGGAGTTTAGTCAGGGCGTTGTTGAACTCGATCAGCCGGGCGATAGCCGTGTTGAACCGCAGCGCCTCATAGTCCGTCCGCAGCGCGTGGATGGTCCGGTGCAGGAGACGTTTCGTGGCCAGGTCCGGGGCATCCTCGGCGACCAGCAGCTCGCCGGTGACCTCGTCGATCACATTGCGCCACAGCCGTTGCAGGAATCGCTGAGCGCCGATGACGGCTCGGGTCTCCCACGGACGGGAAAGATCCAGCGGGCCCATCGACATCTCGTAGACCCGGAACGTGTCCGCGCCGTAGCCCTCGAACATCTCGTCGGGAGTGACAACGTTCTTCAGGGACTTGCCCATCTTCCCGTACTCACGGCTGACCGGCGCCCCCTTCCAGGTGTAGGAGACCTCGCCGCTGGGCGTCGCCTCCTCGACCACCTCGACGGCCGGAACCGACTGCCCGCGGCTGTCACGAAAGGCGAAGGCCTGGATGTAGCCCTGGTTGAACAGCCTGCGGAACGGCTCCTCGCTGCTGACGTGCCCGAGGTCGAAGAGCACCTTGTGCCAGAAGCGTGAGTACAGCAGGTGCAGCACCGC
This sequence comes from Dermatophilaceae bacterium, assembly GCA_014377705.1. GTDB lineage: Bacteria > Actinomycetota > Actinomycetes > Actinomycetales > Dermatophilaceae > UBA4719. The sequence continues at coordinate 10,204 of JACMPC010000200.1, forward strand.
ATGCTCGACACCACCGACATACAGGTCGGCACCGCCCGGATCCGCGGCACCTGCCGGCGCCCCGAGGACGGCCCTGGCCTGCCGGCCCATCCAGTACTTCTCCACCTCGGGGTCAACCAGCTTGTCGCTGTTGGCCGGGTCCAGGTAACGCAGCTCGTACCAGCAGGAGCCGGCCCAGTTGGGCATCGTGTTGGTCTCGCGGCGGTAGGGCAACAGACCGTCGCCCAGGTCGAGCTCGACGTTGACCCATTCCTGCGCCCGGGCCAGTGGCGGCGCCGGGTTGGACTCAGCGTCCTGCGGGTCAAAGGTGGCCGGCGAGTAGTCCGCGACCTCGGGCAGCAGCACGGGCAGCATGGACTCGGGCAGGGCGATCGCGTTGCCGGCCCCGTCATAGACGATCGGGAACGGCTCGCCCCAGTACCGCTGCCGGGAGAACAGCCAGTCGCGCAGCTTGTAGGTGATCGTCACCTCGCCGAGGCCCTTGTCCGCCAGCCAGTCGATGATCTTGGCCTTAGCCTCGGCGACCCGCAGCCCGTTGAGGGAGATCTCGTCGTTGGCTGAGTTGATCGCCGGACCGTCACCGGTGAACGCCTCGTCCATCGGGTGGCCCTGCGTGGGCTGCACCGTGCGGATGATCGGCAGCTCGAACTTGGTCGCGAACTCGTAGTCGCGCGCGTCCTGGCCGGGCACCGCCATGATCGCGCCGGTGCCGTACCCCATCAGCACATAGTCGGCCACGAACACCGGGATCAACCGCCCGTCAACGGGGTTGGTCGCGAAGGCGCCGATGAACACGCCGGTCTTGTCCTTGCCCTCGGACTGGCGCTCGACGTCGCTCTTGCGCGAGGCAGTGCGCCGGTATGCCGCCACGGCCTCCCGAGGTGTCACCGCGTCGGGGCCGCCAGGGACCCAGGCGCCACGCGTCCTCTCGGGCCAACCATCAACGGGGACGATGGAGTCCACCAGCGGATGCTCTGGCGCCAGCACCATGAAGGTGGCGCCGAACAACGTGTCAGGGCGGGTTGTGAAGACCTCGATCGCCACGGTCTTCGAACCCTCAGAAGCCGTTGCCCTGCCAGCACTAGCCGAGCCATCGGCGCCCACCACAACCTGTGCGGCCGAGCCGTCGGCGACAGGGACCGTGAAGGAGACCTTGGCTCCAGCTGAACGGCCAATCCAGTTGCGCTGCATGTGCTTGACCGGCTCGGGCCAGTCGAGGCGATCCAGGTCGTCGACCAGCCGGTCCGAGTACTTGGTGATCCGCATCATCCACTGGGACAGGTTGCGCTTGAACACGGGAAAGTTACCCCGCTCGGACCGGCCGTCGGTGGTGACCTCTTCGTTGGCCAGCACGGTGCCCAGCCCCGGACACCAGTTGACCGGCGCCTGGGTGATGTAGGCCAGCCGGTGGTCGTCGATCTCCTTGCGCTGACGCTGCGCGCTCATCACTGCCCACGTCTCGCCGCAAGCACTGACCCGCTCCCCCGACTCGAGCGCCGCGACGAGCTCGCTGATCGGCCGTGCCTTCCCGCGCCCACCCTCGGCCGCACCGTCATACCAGCTGTTGAAGATCTGGACGAAGATCCACTGGGTCCACCGGTAGAACTCCGGGTCCATCGTGGCGATCGCGCGACGGTCGTCGTGGCCCAGGCCGAGGCGCCGCAGCTGGCGCCGCATGTTGGCCATGTTCTCTTCGGTGGTCTTGCGCGGGTGCTGGCCGGTCTGCACGGCATACTGCTCGGCGGGCAGGCCGAACGCGTCGTAACCCAGCGTGTGCAGAACGTTCTTGCCCGTCATCCGCTGGAAGCGCGAGAAGACGTCGGTGGCGATGAAGCCCAGCGGGTGGCCGACGTGCAGCCCGGCTCCGGAGGGGTAAGGGAACATGTCCAGGACGAAGAGCTTGTCCCGACCTGCCACGCCCTCGGGGTCAGCCCACGGGCCGGCCGGGTTCGGGGCGTGGAACGTGCCCTCGTTCTGCCAGCGGTCCTGCCACGACAGCTCGATGCGCTCGGCCATCTCGGCCGTGTATCGGTACGGAGTGTCGTTCATCATCGCGTCCTCTGCTCGTCGTCCTGCGCGTGCATGCAATCCCCGATGCCTGGTGGCCGCCCCGGCTGGCACATGAAAAGACCCCTCACCCAGGAGGGGTTGCCGCGTTGAGGTCCGGTCGGGCCAACGCGGCTAGCTAAGGAGCTGCGTGATCCGCATGGGGACACGCTATCGCAGGCTCACCGAAGTGCGCCGATCACCATCATCGCCTGGCCGAGGTGGCAGGTCACGATCACGACCATGCGGGCGTTCGCACGCGGCCCGACAAAACGGTCCAGCCCCAGAACCGTGTCCGAGATCATGAAGGTCAGAGCGCCCAGGAGCACCAGGAGGCGGCCCGTTCCGCTCGCGGTGATGACCATCGCCGAGATCACCAGGAGGTATGCCGTGACGCTGGCTCCCAGCGCGACGCCCTCAACGCGGGCGGCCGACCGCACGATCCGGCGCCCCGAGGTCAGGCCGAGCGGCACCGCGATCACCAGACCGAGCAGCGCCCACCACCGCTGGAACCCCAGGAGCAGGAACGCAAAGACGTACGCGAGGTGCGCGAGCAGAAACGCCAGCGGTACCCCGAGGGAGTCGACCGTGGCCTTGCGATTCAGGAAGATGTCGCCGACCAGGGAGAAGAACAGCGCCATGAGGACCAGGCGCCCGGCGGTGTGATCGGCGGCGCCCATCGTGAGCGCCAGTGCGGCGAGCGCCACCATGACCAGGGGTTTGGCGGCCCGCTCGACATGGGCCCACTGACGGTAGACGGCCAGCCAAGCCAGTGCGGCGATCAGGGCGAACGCTGCTGCTGCGGTGGCGGTCATAGCAGTCATGGCGGTCATGGCGGTCATGGCGGTCATGGCGGTCATGGCGCCGAACGTACTCCTGCCACGGCTCGACTAAGGGCCGACACCCGCTGAGGCGTCGACCCTTCGTCAAACAAAGGCGTGTGGTCCCCGAGAGGACGCCATGTCCCTACAGGGACGCGGTCTTCTTGGCCATGGCCGACTTCTTGTTCGCCGCGTTGTTCTTGTGAATGACGCCCTTGCTGACGGCCTTGTCGAGCTTGGCCGAAGCAACCTTGAGCGCGTCGGCAGCCGCACTGGCGTCGCCGGACTTGGCCGCCGACTGGAACTTGCGGATCCAGGTGCGGAGCTCGCTCTTGACGGCCTTGTTGCGCTCGGTCGCCTTAGCGTTCGTCTTGATGCGCTTGAGCTGGGACTTGATGTTTGCCACGAGGAATCTTTCTCACATTCGGGTAGGTCGATGATGCTCTGTCATGAGGGCGACAGAAGCGACTCGGGACCGGGCGTGGGGATACCCGTGGTTGAGCCGCTCTGGGTGGAACAGCATGCGCACACGACCTGAGCGCGCACGCGACCACCAAATCTAGCAGCGAAGGCCGCGCCCGCCAAACCGCACGCCCCTCCGCCGCGCTGGTTGCTCCCAAACCACCGTTTCGAGGCTCAAAGCCCTGGATTCGGTGGTCTGCGGGCAGCAAGAGCGGGGGGCGGGGGGCGAGGGCGGGGGGTTAGGGGGGGTTGCGGGCTTCGCAGATGGTGAGGATCACTCGTTCCACTGAGTAGACGGGGTCTCGGGCGCCGCCTTTGACGTCGAAGTCGGCGGCGGCTACGGCCTGGATCGCCTGGCCGACACCCTCGGGCGTCCAGCCGCTCAGCTTCCTGCGGGCCTGGTCGATCTGCCACGGCGCCATCCCCAGGGACTTGGCCAGCTGACCCGAGGGGCCACGGCCCGCGCCGCCGACCCTGACCATCTGGCGCAGCTGCATGGCCAGCACCGCGACGATCGGCACCGGGCTGTCACCGGCGGAGATGGCATGCCGCAAGAGTCGCAGCGCCTCCCCCACGTTGCCGGCGATCGCGGCGTCGGCGACCTTGAAACCGGTCGTCTCGACCTTGCCGCCCTGGTACTTCTCGACCATCGCCTCGTCCACCAGACCCTCGGTGTCGACGACCAGCTGCGAGCAGGCGGCGGCGAGCTCGCGGATGTCCCGGCCGACCGCGTCGATGAGTGCCCGCACGGCGCCTGGCGTCGCCTTGCGACCCTGCCGGCGGAACTCGTTCGCGGCGAACTGCGGTTTGTCGTTCTCCTTGATCTGAGCTGCGTCGACGACCCGGGCCCCTGCCTTCTTCAGGGTGTCCAGGACCTTCTTGCCGCGGTTCCCGCTCCTGTGCGCCACGACCAGGGTGACCTCGCCGGCGGGAGCGGGGGCGGCCAGGTAGGCGAGCACGTCCGTCTGAAGATCGTCCGGCGCGTCCTCGAGATCCAGGACCACGATCGCCTTGGTACCGCCGAACAGGGAGGGGGACGCGTGCATGGTGAGCGTCCCGCTCTGGTAGCCCTCGGAATACAGCTTGATGACCTCCAGATCGGGGTCACCCGCGCGCAGCGCATCCAGGGTCGCGGCGAGCGCACGCTCGGCCAGCACGCTTTCAGGACCCGAGATCAGCACATATGGCGGTGCACCTGTTCTGGGGGCCTGGAGAGCCCGGCTGGTTCTGTCGGTCACGAGGCCAAGACTGTCACGCCGCGGCCACAGACCTTTGCCACACTCGGCACGACGTCGCTCAGAAGGCCATCTTCGGCGAGTCCGACAGCTCGAGGCCGAAGAGGCTGAGCCGGGCCAGGATCACGTCATCGGCCAGCTCGAGGTGCTCGGCCATCTCCTCGAGGGTCAGGCCCAGCTCGACGCCCTCACGCAGCTCGGTGTCCTGCTCGGAGGTCCAGGCATGGCCCTGGGTGACAGCGGTACGCGGTGACTCCGCCACCGGGGGGTCACCGGCCACGGGCCGGTCATCGGCCGGCCGGTCGTCCTCGTCATGGCCGCCCAGGGGGATGCCGTCGACCGCCCCGGCGATCCCGCGCAGTGCGGGCTCGCGCACCGGCAGGGGCTGCGCGGCGGTCTCGTCCAGGCGGGTCAGCGCGGCCAGCACCATGGTCTTGTCGATCGTCGGCCAGAACGGTGGCAGAGACTTCTGCAGGAACCCGGCATAGCGCGCAGTCATCATCCGCGAGTCGAGGATGGCCACCACCCCGCGGTCGTCGCCGCGACGCACCAGCCGGCCGGCGCCCTGGGCGAGCCGCAGGGCCGCGTGGGTGGCCGCGACCGCCATGAAGCCGTTGCCGCCTCTGCGGGCGATCTCCTGCGAGCGCGCCGAGGACAGCGGGTCGTCCGGGCGCGGGAACGGGATCCGGTCGATGATGACGAGCTGGCAGGACGAGCCGGGCACGTCGACGCCCTGCCACAGCGACAGCGTCCCGAACAGGCAGGTCCTCGGCTCACGGGCAAACTGCCTTACCAGCGTTGAGGTCTGGTCCTCCCCCTGGCAGATGAACCCGATGTTGTCAGACTCTTTGCCGAAGCGCTCGCGCATCGCCTCGGTCGCCGCGACGGCCGCCCGCATGGAGGAGAACAGGCCGAGCGTCCGACCACCCGCGGCCCGCACCAGCTGCTCAATCTCGTCCAGCGTCTCCAGCGCCATCCCGTCACGCCCCGGCGCCGGGAGGTGCTTTGCGACATACGCGATGGCCTGTCTGGGATAGTCGAACGGGCTGCCCACGTCGAGCCCGCGCCAGGCCGGGGCGCCCTCGCCGCGCAGTCCAAGGGTGCCGGCGACCGAGTCGAAGGTGCCGCCGAGCTCAAGGGTGGCCGAGGTCATGATCACGGTTCGGTCGCCAAACACTCTGTCCCGCATCAGCATTGCCACACTCATCGGCGCCACCTTCAGCACCGAGCCACGGCGCGGGTCCTTACTCACCCAGGCGACGTCGAGCTCGCGCTCGTCCAGCATCCGCTCGGCGTTCTCGAAGATCTCGTCGATGGCCGCGCGGGCGACCTGCCGGGCTCCGTCGTTGTCCTCGGGCGAGGCCGGCTTCAGCTCGGTCTGCACCCCGCGGGCGGAGTCGCGCACCCGTGACAGCGCAAGAGCCAGAGAGTCCGGTATGCCGTTGAGCCGCCCCTCGGGCAGCTCGTCGACAATCGCGGCCAGGAACTCGGACGCGTCGGTGACCTGCTCCGTCGCAGCGAGACGCCCGGCCCGCTTGGCGGCTCCGGCAATCATCGGCACGGTCAGCTCGTCGGTGATGGTGGAGGTGACCCGGTCAACCAGATCGTGGCCCTCGTCGACGATCAGCAGATCGTGCTCGGGCAGCATCTGCCGGCCCTCAAACGAGTCGATCGCCATGAAGGCGTGGTTGGTCACCACCACGTCGACGTCCTTGGCTCCGGCGCGGGCCTGCTCCACGAAGCACTCGCCGACCATCGGGCACTTGCCGCCGAGGCACTCGTGTGCGGCGACCGACACCTGGCGCCAGGCCCGTTCGGAGACCCCCGGCAGGAGCTCGTCGCGGTCACCGGAGACGGTCTCCTCGGCCCACGACCGGAGACGGACCACCTCGGCCCCCAGCCAGGAGACGTTGGCGTCCACCGCGCCCACCGACAGCAGGCTGCCCTCGTCATCAGCCGGGAATCCACCTGACAGCTTGTGTCTGCACAGGTAGTTGCGGCGGCCCTTGACCAGCGCCCAGGTCGGCTGGCGACCCAGCATCGGGGCGATCGCCCGGGCCAGCCGCGGCATGTCGAAGTCCACGATCTGGGCCTGCAGGGTCAACGTCGCGGTGGCCACCACGGTGGGGCGACCGGTGTCGAAGGCGTGCACCACTGCGGGGATGAGATAGGCGAGCGACTTGCCGGTGCCGGTGCCCGCCTGGACCAGGAGGTGTTCGTTCTTGGCGACGGCCTCGGCCACGGCATGCACCATCTCGCGCTGTCCAGGGCGCTGAACGCCACCGATACCCTGCACTGCGGTGTCCAGGAGGGCGTCAAGGTCATGGACTTTCGAAGGCATTGGCTCAGGTTATCTCCCGTGGAGCATCATCCCTTGCCTCCGCCGTCCGGCCGTGCCATGGCGCTGTCCCCGTCCACCGCGCCGTCCGAGAGAGCCGACGGTCGGGTGCTGAGATACTTCGCGCGTGTCAGAACTGGATTCCCGCATGCAGTGGCTCGGTGAGGTCGATGACCAGACCACCCTCGAGGTCCATCGGGTGGTGAGCGCCGTGGTGGCACTCGGGGGCGCTGTCGGCTGGCTGCAGATACCGACGCTCGTCGACATCGGCCAGTGGCTGGGTGGATGGCGCGCGGCGGTGACCACTAAACGTGCCGGGCTTGTCTTGTGCCGGGTCGACGGCCAGATACAGGCCCTTGGCGGCTGGCAGGCCGGGCGAGAGGGTGCGATGGGTCACGTCGCAGAGCTGACCAAGGTCATGGTCCATCCGGGTACTCGGGGTCTGGGGTTGGGCCGCCTGGTGGTCGACACGTTAATCGACAGAGCGGACAGCTCCGGGGCAGAGCTGCTGACGCTCGGGGTACGCGGCAACAACCACGGCGCCCGGGCACTCTACGAGGCGTGCGGCTTCACGACGTGGGGAGTCCTGCCGAACGGGGTGGCAGTGGATCATCACCGATTCGACATCGTGCGAATGTCCCGACAGCTCCGGCTCCCCGCTGATGCCGTGATCCACGGTTCAAGGGCCGGAGGAGTGGGCGGATCCCCCGCTCGCCATGACGAATGACCGCCCGCCGCACGGCAGTCACACAGGTCTTACGACAGGTCCCTGGGCCGGCAGGAGAGCACGGCGAGGGCGACGAGGCCCACAGCGAGCAGCAGCGAGGTCAGCACCGGCCACAAGAAGGCGACGTCCTTGGTGACGGCCAGCGTCAAAGGCACCGTTGACAGGGCCGCCAGCCAGTATCTGCCCAGAGGCTTCCAGATGACCGCGATGGCCAGCAACGCGTAGATGCCAAGTCCGGCGCCAGCCGCTCCCGCGGTGGAGCCGATGAGCACGGACAGCAGCGTCAACAGGGCTATGAACAGGAAGCCGAACACGAGTACGTCGGCGTCGGGATCACGAAACCCTTGGGCTGGTCGCCGGCCAGGGCGCCCACCAGCTCAGGGGTGAACTTGGTCAACACCGGTCCGGTCAGTGCGAAAAAGATCAGGATGCCCGGAATGGGTACCTGGGCGATGACGCGACCGCGATCCAGGATCGCCACCGTGTCACAGACACGCTCGACGTCGGCCAGGATGTGGGTGGAGGCCTGAGCCACGCCGAGACGCTGTGTCATGCCACGGGAGTAGCCGCCGATCTCGGTGGCCACATCGCTGAGCCCGGCCAGGTCGAGCAGGACCCCGGCCCGCTCGTCGAGCACCCGGCCCCCGATCCCGAACAGCCCTGCGGCGACGCGGGGGAACTCCTCGGCCCTCATCCACTCGTAGAAGCCAGGCACGTCGGGCAGGAACCCGCTCTGGGCCCGCACCGAGCTACCGGCCGCGGCAACGTCCTGGCCGAGGATCTGCACGGAACCGCTGGTGGCAGAGGCGAGTCCGGTCAGGATGCGCAGGGCCGTCGTCTTGCCTGCCCCGTTGGGCCCCAGTAACCCGAAGATCGAACCCTCCTCGACCTCCACGTCAACGGAGTCGAGCGCGCGCTTCTCGCCGTGGACCGTTCAGCGCCGTCGTCCGGATCGCTGCGGCACCGATGCCCGGGCTCATGGCCGGACGGACTCATCTCGGGGACCGAAGAGCGTGTCTGCGATGTCGTCGGTGCGAACCGAGCTCGACGAGGGAGTCGCCACCTCGTCCGTGAGCGGGGCCGGCTTGCGGGCGGCCAGCAGGTAGATGATCGCGCCGATGGTGCTCACCAGCAGGATGATCGCCAGCCATACCCATTTGTTGTCAAAGGTGGTCTGGTGTACCGGCCGCCGGTACAGATCGACGAGGGCGTACACCTCGAGGGTGATCTGGAGAATGGCCAGCAAGACCAGAACCACCTGGATCCACACCGGAACCGCAGACCAGAACTCGTTCATTGCAGAGGCCTTTCGCCGAGAAACCCAACAGGTAGAATCTTCCTCCTGAAAGACCGCCGACCCACAGCCCCCCCTCGGGTGGGGCCGAGGCTACTGAACCGAGTATGCCGCGAGCTCATCGACCAGGGTCTGGTTGACCTTCGCCTCGACCCGGGTGCCGTGCTCAGTGTGCTCGCTGGTGAGGATGTCGGCCTCTTGGTGCAGCCGGTTGACCAGGTCGCCACGGTCGTAGGGCAGCAGCACGGTCACCGCGATGTCGGGCCGGGGGAGCTCGTCGGCGATCAGCCCCCGGAGCTCGTCCAGCCCCTCACCGGTGCGCGCCGAGACGATGATCGAGTGGCTCTCGTTGCGCCGGAGCCGGTCAAGCACCTCGGGGTCCGCGCAGTCAGCCTTGTTGACGACGATGACTTCACGGATCTTGTCCCCGCCGACGTCGGCAAGCACGGCCCGCACAGATGTGATCTGGCTCTCGGGATCGGGGTGCGAGCCGTCGACCACGTGCAGCAGCAGGTCCGCGTCGCCGACCTCCTCGAGGGTCGAGCGGAAGGCCTCGACCAGCTGGGTCGGCAGGGCGCGAACGAAGCCGACCGTGTCCGACAGGGTGAACAGCCGGCCGTCGGCGGTCTCGGCCTTGCGGACGGTCGGGTCCAGGGTGGCGAACAGCTGGTTGTCGACCAGGACGCCCGCGCCGGTCAGCCGGTTGAGCAGCGAGGACTTGCCCGCGTTGGTGTATCCGGCGATGGCGACACTGGCCACTCCGTTGACCTTGCGGCTGTGCCGCTTGGTGTCCCGGGTGATCTTCATGGCCTTGATCTCGCGCTTGAGCTTGGCGATCCGGCTGTTGATCCGGCGCCGGTCGAGCTCGATCTTGGTCTCACCGGGGCCTCGTGAGCCCATCCCCTGACCGCCGGCCGCCTGACCACCGGCCTGACGGGACATCGACTCGCCCCAGCCACGCAGGCGCGGCAGGAGATACTGCAGCTGGGCCAGCTCGACCTGGGCCTTGCCCTCGCGGCTCTTGGCGTGCTGGGCGAAGATGTCCAGGATCAGCGCGGTGCGGTCGATGACCTTGACCTTGACGACGTCCTCAAGAGCTCGTCTCTGGCCGGGGCTCAGCTCGCCGTCGCAGATCACGGTGTCGGCACCCTCGGCGATGACGATGTCACGCAGCTCGATGGCCTTCCCGGACCCGAGGAACGTGCTGGTGTCGGGTCTGGTGCGGCGCTGGATCAGCCCGGCCAGCACGGTCGACCCGGCAGTCTCTGCCAGGGCCGCCAGCTCACGGATGGAGTTGTCGGCATCCTCCACGGTGCCTTCGGTCCACACCCCGCAAAGCACGACCCGCTCCAGGCGAAGCTGGCGGTACTCGACCTCGGAGACGTCTTCGAGCTCGGTCGACAGGCCGGGGGCCCGGCGCATGGACGCGCGCTCATCCCGTTCAAGCTGGGCGCCATCGGGGTCGGCGCCGAAGTCCGCCTGGTCGCGGTGCCAGGAGTCATCGTCGCTGAGCGCGGAGGCCTTGAAATCGAACAGATCAGATCGTTGAGTCATATCTCCCTTAGAATCGCACCCTTTCAACACCACGCACAAACTAATTGTTCCGCGGTGCAGCTTTGGGGTGTGGCGAGTGAAGAAGGCCGGGTGCTGGGCTGCCTTGTCGAGAAGCGGCTCACCACCCCGCAGCAGTACCCGCTCACGGCGAACGCACGCTCGTCGACCTGGCCCGGGAAGTTGAGCTGCCGCGCGCAGAGGTGGCCGAGCTGCGATCACGGGTTACCTCCCTTGGCGAGCCCAGGGAGGGGGACTGACCTCGCAGACTCAGGTCAGGCGAGCATCAGGTCCTGGCGCCGGTAGCGTGGAGGATGATGAACACGCACAGCGACCACTATTTTACCGCCCAGCCGGCCAGCTCCGTCGAACGCCGAGACCTTCGGGTGCACCTGGCGGGCCGGGAAGTCGTCGTCGTGACGGCACCGGGCATCTTCTGCCCGAACCGGGTCGACATCGGCACCGCCGTGCTGCTGAGCGAGGCGCCGGATCCACCACCAACCGGCAACCTGCTGGACCTCGGCTCGGGTTGGGGCCCCATGGCCCTGAGTCTCGGACTCCTCAGCCCGCAGGCCACCATCTGGGCCGTGGATGTGAACCAGCGTGCCCTCGCTCTGTCACGTACCAACGCAAAGACGCTGGGAATCAACAACTTCCATGCCCTGACGCCCGACGAGGTGCCGGCCGACATCCGCTTCGACGCGATCTGGTCCAACCCGCCGATCCGGGTCGGCAAGCCGGCGTTGCACGAGATGCTGATGAAGTGGCTCCCCTGCCTGACACCCGGCGGCACGGCATACCTCGTCGTTCAGAGGAACCTCGGGTCGGACTCCCTGCAGCGCTGGCTGGAGTCCGAGCTCGAAGTCAGCGAGCCGAACGTCTTCACTGTTAGTCGCCAGGCCACGGCAAGAGGCTTCCGGCTGCTGTCGGTCCGCCGCAGCCCCACCGCGCTGATCGCCTGACCACGAGCACCACGTTGCAGTAGCTTCGACGGCGGCTCACCTCCGGCACGGTTAAGCACTGTGGAATGGAAATGGCGTGGCAGGTCCGCTGGTGGCAACGAAGCTGTACGTCCCGAGGCTGCGACGCGGCCTGGTGGCACGCCCGAGACTCCTTGAATGTCGGCTCCCCGGGGCCGACTCGAGGCTGATCCGAGATCTCGGCCGTCACGCTGATCTCCGTGGCGGTGGTCGACTCCACAGGCGGCGTTGACCACCAGCACGACTCGTCGGAGGCGCGCGAGGTTTTCGGCGAGCACCCCTGACGACTTCATCTTCGGACGAGAGTCAGAACGTCGGTTACGCGGCCTCCCGACCATGGCGGTGACGTGGTCGTCTCGAGCCCTCTCAGGAAGAAGCCCCCCGCGCGCCGACGTGCTCGTGCTGTGCGGCAGCACAGTGCTGGCAACGATCGGCACCGCAGCAACCGCCTTTCACAACGGCCTGGCAGACGCGGCGTGCGAGATGCTGCCGACGTGGGCGTGGTGAGCTACGCGCCCTGCGTGCCCACGGTTCCGACCGCGCTGCCCGGAATGTGCACGATGAGGATGGCCGCGCAGTCTGGTCGATGAGGCGCTTCATTGCCCTGCTCCTGGGCGAGATGCGCCGGTTGTCTGACGACCAACATGGCTACGGCCCCCGGGGCGCTGACTTCATCGACCACGTGGACATCCCGGGCGACGTGATGGAGGCCAACCAGCGCCTGGCCGCGGCGCACCCCGCCCGGTCAAGCCGCCGGACTGATCCACCTGACTAACCGTGGCACCATGACGCGGGTGACCAGTTCGACAATATGGCCTGCAGACCCGCGCGGACTCCGCGGCGACGCACCGCTGCTCGACGCCTGTCTCTCGTTCCTAGAGGCCGTCCAGCGGCCCTTCACGATCCCCGGGCACAAGCAGCGCAGTGACCTGGTCGGAACCGTGATCGCGGGCGATGTCCCCCTGTATGCCGGGCTGGACACCATGACGCCGTCCGCAGGTGTTCTCGGGCAGGCCGAACGCCGCGCCGCGCAGTTGTGGGGTGCCGAAGTCTGCCGGTTCTCGGTCGGCGGCTCGACCCACGGCAACCAGGCCCTGGCCCTCGCCGTAGCGCAACCAGGTGCCCGCGTCATCGTGTCCCGGAGCCTTCACCGCTCGCTGCTGCTCGGTCCCGTCCTAGCCGGGATCGAGCCGGTCTGGGTCCGCCCGCAGGTCAACCCCTCGACCGGGCTGCCCGTTGCCGTATCGGTATCCGACGTCGAAGCGGCCCTGCGGGCGCACCCTGAGGTGCGTGCGGTCTTCCTGGGCGACCCGTCCTACGTCGGCACCTTCGGCGACATCGCCGGGCACGCCCGGGTGGCGCACGCGCACGGCATACCGCTTATCGTAGATGCTGCCTGGGCAGCGCACTTCGGCTTCCACCCAGACCTTCCGCTTCACGCCATCGCCGTTGGCGCCGACGCGATGGTGACCAGCGCTCACAAGGCCCTGCCCGCGTACACCCAGGCGGCCCTGGTCCTGGCCAACACCGATCGCATCGACGCCTCCCGGCTGGAGCGCGCGTTCGGGGCGACACACACCACTAGCCCAGCCGGCGCGATCCTGGCCAGTATCGATGCCGCCCGAAGCCTGCTCGAACGCGACGGCGAGGAGCTCGTCGGACACCCGCCGGGTCGCTGCGGCGAAACGGCGACTGAGAGCCATCGAGGGAGTGGACGTGCTCGACGGCCCGGGCGTGGACCCCAGCAAGCTCGTCGTCCTGCTCGCCGGCACCGGTGCCAGCGGGTATGACGTCGAGGCCGACCTGCTGGCCCGGCAGATGCCGCTGGAGATGGCCGGCCAGGACACCGTCATCCCGATGGTCACCATCGCTGATGATGACGAGGGTGTGAACGAGCTCACCGAGGTACTGATGAATGCCATTGCGCGACGACGCAGTTCGCCACGCAGACCAGGTGGCCGCCGCCTGGTCTGTCGAGCCCGAGTCCGTGATGGCACCTCGCGCGGCGACGCTGCAAGTAGTGACCGAGTGACCCCGGGGACCCGGCCCTAGGCTCGCTGGTCGAGGCCTGTGTCGGCCCAGACGTAGGCTATTGCCCCGGAGACCAGGGGAGTTCAGATTGCACGCGCAGCTGCTCCCGATGCCCGGACTAGCTGTGATGGTCGGGGCAGGCGTGATTGCCGAGCGCTACACGCCGTCCTGGTTCGAAGTGGATGAGACGTGTATCAGCCTGCACCCGTGCTTCAGCGAGGCGGAGTCCGCCTCTGTTCTGCGGAGCTCGTCGTGGATGGCCCGGGCCGGTCTGCTGCTGGTGGTGCCGGGCGTCGGGCTGACCGCGTGGGCTCAGTCTCAGGTCGCCGGAGAACGCCGTCGGGCCCTGCTCGCTGCAGTGCACGCGGGCGTGTCTGACCTGGTCGTGGGTCCCGCCGGCACCGCCGGTCTTGCCCTGGGCTGCGTCGGAGCGCTCATGGGCCTCGGCTGGGCAGTCATCGTCATCGCATGGCTCGTCCTTGCCGACGTACTGGAAGCACTCGATCTTCCCTCGGCCGCGAACGAAGTGCGCGCGCGGCATACCTGCTCTCTGGAGACAGCGCTCATGACCCTGGTGGTGCTTTCCGGGACACTGGCAGTCGTGGGACTGGGAGGCGCGCACGTCGTGGGCGCCGTGGTGCTGTCCGGCCTGGCTGTCGCGGCCGTCACAGCACTGGGGGACGTGGTGCAGGACTATCACTTCCAGCCCCGGGCCGGATGGACGGTTGCGACGGTCACCGGCCTCGCCAGCCTCGGCGTCGCCCTGAGCAGCCTGGGGCTGCTCGAGCCCCCGATGGTAAGGCCCGCGGTCACGCGGCACGGCTGTTGATGTACAGGCGCAGCTACTCGCAGGTCGCTGACAACACGACGCCACAGACGCTGGAGGTTCTGTTTCGGCCGGGTGTGGCAGCAGTGCTCCTCGAAGCTCCCCCGGGCGCGCTTCGACCTGATCGACGGCGGGGAGCTTCGGGTTGGGAACTGTCTACCGGCTGCTTGAACAAGCTGACCCATCAGGGGACTCGGGTAGAACGAGTCTTAGCGTCGCGTCGGCTCGACAGGCTCACGTCGGGACGGAGCCGGTTGTCCTGACGCGGCGCCGGAGTCGACAGATGCTGCCCATGCCACCGTCGTCAGCAGACCCAGGCAAGAAAGCAGGGCAACCGCTAGCACCGAGTACGCGGCGGCCACGCCTGCGCTGATCCCGCCGGCGTGAATCACCAGTCCCAGCAGCATCTCTGCCCCGAACAGCATCGCCAGGACGATGCCCCACCGGCGCAACGGTTCCTGGCGCACTGCCACCACCACCGTGGAGATGACCAGCGCCGCCCCCAGGGCCGCCAGACCCAGCCGCACTACCTGCAGCCAGGGGTGAAAGTCAGTGTCGATCAGCTGCCAGATCGGCCAGCCCATGCAGCGGGTGTACGACATCGGCGCCGCCACAAAGATGCCGGTGACGTGCATCGCGACCACCACGCCCAAACTCATGGCCGACAGGCTCCGCACCTGCCCTGAGTGCCACTGCGCCAGCCGCACCCTGAAGTCGGAGGCGGGCACGCCCACCATGACCGCGGCCACACCCATCACGGTCATCGCCGTCAGGGAGCTGAAGAGGTCGACGCCACTCAGCCATGTGGGCAGGCTGCTCAACACCGTGAGTCTTCCAAAGGCTCCGGCTGCCAATGCCCCGGCGAGTGCCACCAAAGGCAGGATTCGCACCCACCGGTTCGGCCCGGCCAGGCGCCTGGACATCACCGCGGCGGCCAGCACCAGGGGCCCAGCACTCATCGCGACCACCCGGTGGACGAACTCGATCATCGGGTTCAGCTGCCATTGCGGGGTGATCTGGTCCGGTCGGCAACCCGGCCAGGTGGGACAGGACGCCCCCGACCCGGTGGCACACACCACCGCTCCCATCGCCACTGCCAGAAAGGTGAACAGGGCCGCGAGGCGGAACACGGTCACTGCGGCGGTCGGCTGGGCGGAAGCGTTTTTCGGCATCGCTATATCTCCTGGCAATCATGTCAGCGGGCTGCAGGTTTCCGCAGCATACGCATCGGGCAGAACGCCTTTCGACCAAGCCAGACCTAACACCGGCGGACCAGCAGGCGCGGACCCCATTACGTCCCGAGAGGGACGACAAGACGCGTTTCCGGATGGACATCATGACAAGCACCGCGGCGCCGACCTGGGTCTGCGACATGTGCCACAACGGAGGTATGCCGGGCGTCGTTGACGCCGATGCCTGGCCCGAGAGCGCACAGCCGAAGACGGGTTCCTGGTGGCATGAGCGGGCGGGCTGGATGGTCGGGCACTCAGAACAGTGTGGTGACCCCGTCAGCCACGAGGGCGGCCGGACCTGCCAGCTCGACCTGCTGACCGGGCAGCGCCCGGACTCGCAGCGTCCCGCCGGGCACGTCGACCCGCCATACATCTGTGGCTGTGTCGGCCGCTGCCCACCAGCGGGTGGCAAGCGCCGCCGCGGCAGCGCCGGTGCCGCAGGAGCGGGTCTCGCCGACCCCGCGCTCGTGCACCCTCATCGCGATGTGCCCGGGGCCGATCGGGCGGACGAACTCGACGTTGGTGCCATGTGGCGGCACAGGGTGGACCTCGGGGGCCTCAGCCAGGTCGAGGGCCGCCAGATCCTCCGAGTCCGGCAGCGCCACCACGACATGCGGGTTGCCGAGATCCAGGCTGAGGCCGGGCATCGGGTCGTGCCCGCGGACCTTGACCATGACATCGAAACCCTGCTCGTGGGCGCCGTCGACGTCCACGATGCGCCAGTCGCCGAGGTTGACCGCGATGAGGTCACCCTCAAAGCGGACCAGCTTGACGCCACCGCGGGTGGCGATGGAAAACTCCTCAGCGGTCTCCAGACCTTCCCGGCGCAGGTATGCCGCAAAGACCCGGCTCCCGTTGCCGCACATCTCGGCCGGGCTGCCATCGGCGTTGCGGTAGTCCATGAACCAGCGGGCCCGGTCCCCCTGGTCGCGCACGTCCTGCTCTGCCGCGGCCAGGGTCGGGACGACCCGGATCACCCCGTCGCCACCGATCCCTGCCCGTCGATCGGTCAGCCGGCGCACCTGCTCGGCCGTCACATCGAGGGAGCCGTCGAGATCGGCCACCAGCACGAAGTCGTTCTCGGTGCCGTGGCCCTTGGTGAAGTGAAGCTCGCCGTTGTCAGTCATCCCGGCCATTCTTGCTCACCCCACGGCCTCACGCAGAGCCGGCGAGGTCGAGCGCGCGGTCGGTCAGCCGCGGGTCGTCGTGGTCGAGCCAGTGAATGCGCAGGTCCGGGCGGAACCACGACTCCTGGCGCCGGGCGAACCTGCGGGTCGACACGATCGTGTCTTCAGCGGCCTGTTCGGCGCTGAGGAGCCCGTCCAAGTGCGCCAGCGCCTGGCTGTAGCCCAGCGCCTTGGCCGCGGTCCTGCCCTCGCGCAGGCCGGCCGCGTCCAGCCGGCGTACCTCGTCGAGCAGGCCCGCGTCCCACATCTGGTGCACCCGGGCTGCGATACGGCAATCGAGCTCCGGCCTCGGGATCCGCAGGCCGATCATGACGGCGGGCAGGTCGTACTCACGGGTCGGCAGGGTGGCCGAGAACGGTTGTCCGGTGAGCTCGATGACCTCCAGAGCCCGGACGAGCCGCCGCTCGTTGTTGGAATGGATTGATTGCGCCGCAACGGGATCCGCTCGCACGAGTCTGGCCTGCAGAGCTTCGATGCCCCCTTGGGCGAGCTCGTCCTGGAGCCGAGCCCGCACCGCCGGGTCGGTCGGCGGGATCTCGAGCCGGTCCAGGACTGCGCGGACATACAGCCCCGAGCCGCCGACCAGGATCGGCCGGTGCCGCCGGGACCGGACGCCGGCCAGATCAAGGCGGGCCTCGCGCTGGTATGCCGCAACGCTCGCCTCCTGCCGAACGTCCAGGACGTCGAGCTGATGGTGGGCGATCCCCCGCCGCTGCCCGACCGGGACCTTGGCCGTGCCGATGTCCATGCCCCGGTAGATCTGCATCGCATCGGCGTTCACGATCTCCCCGCCGAGTCGCTCGGCTAGGTTGAGGGCGAGATCTGACTTGCCGCTGGCTGTTGGTCCCACGACAGCGATGACTGACACGTCTGTAGTCTCCCAGATCCAGGCGCCACCGAATGCCGGACGTGATCCGCAGGAAGACGGGCCTGCGGAACACGTTGCCCGGCCAGGCTGGCTCAACTGGCCCTGCTACAGCGCCTCGGCAATGACCCTGAGGATGGGGCCTGGCAGGGCAGTCACCTCGACGGTGAACCGGACGTTCCCAGAAGGCTCGACTCCCGTCGCACCTGCCCCGACCACCTGATCGAACTGCAGGGCCATGAGGTAGGCGGGGCGTTGACCTGTGCCTGGTATGTCGACCATTCGTCGGATGAGGAGGTAGGGGCCGCCCGGAACGCCTTGGTCCCAGCCAGCCGGGATGCAGTACTCCAGGTAGTAGTCCCACGCCGGATCGGCCCGGGTGTTCCTCAGGCGTATTCCGAGGTTTGCTCGTGCTTCCGGGTGCGTGACGGGGGCCAGGGGGACCGTGGCACCGACGCTCATCCATGGGCTGTCGTCGACGTACAACCGGCCGGGAAAGAGCCAGTTCTTCTCGACGAGATGGGGAAGGCAGAGCGCGGGCCCGAATCCGACGTCCCACGGCGTCAGCAGGAAGGAACCGTTCTGACTCATGATGCACGCGGGGTCCGAGTAGTCGGACGCGGTGGTCAGGTCCGGTCCGACGTCGTGGTTCATCCCGAACCCGTGACCCATCTCATGGGCTGTGATGTTCCCGTTGAAGGGCGGGGTGAGGCACACCTTTCCGCGACCGTCGGCACTCCCGTCGATCCAGTACTGGCCCCAGACGGGGTCGCTCCAGTCCGCGTCGGGAGGCGCCCCTTCCTTGGCCCAGTTGTGCGGATAGACCGCAATCTGAGAATGGAACCCCGAGAGCGGGTCATCACCTCGGAGCTGCGCAGCCCGGATGGCAGCGTCGATCAGGGCCTCTCTGCCGATTCCGCCTGCCTTGATCCGCGGGATATCGATCTCAACCCAGTCGAACACGCGGCTGCCCGTGACGTCGACGGACCCCAGGGACACGTCCCGCCAGTATTCGACGAGTCCCCCCGTACCTGGTGTGAATACCTCCCGGAAGAAACTGGCCACCGGAGCCTCTCGGTTCGCGTCGGCGGCCTCTCCCTGGAAACGGCAGAGGATGACGGCCCAGGGCCGATCAGCTGCGTGCTCCGCCCAGAACGTCGTCCAGATGTGGTTGTCGAAGCCGATGACGAACAGGTCCAGGTTCCCCCCGGCCCGCGAGACCGCAGCGACCTGCTGCTTGTCCCGGTCGAACACGGCCTGACCCTGGACCGGG
>JACMPC010000023.1 GCA_014377705.1 Dermatophilaceae bacterium
CCGGGTCCTGATCATGGCGGTCGTATTCACCGTGTTGACTCTCGACAGCCGGGGCCGGGTGAGGGCAACCCTGCGCCGGTCCGCCGCAGATTCGCAGCTGCCCGGCGGTCCGGCCGGTCCTCAGGCAGGGCCCTCAGGTCAGCCGCAGAGTGGCAGCTGCCCGGCGGTCCGGCCGGTCGACAGGAATCCCTCGACGATGGCCGCCAGCTCGGTCGCCGACTCGCCACGTTGCACGTCGTGTCCTCCGGGCAGCATGCGCAGGACCGCGTCGGGGATGCGCCCGGCCAGCACCTTGCTGTTGGTGGCAGGCACGACCCTGTCCCGGGTCCCGCACACGACCAGGGTCGGGGCCGCGATGGTGCCAAGGAACGGGATGCTCGACCAGGCCGACACCGCCAGTGACTGCCAGAACATGCCCAGCAGGTCGGGAACCGGCCAGGCGTGGCCCTCGACAGGTCCGCCGAGTCCACGCAGGATGGCCCCGCCGGTGCCGGGCGTCGCGCCCATGCCGCACGAGGTGGCAACGAGGATCAGCCGGTGTACCCGGGTAGGGAACTCGTGCGCGATCTGCTGAGCGACGGCACCGCCATGAGAGTACCCGAGCACGTCCGCGGCGTCCACGCCGACGGCGTCGAGCACCGACATCGCCACGGCGCCGAGCTCGGATATCGACGGCGGCCGCAGCGGCGTCGGGCTGCCACCCACACCAGGGGTGTCGAAGCTGATCACCTTGCGTCCGTGCAGCGATTTGGTGAAGAGGTCCCAGCTCTGCAGCGGGCGGGTCATCCCGTTGAGCAGCAGCAGCGGATCGCCCTCACCCTCAACCCGAACCGCGATCCGGCGCCCGGAGAGGCTGAGCAGATGAGTGTCGGCGGGGACCGTCCGTTGCGCGCTCATGCCTGAACGCGCACGTAGCTTCCGGGCGCGTTCTCGATGACCGGGTGGTCTTTGCTGCCCAGCTTGCGGGGAGCGGCAATCTTGGCCCCCCCCTGGCGGGCGATCCATTTGGCCCAGTCCTCCCACCAGGTGCCATCCTGCAGGGTGGCGTTGTCCTTCCACTCCTGCGGATCAGCCGGCAGGGCGTCGTTGGTCCAGTGCCTGGCCTTGGGGCCGGGAGGATTCACTATCCCGGCGATGTGCCCCGACGTGCTCAGCACGAACCGGTTGTTGCCGCTGAACAGCCGCGCGGTCTTGTACCCCGAGACCCACGGCACGATGTGGTCGTCCACCGCAGCCAGGACGTAAGTGTCGATGTCGACCTTGGCAGGGTCGAGCTTCTGGCCGCCGATCTCGAACTCTCCCTGGGCGAACTCGTTGTTGAGGTAGCACGACCTCAGGTACTGCGAGTGCATCTTGGCCGGCATACGGGTGCTGTCCTTGTTCCAGACGAGCAGGTCGAAGGCCGGTGGCTTGTTGCCGAGCAGCCAGTTGTTCACGATGTACTGGAACACCAGGTCGTTGGCCCGCAGGGCATCGAAGGTGTGCGCCATGTTGCCGGAGTCCAGGAACCCGTCCTTGGCCATCTTCTTCTCGAGGCCGGCGATGGTGGCCTCGTCGGTGAAGATGCCGAGAGCCCCCGGCGTGCTGAAGTCGGTGTGGGTGTTCAGGAAGGTGGCCGACTTGATCGAGCCGTCGCCATGGGCCGCGTTGTACGCCAGCCCGATCGCCGTGAGGGTTCCGCCCAGGCAGACAGAGAGGGTGTTGACCTCGGACGCGCCGGTGATCTCCTTGACGACCCGGACGGCGTCCAAGGGGCCTTGATGCAGGTAGTCCTCGAAGCTTAGACCACTCATGGAGGCATCAGGGTTGCGGTAGCTGATCGCGAAGCAGGTGTGTCCGTGCTGGATCGCCCACTCGATCAGGCTCCGGCCGGGGGCCAGGTCCATGATGTAGTACTTGTTGATCCACGGGGGGCAGAACAGCAGCGGCACCGAGTGCACCTGCTTCGCGGCCGGCTGATACTGGATCAGCTCGATCAGATCACTGCGGTAGACGACCGAACCGGGTGTCGCGGCCATGTTGCCGCCGACCTCGAAGCCGGTGCTGTCCACCTGTGAGGGCCAGCCACCGTTGTGCAGGAGGTCGTCCAGCATGTTCTGGACACCCAGGAACACGCTCCTGCCGCCGGTGTCGAAGGCCTTCCGCAGGGCCGCCGGGTTGCCGGGCAGCGTGTTGGTAGGGGCTAGGGCGTTGACGATGAACGTGGCGGCAAACCGCGCCTTCATCTCCTGGGTGGGATCCAGGTCAGCTGCCTCGAGCAGTTCCTCGACCATCTGGCTGGTCAGCAGGTACTGCTGCTCCAGCAGGTAATACAGCGCGTTGTCGGTGAAAGCCGGATCGGTGAACCGCTTGTCGGACTTCGCCGGGGACACCGGGCCGGACTCGTCGCCGCCGAGGGCGCGCGCTCCGGCTGCACTGATCGCGGCGGCCAGGCCGATCGCCATCCGGCCGCTGGCAGCGGCGGTCCCGGCCGGGTTCTTGGCCAGGGCCCCACCCGCGGCCACGAGCGAACGCAGGAAGGCGACCGGGTCGGTGCCGACCAGCGGGTCCTCGGCAACACCAAGACGGTCGAGAACTGAGCGTCCCGCCGTCTCGATGGTGGTCGCCGCTGACCTGATACTGCTGAATGCTGACTCGAAGCTATTCACTGGACTCATGATGTCGAACTCTCCTCATCGGCCTGGCGTGAGCAAAGACAGGTGGTGCGCCACCCCGGCGGGTGGTTTCAGACTTCGGTGCCGGCATCCCCGACATAGCTTCGGTAGACACCGAGCAGTGCGTGGCGCTGGGCCTCGGTAAGCCGGTTGTCAGCCCGGATCGCGCTCTCGGTCGCCTGATCATCCGGACTCTCAGTGTGACTGATCAGGCCAGCCTGCTCGAGGAGCGTCTCGGCCGACAGGTTCAGTGCTTCCCCGATCGACTTGAGTACCCGCACGGACGGCTCGTGCAGCCCGCGTTCGACCTGACTCAGGTACGGGTTGGAGACCTTGGCCAGCACGGACAGCTGGCGCAGCGACAGATTGGCCATCTGTCGCTGTGCCCGGATGAACCCGCCCAGCATCCGCCGGGCGTCATCGTCTGCTGCTGCCATCGACCCGTCTGTCATGGGCAGACCCGATTCCAGGCCTGAGCCGTTCTCTGGAGTGAGGCGGTGATCCGGCTCAGGAGGTCTTCTCGGGGGACAGCGCGTGGGTCAGCTGCAGGGCGTACGTGCGCTGCGCGCTGAGCAGGTCCGCAGCGATATCAAAGGCGAACACGGTGGTGTTCTCCAGACCGGGCATCGCGGGGAGTCCTGGCATCTTGGGCAGATCCATGGCGGGAAGCACCGACACCGCCTTGACCCAGGTCTGGGCGGCATCGATGGACAGCTGCTGACCCTGCTGCAGAGTGGAGATCAGCTGCTCACGCATCTTCTGGGCCAGCGCAGGCATCTCGGTCGGGGAGGCAGTCGGGGTCTTGGTGTTCGCTGTTACCACTGTGAGCTCCTTCAGAGTCTTGAGCGTGCGCGGCTTCGCCGTCACATGCAGAACATATCCACCGAGTGCTTGGGATGTCAAGCACCCGGTGGAAGTACTTCTTGGGTGAATCTGGGTGATCCGGACTACATGTCCATCCCGCCGTTGACGCCCCAGACCTGACCGGTGATGTAGGCGGACGCGTCGGCAGCCAGGAAGTGGACCACCCGCGCGATCTCTTCGGGCTGACAGAACCGGCCGACCGGAATCTGCCCGGTGATCCGGTCCAGCACCTTCTGCGGGACGTTCTCAAGCATCTCGGTTGCGACATAGCCGGGTGTCACCGTGTTCACGGTGATGCCGACGGCGTTGTTCAGCCTCTCGCCCTTCGCAAGAATGAAGGTGGCCTCCCTGGCGAGAGTCTTGGTCAGCCCGATCATGCCGGCCTTGGACGCGGCGTAGTTGGCCTGGCCAATGGCACCGGTCTCGCCGATGAGCGAGGAGACGAAGATGATGCGACCCGTGCCGCGCTCGACCATGTGCTCCAGCACCGGCTGAGCCATGTAGAAGGAGCCAGACAAGTTCACCGCGATGACGGTGTTCCATTCTTCGGGGGTCATCTTCATAGCCATCTTGTCCATGGTGATGCCGGCGTTGTTGACCAGGATGTCGATCCTGCCGTGCTCCTCAAGCACTTCCTGGACTACTCGCCGACAGTCCTGCGGGTTGGAGACATTGCCCTGGTGGATCGTCGCACGTCCTGTGCCTTTGAAGTCACGCTCGAACTCCTTGACGAAGTGCTCTGCGCGCTCACGGTTTCCGCTGAAGCCGGCGGCAACCGAAGCGCCCTGGCCGGCCAGGCTCCTGCAGATCGCGGCGCCGATGCCCCGGGTGCCCCCGGTGACCAGCGCAACCCGCCCGGCGAGCTTGTCGCCCGTTATTCCTGTGATCGGTTCGATGATGGTGTTGCTGATGTTCATGTGGCGCCTCCCAGGCTTTGCCGGATAACGCTGGCAAGTCGCCCGGCTCAGCGCGTGCCAGGAATCATGGCGGGCACGGTCACACGACGTGCTGTGACATGCATGGCCCGGTCTGCGTTCGTGGCTGTTGGGTGCAGTATGTCCCGTCGGTGGGCCTGTGGCTAGGGTCATATTTTCACCGCGCGCAACGCTCTCTGCGCCGTTACTGTTGCCGTGCGGCCAGGCTTCCCCGCGCGGACGCAGGCGGGTCAAGGCCCGGGAAAAAGCTGATGTTGGCAGCAGCCCCATCACGACTGAATACCCTCAAAGGATGTGGCACATGCAGCCATTCGTCGTCAACCGACACGACCGAATCGTGTTCCCCTCCAACTTCGTACCGGAACTCGACCTGTCCGTCATACACAGCCTCGCGCAGCTTGACAGCGTGATCAGGCGTGACTTCGAGGTCAAGGCGCCGACCGGGACCGACATCTTGGCGCGGGTGCGGGAGGGCGCCTACGGCAGCCGATACGAGCTCTTGCGCGACCTCGCGCTGAACCTCTTCTGGACCAACCGATTCTCGATGACGTTGTATGAGAAGCGGCCCACCCGCTGGGCTGACGTTCCGCGCAACCGCACGGACGTCTTCATGCCGCTGGTCACGCCGTGGCAGGACGGGGAGACGAAGGTCGCCGCCGTGCTGGGTGCCTACGAGGCGCTGGAGCCGACCTGGAACCGCGAGGTGGAGGACGGCATCTTCGCGACCCTCTTCGACGTGTTCGGGCACCGCAAGCACCATGCCACCGATCTGCCCACCATCAAGCCCACCGTGGCCGAGCTCCTCTCCGATCCGACCAACCTGACCTTCCGACTGTCCAGCTACGACCCCGACTTCCCGATCTTCGAGCTGGCCGACATCGTCGACACCTTCGAGGAGGCCGCCGAGCTCGAGGCACTGAGTCGTTGGGCCAAGGTGCTGCACAACCAGTACCCCTGGGAACGAGCCCAGTCCGAGCTTGTTGAGGTCAGCCAGCTGCGCGACGACGACTACGTCGTGGTCCTGCACCCGCGTGATCAGGAGGTGCGCAGCTTCCTTCGGCGGATCGAGTCCGACGCGGCGCCTGCGATCGTCTCGAACGCCCCGGAGGCCGTCCAGCCGGTGCGGCCCTACCCGCCGGTGAACGTGCGGAGCCAGTTCTCGGTAATGCCGCGGATCGAGGCCCTAGCCGTGGTGCACGGCGAGCTGGTCTGCAGCAACGACGACCTGATCCGCAACTCCGCCTACAACTGGTCGCCGATGACGTCAGGCGAGATCCTCCAGAAGACGGGTATCGTGTCGCGGCGGTACACGGCGCACAGCATGGAGGAGATCGCGCTCCAGGCTGCCAAGGCTGCCCTGGCCCACTCGGGCCGCGGGCCCGAGGAGATCGGTGCGGTGCTGCTCTGCACCTGTACGAGCACCCGGATCATCCCGTCGGTGGCCACCTGGATCTCAGGTCAGCTGGGCATCTACCAGACCCACGCCTCCTGCGACATAATCGCTGCCTGTGCCGGGATGGCCTACGGTCTCTCGGATGCCACGCGGATCCTCCAGGAGGTTCAGCGCCCGGTGCTGGTGGTGTGCGTGGAGAAGTTCTCGGACAAGATCGGCAACGTCCGGCCATCCCGGATGATCTTCGGTGACGGCGCCGCGGCGTTCGTGATCGGGGTTGCCGCCCCGGGCGAGCCGCCAGACATCGAGTTCATGCAGACCTACGCCAGCGGCCCGGCAAGCCAGGTGAACTCGATCATCTGGCCCAACCCCGCCTTCGACAACAACATCACCGTCTACGGACCGGAGGTCAAGAAGCTGGCCGGCCGCTATCTCGAGCAGATGATCGGCGAGCTTCAGGTGCTTCCTGACCCGGACGGGGTGAAGGCCTCGCTCCTGGAGAGCATCGACCTGATCGTCCCGCACCAGGCCAACAAGACGATGGTGATCGACCTGGCACTGAAGGCGGGGCTGACCGAGAACAGCCTCTACTTCAACGTCGAGACGGTCGGCAACGCCTCGTCGGCCAGCATCCCGCTGGCGATCCACGACGCGGTCCGGGACGGGGTCATCAAGGGGCCCACCCGGATCTTTGCGCCGGGCTTTGGTGCCGGCGCCGTGGCCGGCTACTGCGTGATGCGCATCGACCCAACGGTGGTGGCCATCTCGACCGACGTGTTGACGGAGAGTGACCAGAGTTCCTCAGCACCGGTGCAGCAGCCACCGTCGACGTCCGCCGACGATACCCAGCTGGCCTTCGGGTAGGTCCGCTGCGGCAGGTCCGGCAGGTCCGGCAGGTCCGGCAGGTCCGGCAGGTCCGCCAGGTCCGTTAGGGCGGATCTGCCCGCTGGGAGAGGTGGCGGGGTGTTCCGGTGACGGAGGGCCCCGCCTCTGTGTCCAGGCAGAGCGTTTGCCGCCACATGTATCCGAACGTTCCCTGGTGCGTCGCACACCCGCCACCGCCACCCGTGGAGCCACAGTTGACTCTCCGAACCCGAGCACGGCTGAGGACTTCCCTGCCCGCTCTGGCCAGCCTGGCCTACGTCCCGGTCAGCGGAAGCAGGATGGGCGCGCTCTTCGCCTCGACCTGGGACACATAGGGCAGGCCTCCCTTTGCCTCGTGCACATCAACCATTTTGGTGCCGTGCTCAGATCGCGGCGACCCGTTGCAGGTAGTTCAGCGACGCCCAGCCGAAGGGGATCGGCAGCCAGTAGGTGCACAACCGGAACAGCAGAACGGACGAGACCGCGATGCCCGGGTTGAGACCCACCGCGACGAGTCCCGCCGAGAGCGCTGCCTCGACCCCGCCGAGACCTCCGGGGGTCGGCACCGCCGAGCCGATGATGGCGCCTGCGAAGTAGACCACCGCGACGGCCGGGATCGGCGGCTCAGCCCCGAAGGCGCGGGTCGCGCAGGCAAGCGCGGCCACGAAGGACAGGTCCAGCAGGAACGCCCCGGAAAACAGGGTCATCACCTTGCGTGGGTCCTGGAAGACGGCGACGACCCGGGGCACCACTCGGCGTACCAGCGGCAGAAACCTCCCGACCAGAAGCCGACGACCGGCGGGCACGGCGACGGCCAGGAGCAGCAGGGCCACGACGACGATCAGGCCGATGACGGCAGGAAGCGGCGGGGTGAACGAAGCTCGCGGACCCGTCCCGGCCAAGACGCTGGCGAGCAGGAGCAGCACGAAGTAGCTGGAGAACTGGGTGAGCTGAGCCAGACCCACGCTGCCGGCCGCGACCGCGGGGTCGACCCCGGCCCGCTGCAGGTAACGCAGATTCAGCGCGATGTTGCCGATCGCGGACGGCGCGACGAGCCCGCTGAAGGCGACCGCCAGCTGGGTCAGGTAGGTCCGGAAAAAACTGAGTCGTGCCGTCACCGCCCCGGTGATCACCAGCGAGGCCCCCGTGATGGTCAGGGCAGTGAAGCCGAGCACTCCCAGTGCCCACTCCCACTGCGCCGCGGCCACCACCTCCCCGATATTCACCTGGGCGAGCTGGGTCAGCAGCAGGTATGCCGCGATGCCGCCGCCCAGCACGGTCACCAGCGTGCGGGGGGTCAGCCGCCGCAGCTCGATCGGGGCGCTTGGCTCCCCTTCAGGGGCCAGCTCGAGCACCAGTTCGCGGATCTGCCGCAACAAGCCCTTGTGGGCTCGCAGGGCTGTCCGGGTCGATGTGCTCATGGCGACGGTCTGGACAACGGGCAGCGCCCGGACGATCGCCTCGCTGCCCAGCGATGACACGCCACTGGCCACAGCTCTCTGCGGTCCCACCAGCAGTGCCAGGGTGGTCAGCAGCTGGGCGACGTCGATACGCAGCGGGAGGTCGGCGGCCGCGACATCGCCGGTTCCCGTGGTGCGCAGGCCGGCAGCCCCATGCTGATCGATCAGGAGGTTGTCCAGGATCAGACCGCGGTGGGCGATCCTGGCTCTCTGCAGGAGTAGGAGCAGCCGCCAGAAGGAGGCTAGGTCAGCGTCGCTCAGAGCCTCCGAACGTGGGCTGCTCAGGGCGTCACCCCCGGGCTGCCGGAAGGCCAGGGCCGCGGCGAACGGCCCGACCTCGGTGGCTGCGAGGAGCTCTGGTCCCTTGACTCCCGCACTGGCCACAGCCATCGCCATCAGAGCATGGTGCTCCACCGCCGTGCGCACCGACAGCGACGGACCCCGGGTCGACGGCCCGCGCAGCCGTAGCCGACGAAACAGGCGTCGCCCGGCTGCGCTGCCGAAGGTGTCGCGGTCCAGCACCCGAACATTCAGGGGCCCGGTCGGGCCAGACGCGGCATACCGCCTCCCCGTGCCCGGTGCCGACTCGACCAGGACCAGCCTGGTGATGTCCAGCCCGCAGTCGATCAGGGCGGCGGCGATCGCTGTGCCCGGCGGGCGGTTCGTCGCCACGCCCCAGGCCAGGTGGGCAGCCAGGCCCATCGCCCACCCCAGGAGCGCGCTCGCGAACAGCGCCAGTGCGGTGACCGAGCCGGAAAGGAACCCTGAGAGGATCGCCGATCCGACGACCACGATGGCTGCCTTGCGCAGCACCGATCGCCCGCCCAGCCCGGACACGGTGAAGAACGCGACGGTGGCCACGATCAGCCCGTCGAGGGGCTGGGTGCGGCCGCCGTCGGGCACGCCTTTGGTCAGCGCAGCAAGCACGGCGCCGAGGTGACCGCCCAGGACCAGCCACTGCAGCCCGAGCGCCAGCAGGGCGCCGACACCGGCTGCCGTGACGGCCTCGGTCAGCTGCCAGGACCGCCCGCGCACCAGCAGGTCGACGCCTTCGACGACCAGCAGGACGAGGAGCCCGACTCCACCCGCCCAGCTGATGAGCTGCAGCAAAATCCGCGGAAACGCGCCGCCGACGCCGACAAGATCTTGCTCCAGGCCATTGGCGGTACCCACCGCGAGCGTGCCCAGGCCCACCGCGGCAGACAGCAGCAGCAGGGCGAAAAGCAGGGCGAAGACATCCAGGGGGCGCCGGACGCGTCCGCTGGGGGGCTCGATGATTTCGACCCTGTTCCCGTCAACATGTACGAGCGGGGTCCGGTTCACTCCCTCATACTGCCGTGATCTCTCGCCTTGTGGTACTTCCGCCGCGCGGCATGTTGTCGCCCATGGTCCTGCTCAGACCGCGTTCAACGGCCTCTACCAGGCGCGGACGCAGCTCCCGGGCACTGATCACCGCATCGACCGAGCCCACCCGAACGGCGCGCTCGATGCTGTGGATGCTGTCGAACTCCGATGCGACCTCGCCGAGCTTCTCGGAGCGGACGGCGGAACGTAGCTGCGCCAGGTCCGCGACCAGAGCTGCTCTGTGCCCGCCCTTCGCGGTGGACACCTCAGCCTCGAGGTCGATCACCCGCTGGTCGGCGGCGGCCCGCGAGTCCACCTCACCGGCGAAGACCACGGCCGCTGCCGGGGCTCCTCCGATGACCGAGGCGAATGAGCCCTCGACCGCCAGCACCGTCAGCCCGGCGTTGAGCGCCTTGGAAAACACGACGAAAGCTCCACCGTGGTACCGCGAGACGACACAGAACACCACCGGTCCCTGGAAGTTCACGATCGCCCGGCCGATCTCGGCGCCGTACTCGAGCTGCAGATGCCGCATCGAGTCCGGCGAGCCGTCGAAGCCCGACAGGTTGGCCAGGACGACGACCGGCCGGTTTCCGCTCGCCGCGTTGATCGCCCGCGCGGTCTTCTTCGAGGAGCGTGGGAACAGCGTCCCCGCGGTCCAGGTGTCGGGCCCGTCGCTGGGCGGGAAGCCCGGCCTCCGCTGCGGACGGGACTCGATCCCGATCAGCGTCACCGGCCACCCGCCGAGGTGCGCGTCGAAGACCACGGAGGTCTCGGCGCCGGCCATCCCGGCCCATCGCTCCAGCACCTTGTGGTCCTGGTCGGCCACGGAATACATCAACGTGCGGATGTCGAACGGCTTCTTGCGGTCCGGGTTCGTGGTCGAGGAGAAGATGTCGCCGACAGTCCGGAAGTCGTTGTCGGGCAGGATGTGCGGAAAGTCCCGCACATCCCGCTCCACCGGGTCGCTGGTGGCTGCCCGCCGGGGGGTGCCCTCGCCGGGGACGACGTAGGAGTGGTCATAGTGTGCAAGCAGCACGTCACAGGCCGCAGCCAGGTCCGGCGCCCAGTACTGCGCCTGGCCGTTCGGACCCATCACCCGGTCGTAGCCGCCGATACCGAAGTTGTCTTCGGCCGAGACCCCGCCGGAGAAGTCGAGCGAGTGCTTGCCGGTCAGCACCATGGCGCTGTCCGGTGTCATCACCAGAATTCCTTTGGTGTGCATGAGCATCGTGGCCTCGGCGTTCCAGTACGGCTGGGCTCCGACGTTGATCCCGGCGACCACGATGTTGATCTCGCCCCCGGCCTGGGTGAAGGTCACGATGCGGCGCAGCGCCAGTGCCACCCAGTCCATGTTCTCGGTGCCCGAGTCCATCGAGATGCGCGCGCCCGCCGACAGGGTGAACCACTCGACCGGGACGGCGAGCTTCTCGGCCAGGTCGAGCGCGGCGACGATCCGCCTGCACTCGGCCTCCGCCACCGCGCCCAGAGCGCGGGTGGGGTCACCCAGCAGGACGACCCGGGTCACCCCCTCCGGGTGGCGCACGGTCAGTGTGCGGGCCAGCCCGACCACCAGTCCGGCTCGGTTGCCGCCCGGCGCGCGCTGGACCGGGACCAGCGCACCGTCGTCGTCCAGGTCGTGCTCGAGGAAGCTGCCGTACTCCCTGGTGATCAGGCTCACCAGCTCGTACGGGTACACCGTGCCGCGCCGACGCGAGCGCAGCACCTTCTGCGCGTAGTCATCCAGCGGATGCAGCCGCTCGGTGGGCGCACCGGTCACGTTGGTCACCACGCCGGCGCCCGGCTGGTAGGAGAACCGGACCGCAGCGGTGTTCACCCGGCCGTCGCGGGCCGCGATCCGCCCCTGCACCAGCACTTCCTCGATCCCGGCGCCACGGGTGAGCGGGGCCATGGTGGCCTGCAGTGCGGTGAGCTCGTCCAGCGGCGCGTCGATGGCCGGCCAGATGTGCAGGAACACGTGGTTCATGTCGAGCTGCTGCCCGGCCGAGCCGCGCACTGCGCGCTCGTGCCGGATCGCCTCGAGGCAGCTGGCCACCGCGCGCTCGGCGTGGGGCAGAGAGGTGACGTGACCGTCGGCGTCCCGCACGACCGCCATCTGCCGGATCTGGGCAAGGGCGACGAGGCGCTGGTCGGCCGCATTGCCGGGGGCGATGCAGTGGTAGAGCAGCACGTCCTGCGGAGCGTCCAGCCTGGTGATGTCGAAGTCGCGAAGCCGCCACAGGTTGAGCCTGCGGCCAACCATCGGGTGGACCCCGCGCACCAGGTCGTCCTCGAAGACCCCGTTCGGACCGGGACGGAAGGTGAAGTAGGACACCGCGCGCCCGCTGCCGGGGCTCACCGCGACAGCGGTACGTCGTACCTTGTGGGCGAACGGAAGCGCCTGGAGAATCCGTTGCAGCGCAGCGGAGGCCTCCGTCACCGAGTCCGGGGCGTCGGGCCAGGACAGGTACAGGTCGACGACGACCGCGTGGCCGGCCGGCGCATCGTCCAGCTGGGTGTCGATGGCCGTGACAAGGTCGGACGAGGCGACAAGCTCGGGCAGCCTGGCGATCGCGGTGACCAGGCGGGTCGGGCGCTCGTCCAGCGCGTAGTCGGCCGCGACGAAGGACCTGCCCGCGGCAGTCAGCACGTGCAGGTCGTGCAGCTCGTACTCGCGGTAGTGCCGGCGGACCAGCACCTCCAGCATGGGCTCCCGGCCGGGCAGCGTGTGCTCGATCCTCGTGGCGAGGAACTGCACGATCCGCTCGGGGATCGCGGCCAGGGCATCCAGCCGGGTCTGGTAGTCGTCGGCATCCGGGTGCTCGCTGAGGTAGCTGAGCTGGTCTTCCACGCCGGCCAGCACGGTGCTGCGCTCAGCCTCGACCACCGGCTGGTCGAACCAGCGGAACCGGGCGCTGCGGGCCAGGTCTCCCACCATGGGATACCGCAGCTGGGTTGCCAGGACGAGCCGGTCCAGGACCTCGCGCACCTCATCGGCGACGTCGCCCACCGGAGGCGGTCCCGCCAGCCAGTTCTGCAGCAGGGGTATGACGACCAGGTCGTGGGCTGTCCGCTGTGCCAGGAAGATCCGGAAGACCGCTTCCTCGAGCGCGGGACCGCGTTTCAGATCTGTCACGTCGTAGTGCGCCAGAGCCCGGGCCAGACGCCGGCGGAAGCCGTCGGGAAGGTGCCCGCGGTCGACGTCCAGGCTGTGCAGGTAGGTGTGGAAGTGCTCACGCGGGCTGTGCACCAGCTCGTCGGCCTCCTCCTCGGCGGCCGGCCGGTTGCGGGCCAGCTCGGCCAGGTCCGCGAAGGTGCTGAACACCTCGATCTCGCGGTGCAGCGGCAGCTCGTCGGTCGAGGTCAGCTCGGCCCGGGCCTGCTGGTAGTCGGCAAGGATGCGGTTGGCATCCCCGCGCGCGAGGTCGAACCCCAGGAGCAGGCTGCGCAGATCGTCCAGGCTGCGCGCGGCGCGGGTGGCCATGGTCGTCTCCGGCGATGCAGGCAGGTCCAGGAGCTGGAGCGTGGCGGCAAGAGCAGGTGTTCCGGTCGCGTCGACCTCGTCGTCGGTAACTGGCTCCAGCCGGACGACCGGCGTCCCCGACTCGACCTGTCCGCCGGTGCTGACCATCAGCTCACGCACCCGGGCGCGGTACGGGGCACGCAGCACCGTCTCCATCTTCATCGACTCCAGCACCAGCACGGGTGCCCCCGCCTCGACGTGGTCATCGACTGCCACCGGCACCGCGATCACCAGGGCCGGCGCGGGTGAGCGCATCACGCCGCCCTCGTCGCGGGTGACCCGGTGGGTCGTGGAGTTGACCTCGATCAGGTGGACGGGACCATGAGTGGCGCTGACCAGCCGGAACCTGCGGTCCCCGATGACCATCCTGCCGACATAGTCGTCGAACATCTCCAGGTCGGCGTCGACCTGCCGGTCCTGCTGCCGGGCGCCGAATCCCACCCGGAAGCGGGTTGGGCCGACCTGGGCGACGGTGACCCGGTGCGAGGTCCCGCGCAGCTTTAGGTCGATGGCTCGGCCCACCTCGTGCCGGGCCTGGGGACGGCCGCCGTGCGCGGTGGCCAGGAAGTGCAGGCGCTCGGACTGCTCCTGCTCCTCGTACGCCTCGATCGCCGCGGCGACCAGGGCGACTCCGGCATAACGCTCCGGCTGGAGCCGGCCCTGCGCGCGAACCCGGTCGATCCACCCGGTGTCGGCGCTGCCGTCGATGATCTCGGGCTGGTCGAGCAGGTCGAGCAGGAAGCTCTTGTTCGTCGTGCCGCCCTCGATCAGGACAGTGGTGTCGGCCAGCGCCCGCCTCAGCCGGGAATACGCCTCCTCGCGAGTGCGCCCGAAGGCGATGACCTTGGCGATCATCGAGTCGAAGTCTGCCGGGATCAGGTCACCGGCGCCCACGCCGGTGTCCACCCTGATGCCGGGGCCGGAGGGCAGGTTGAGCAGCGCGATTCGCCCGGGGGAGGGCGCAAAATCGCGGTCCGGGTCTTCGGCGTTCAGCCGGGCCTCGACGGCATGGCCCGTCTCGGTGGGGCGTTCGCCCTTGAGCCGGCCGCCGGCGGCCACGTGAAGCTGCTCCTTGACGAGGTCGAACCCCGTGGTCAGCTCGGTGATCGAGTGCTCGACCTGGAGCCGGGTGTTCACCTCCAGGAAGGCGAAGGTGCGTTCGCCGGGGTGGTAGAGAAACTCCACGGTGGCCGCGCCGCAGTAGTCGACAGCCAGGGCCAGCCGCTCGGCAGACGTCTTGAGGTCTGCTGCCTGCTCCTCGTCCAGAACCGGCGAGGCGGACTCCTCGATGACCTTCTGGTTGCGTCGCTGCACCGGGCAGTCGCGCACCCCGGGCGCCCAGGCCGGGCCCTGGGCGTCGGCGATGACCTGCACCTCAACGTGACGGGCTCCGGAGACAAGACGCTCGAGGAAGACCGCGCCGTTGCCGAACGCGCGCATCGCCTCGTCGCGGGTCCGTTCGAAAGCCTCCGCCAGGTCCTCGTCGGAGGCGACCATCCGGATGCCACGCCCGCCACCGCCGGCGGTAGCCTTGAGCATCAGCGGGTAGCCGATCTGCGCGGCCGCGGCCTGCGCGGCCCGGATGTCCTCGACCTCGCCGCGACTCCAGGGGGCGACCGGCACCCCGACTTCCTCGGCCAGCAGCTTCGAGCCGATCTTGTCGCCCAGACGTCGCATGGAGGTCGCGCTCGGGCCGATGAACGTGACGCCTATCCGCTCGCACAGGTCGGCAAAGCTCGGGTCCTCGGCAACGAAGCCCCAGCCGACCCAGGCTGCGTCCGCGCCGGTCTGGATCAGCGCCTTCTCGAGGACGGCAAGGTCGAGGTAGGGCCGGTCTATGGCAGGTCCGAGCGCGTATGCCGAGTCCGCCTCCCGCACGAACATGGCGGACCGCTCGCCGTCGGTGAAGAGGGCGACAGTCTCGATCTGCTCTCCACCCTCGGCATTGAGCTCGCGTACGGCATGGATGAGCCGCATCGCGGCCTCTCCCCGGTTGACGACGGCGATGCGACTGATCATGTTCTGTGGCTCCCAAACGTTCGGCTGTTCCTGGCGTCACGTCGACTCAGGGCCGAGGCGGGGTGTGGCCGCTGGCAAAGGTCCGGGTCAGACGTGACCAAGTAGACCAGCACACGGGGTACCTGTCATTCCGGGAGCAACCTCGCCGGTTCACAGGCCGCGACCTGGTCGTCCTGGGTCAGCGCGAGGGTCATCCGGGTCGACTGCCCCTGCAGGTCATCGTGCCGTGGTCACCTGCATCTTGGTCAGCAGGACCCTTCGTGCCGAGGCAACGGCCTGGCTGCGGGGGAGCCGGCCGTCGTCAATGGCCTGCGTCACGGCGAAGGTGACCGGGTCGAGGGGGGCCCAGCACGCCATGGCGACGTCGGCGCCGGCCACCAGAGATCGGACGGCGGCCTGGGCGGGGGAGATCCCCAGGGTGGTGCTTGCCGCCGCCATCGACAGGTCGTCGGTCATGATGAGGACGTCCGGGCCGGTCTGGGCGCGCAGTGCCCGCATGGCCGCCCGCGACTCGGTGGCGGGAAGGGCGCCCTCGGTCAGTCCGGGGACGCGCAGATGCCCTACCATCACCGCGGGCGCGCGGTGGGCGAAGGCGGCATTGAACGGGATCAGGTCGCGACGTCTCAGCATCGACCAGGCAGGAACGAGCGAGCCGCCCACATGGGTGTCGGTGGCCTGGCCGTGGCCTGGCCAGTGCTTGACGACACCCAGGACGCCAGCGGCCCTGAGCCCGTCGTTCCAGGCGTTCACGGCGACCGCGACCTGCCGTGGATCAGCCGAGAAGCTGCGATGGGCTGTGGCGATGTAGTAGCCGGGCACGGCAATATCCGCGTCGGGGCCGAGCGCCACATTCATGCCCAGGGCTCGCATCCTGAGGGCGTACCGGCGAGCGGTCGCGGTGATCTTCGCCGGGCTCCACCGGCCCATCACCTCGGCCGACGGCAGCGGGTAGATCAGCGGGCCCAGGCGCTGGACGGCGCCGCCCTCCTCGTCGGAGGCGATGAGGGCGGGGTTGTCGTCCGGGGCAACAGCCCTGGCCTCTTTCAGGGTTTGGGCCAGGTTCGCAGAGGAGGGGCCAAACAGGATGACGCCCGCGACGCCCTTTCTTGCGGCACCCTGAATCGCAGCGGCATCGCCCATCTTCGCGCCCGTCATGACCAAGACAGCGGCCAGTCGCTTGTTCGGCCAGCTTCCGGGATCCTGCTGCTCGCCGGCAGGTCCTCGCGGGCTTGGCTGCGGTCGGGGCGTCGTCTTCTCCGGTGAGGTCGTGGTGGCGGAGACTGATCTCGTGACCGGGGGGGTGACCTTCTCGGCAGCACTGCTCGCCACGGGGCGGGCCGTTGGCGCGGACGCTGAGGGCTGGCCGGCCCTGGACACCAGAGCCGCTCCGGCCCCGCCTGTCACGACAGCGAGGAGCAGGACACCCAGGGCGATGAGCCAGCGGCGGGGGGGCGTCGGCTGTGACGGTGACTGCCGGCTCATACAGGGTCAGCAGCTGGTGTGGGTTCGACCGCAATCGTGACCGAGCACCTTGTCGATGAGCCAGCTGCCGCCGGCCGGGATGAGAGTGCAGTCCAGATCCCAGTTGTCGCAGGTATCCCCGTCCGGACCTTTCTCAGGTGACTGCACACTCGTGAAGGTTACATGTGCGGTCACCGACTCGCCGGGTCCAGGGGCTACCGACGAGATCGCAACCTGGGTGCCATAGGAGGTGGAGGTCCCCTTGGCGAACGATGACCAGGAGGGCCCCCTGAGCTTCGGACTCAGCGTCCGCCACGCCTGCTCGTAGTTCGCCGAGTTGATGCCTCCGAAGTACTTCTTGAAGACGTTCGCGACCGACTGGGTGGTGGCGTCGGGGGAGCCGGGTACCAAGGGAGTGAGGTCCCGTCCCTGCAGCGGGCCCTCCGGATCGGTGGAAGGCACCGTGATCGCGGAGCTGGTGTTGTCGACCCAGCTCGCAAGCAGGGGGTGGACAATGGGGCGACGGCAAAGGCGATGCCCTCTGCGGCCATGTTCTTGGCATCGACGAGTCCGAAGACCTGACTATCGGCACTCAGCAGCGGCCCGCCGGAGTTGCCCGGATTGATGGCGGCGTCCGTCTCGATTAGTCCGCCGCGCTGAACCACCTCGATCGGGATGGTCCGGTCCAGCCCCGAGACAGTCCCGCGGGTGAGAGTCATCGGGTCGCCCGCCGGGAAGCCGATGGCGGCGACCTCCTGACCGACCCGCGGAGCCTCGTCCGCCATGATGAACACGTGTCCTTGAACCTGGTGGTTCAACCGCACCAGGGCAACATCCGCCGAGTGATCGATGCCCACGACCACACCGTTGGTGGTGCATCCGGCGCCCTTGTCACCGACCGTGAGGTTCAGCGCCGATGACTGGTTCACCACGTGGGCGACGGTGGCCACCAGGTCTGGTGCGATGAGGAACCCCGTGCCGACACCGCCGCCGTCATAGGTGGTCGCCTGGATGCGGACCACTCCGCTGCTGACGTCCCGGTACAGCTCGGCGAAGCTTCG
>JACMPC010000201.1 GCA_014377705.1 Dermatophilaceae bacterium
CAGGAAAAGCCCATTGCACGCCTGCAGGCGCATCTCTCCGACCGGTCTCTGAGTGAGCGTGAGCGGGTGGTTCTTGTGCAACTCACCGAGCTGGCGAGAGTCGTACTACGGCTCGACCACCGACTCAACCACTTGCGCGATGAGGCTGATAAGGCCCAGCCAGCGCCCACGTGGGACGAGGTTCGGCGGGCAGCCTTCGTGACCGCGCTTGTCGCCTACGAACTGAGTCGGGTCCGGACCATCGAGTAGTAGGTGCCGTTCCTGAGCCCACCCTGAGCTGTGCGAGCCGGGACTAGCCTTGGTTTGTGAACGCAGTTGCGGTGGTGCGCCCTACGGCGCGCCGAGCAGCGGTCATCGCCCTCGGCGTCGGATTCCCGGTCATCTTCCTGGCCCTGCTGCTGACGCTCGCCGCCACCGACGGCTCCTACTGGTCCTTGGGCGGGGCGGTGCTTGGCTACATGCTGGCCTGGCTCCGAGCGAGTCGGACATGCGTGGTCGCGGGCGTTGACCGGCTGACTGTCCGCAACTTCTACGGCAGTGCGTCCGTGACACGCGGCGAGGCACAGCGGGTCGCGCCGTTCTCTTACTGGGCGAACCCCAACTTCATCTGTCTTGCCGTCGAGGTGCAGGCGAAACGAAAGCCGATGCACGCCACGGCACTGCCGGGCCGGCAGTCGAAGTACGAGGCTGAGGCCCACAGCATCGCGGCACGACTCGGATTACCGCTTCACGACTTGTAGGTGCCGTTCCCGGGCCGCCCCTACCGTCGTGACATGCCCAATGTCGGAGAGCTAGCGGCCGCCTTCCACTCCCGGTCAGCCGCTGATCGCCGTGGCTGTCCTTGGCTCGCTCACTTCCTGGGTGGCGGGGTGTTCTGCGGGGTGAGGGACCGTTGCAGGACTTCCAGGCCGAAGTAGCGGCGGCCTTCGATCCACTCGTGGTGAAGCTCGGCGAGGACCGCTCCGATCAGGCGGGTGGTCGCCTCTCGAACGCCCCGGGAGCACCGCCCGCGACTCCCCTACGAGCAAGATCACGTGTTCAGAAAGTGTTCAGCCTCAGCCAAGCTTGACCCCTGCGGGGCACGTGGACAGCCCGAGACCTGCGGACTCACGCTCAGGACCTGCCGGCACGACGCCGAACACGATGGACAGCCGGGTCCCGCTCGACTCTTAATCCGCAGGGCCGGGACGGGTCTGGACATGCGCCGCCGGTCGGTCGCCGGCGGGGCTGTTCCGGCTGTTCGGGTGGGTTCCGATGGTCTACGTAGGCAGAGGGCGGTGCCGCCTGCTGCTGCCATTCTGCTGCCATCGACGCAGAAGGCCCCGCCCACCGTCTCCGGTGGCGGGGCCTCTGACCTGCACTTTTATCTGTAGCGGGGGCAGGATTTGAACCTGCGACCTCTGGGTTATGAGCGATTTTCACGAGACGGGAACGCCGACAGGTGTTCGAACTCGGCAGCGTCAAACCCTCGCGGACTTGCTCACAGCCACCGAGACTCGTGCATCATGGAAGCTGGCCGGAGGCTGACACGGAGGCAACCGATGAGGGGTCAGACGTTCAAGCGGTGCAAGTGCCCGGCGGACTCGCTTCCTCGCAGGTCCGATGGAACCCCGGGGAATTGTCGGCGCGATCATGGCTCGTGGTATTTCCGGCATGACCTGCCCCCAACTGGGGATGGACGGCGCCGTCAGGTCAAACAGGGTGGTTTCAGCAGCGAGAAGGAGGCCCGGAAGGCCTTGACAGATGCCCTGTCGCAGGTCGGCCGTGGCACCTACGTGGACCGCAGCAAGTTGACCGTAGGGACGTACCTCGACCAGTGGCTTGAGGGCCGTGTCAACCTCCGGCCCGCCTCCGTCGTGTTCTACCGGGTGGCAGTGGATCGATACCTGCGGCCGCAGCTGGGGCAGATGAGGTTGGACGAGCTGCGCGTCGGCGATATTCAGCAAGCCTTCGCGAGGATTAGGGCCGGTGTGGACGGTCGGGGTGATCCGGTATCCCCCGCTCTCATCGGCCGGTTGAAGACGACTCTGCGGGCGGCCCTAAACGTCGCCGTGAAGCGACAACTGATCCATCTCAATCCGGCCGCTCTCGTCGAGGTCGAGGCGCACACCAGGCCAACAGTGCATGTGTGGGACGCCGCCACGACGGGCCGCTTCCTGGACAGCACCGCCGACGACCTACATGGGCCGCTGTGGCACCTGGTCGCCTCCTTCGGCCTGCGGCGAGGCGAAGCCGCTGGCCTGCGCTGGGCAGACGTCGACTTAGAGAACGGCGTGATCTCAATCGCGGTGCAGCGCACCCAACTTGGTCGCCAGATCCTGGATGGGACACCGAAGACCAAGGCTGGCGCTCGCAGGCTCAGTCTCGATCGGGGCACGATTGAGGTGCTGCGCCGCCAGTGGGAACGCCGCTGCGAGGCACAGATCGCCTGGGGAGCCGACGCCTGGGTCGAGAGTGGTCTGGTCTTCACCCGGGAGGACGGACATGGCCTGCAGCCGCAGTACATCACCCGGTTGTTCGCTCGTTCCTGCGAGGCTGGCGGCTTCCCGCAGATCAGACTGCACGACCTCCGGCACACCAGCGCCTCGCTGGGCTTGGCGGCAGGCGAGTCTCTGGTCGAGGTGAGCAAGCGGTTGGGTCACTCGCAGCTGGCCATCACCGCCGACACCTATCTCCACGTTCTGCCCGTTCTGGCTAGAGCCTCCAGCGAAGCCAGATCCGCCGGGATCCCCCGCAAGGCTCGGCCGCTCACCCAGGGGCCCAGGCCCGCCGCTGCGGCTGTGGAGTCGGACGGCGTGCCCACTCCGTGCCCACCGCCGGGGCCAAGCGGCTTGAGTGCTCGGCCATCTGGGGCCATTCCTGCAGGTCAGCGACCTAGAGTTGAAGCTCCCCCGTCTGGACTTGAACCAGAAACCCTGCGATTAACAGTCGCATGCTCTGCCAATTGAGCTACGGGGGACCGTGCCGGCGGACCGGCGACGAAACCTGAGGGTAGTACACCGATGGGTGGCCTGAAGCGCCTGACAGAGCCGCCCGGGATGGCTCAGGATGTCCGGGTGCTGACCGGACATGAACGCCTGCTCGCGACCACTCTGGCCGCCTTGCTGGGAGCAGGCGTCGTGAGCACCGCGACAGTCACCGCGGCACAGGGACAGGCGGTGGCAACGACTCGGACGGTTTCAGCTGACATCGTGCCGCCCTCGCCTCCGGTCCCGACACCGTCGACGGCACTCACCC
>JACMPC010000202.1 GCA_014377705.1 Dermatophilaceae bacterium
ATCGACCTTGTTCAGCTTCTTCTCGATCCGGGCTGCGCAGGACGCACAGGTCATCCCACCGATGACCAGCTCGACACTTCGGTCCTCGGAAAGCTGATCAGCTGTGGCAGTCATGGGATTCCTCGCGTCAGGTGGAAGACGTCAGTGGGGGACGTCAGTGCGGACTTCAGTGGGGGACGTTAATGGCGGACGTCAGTGGGGGTCAGCTGGATACCAGCTTGTAGTCGCCCGCCTCGTCCAGGGCAAGGGCCACCTCGTCGTCGCTAAGCTCCTGGTCGGCTGTGACGGTCAGGGTCGAGGTGCCCTCGACGACCAGGTCGATCTTCACGTCTGTGACGCCGGCCAGCACGCTCAGCTCGCTGGTGACTGCGCCGACGCAGTGCTGGCAGGTCAGTCCGGTGA
The DNA here is from genome assembly GCA_014377705.1 of Dermatophilaceae bacterium. Lineage (GTDB taxonomy): Bacteria > Actinomycetota > Actinomycetes > Actinomycetales > Dermatophilaceae > UBA4719. Next base: position 403 of record JACMPC010000202.1, read on the forward strand.
CGGGGAAGGTCTGGGTGCTCATGGTGCTCCTTGGTGATGGTTCTCTTGGTTGGTGTCGCTCTTGACTGCTGTGGCTCATTGAATGCTGTCGCTCTTAATGCTTTCGCTCTTGACTGCTGTCTTTGACGATGGCCTCGATGCTGACTCAGGAACGCACCAGCCGCGCTATCGCCGCCGAGGCCTCCGTGAGCTTGTCCTCTGCCGGTGCGCCCCCTGCCTGGATGGCATGGGCGACACAATGCCGCAGGTGCTCGTCGAGCAGGCCCAGGGCCACTGCCTCCAGCGCCTTGGTGGCCGCCGAGATCTGGGTGAGCACGTCGATGCAGTACGTATCTTCCTCCACCATGCGCTGAACCCCGCGGACCTGCCCCTCGATCCGGCGCAGCCGCAACAGGTGGGCGTCCTTGTTCGAGTGGTAGCCGGGCTCGGCCGGCTCCGGGCCTGTGCTCGGGTCCGCGCCGTCCAGCCGGATGATGTCCGATTGGATGGCGTCCTGATCAGTAGCATCCACGATCTTCACTCCTTGTACCCGGTGGGGGTATGTCTATTGTGATGGAACTATACCCCACGCGGGTATATTCCCGCTCAGGGAGGCGTTCCATCCGATCAGTGACACCCAGGTTGAAAACTGGGTCACGGCTACGCCAGCGCGACAGCAACGAGCGCACGCTGCGATCAGCGTGCGCTCGTTGGCGACCCGGGGTCAGCGAGAGGGTTTGGCCTGACGCGTGAGCGATGTCAGCAGCGGTCGCACCGTCTCGGGCACTTCAGGCTCATCCCAGTGCCGCAGCACGGTGTGGCCATCGTGCTGGATCTCGAGCTGGTAGCTGAACTGGTCGGCTCCGCCCGGGCGGCTCGTGCCCGGCCCGCGAAGATCCTGCGCGAGCAGCGTGGAGGCGACGTCCTGCTGATCGGTGGGAAGGTCCGCGGCATCGACCGTCGCGACCATCTCCAGCCCGCCGAGACCGCCGCTGCGGACAAGTTTCACTCTCACCTCAGCGGGCTCGGACCTTGACGGCGTTCCAGCCCGCCTGCACGGCCTGGGCTTCCTTGCTGGTGGTCCCGTACCTCGACCGGGCGTGCCGCAGGGTCACCGCGGCAAACAAGGTGAACGTGGTCCTGGGCGTCACCTTCGAATCCAGCAATGTGTCGTACCAGATGTTGCCCGGCGCCATCCACGCCTTGCCGCCAAGAGTGGTAGCCGTGACGTAGAACGCGTGGTTGGGGATGCCGGAGTTGGTGTGCACGCCACCGTTGTCCTTGCTGGTGTGAACGTAGTGATCCATGTCGGCCGGCTGGTCGTCGTACTGGTTTGCCGTGCCGGGAGCCTTCATGGACCGCAGGGCGGGAGCGAGCTGAGGGCCGACGATGTCCTTCCCGATCAACCAGTCGGCCTTCGCTGCCGTCTGCTTGAGGTGGTACTGCTTGACCAGCGATCCGAACACGTCCGAGAGGCTCTCGTTCAACGCCCCAGACTGGCCCGAGTAGGTCAAATTGGCCTCGTGCTGGGTGACTCCGTGAGTGAGCTCATGACCGATGACGTCCAGCCCCTTGGTGGTGTCGGTCAGCAGCTGGCCGTCACCGTCACCGAAGAACATGTGACCGGCGCCGTCCCAGAACGCGTTGTCGTACGCGTCCCCGTAGTGGACCAGACCCTCGATGGGCATCCCCTGGTCGTCGATGGAGTCCCGGTGGAAGATGTCCCAGTACAGCTTGTAGGTGAACCCGAAGCCGTCATAGGCCTGGTTGATCGAGACGTCCTTGACCGGCCCCTGGCCCTCCTTGCGCACCAAAGTTCCGGGGGCATTTTCCGTCGAGTGTCGCTGGTCGTAGATGCTGCGGTTCGGAGAACCGCCCACTCCCGCAGACATCGAGCCGAGGGGCCGGACGACCTGCCGGGCCGCGAGCTCAGCGCGGCGCAGACGGAAGCTCTGGTCCAGCTCGAGAGTGTTCAGGATGGTAGACCGGTGCTTGGCAGTGGTGTCCAGTGCAAGCTTGTGGAGCAGGTCGGGGGAGAGAATGCAGGAGAGGGGCTGGTGACTCATGGCATATGCCTCCGGTTCGCGTCCGTGGGAGAGGTCTGACATGCGGTGCAGATCCGAAGATTATGACGCGCAAGCCATCGAGTGCGCCAGAGCTGCCACACCCTGAGCTGGTAGGCATACCTCACCAAGCTCTGCAAGGCCCTTTCAGCGACGGCAGCAATCCCTGGCTGACCGCTCCCTGAGCGGCCTCCGGATCCCACCGGCCCGTCGCCGCCGCCAGGCGGGGTGCTTCCCCTGGTATGGCGAGTCGTAGCCGGCCACCTCCTGCAGCGCGATCTGAAGCGCCTCCTCCAGACGCTCGAACCGCTCGGACGTCCAGGGGAACGGCATGCCCAGCTCGCGGGACTCCTCCTCGTTCCAGCCGGGGGGCCAGGCCCTGCCACCGGACAGCAGGTTCAGGGTCGTGCCTAAGGGTTTGATCCTGCCGTGCTCACCGTGACAGGCGACAGACCAACGGAAGAAGTCACACGTCTGCCGGCAGCGAGCGCTCGATCAGCGCGAGTATCTCGGGGGCATCCGGCTGCACCGTCGGACGGAACCGGCTCACCTCTCCCTTGGGGGTGACAAGGAACTTCTCGAAATTCCACTTCACCTTGCCGGCCTTCCCTGCGGCATCCGTTGTCTTGGTCAGCTCGGCATAGAGCGGGTGCTGAGAACGTCCGTTCACCTTGACCTTCTCGAACATCGGGAAGGTGACGCCGTAAGTCGTCGAACAGAACTGCGCGATGGCCTCGGGGCTGCCGAGCTCCTGCAGGAACTGGTTGCTCGGGAAGCCCAGCACCGTGAAACCGCGTTCGCGATACGTCTTCTGCAGCTCCTCGAGCTTCTCGTACTGGGGAGTCAGCCCGCAGCGCGAGGCGACATTGACGATGAGCTTGACCTTGTCGGCGTACCGGGCCAGGGAGGTCGGCTCCCCGTCAATGGTGACGAGCGGGATGTCGTTGAGGTTCAGAGCGTTGGTTTCGATTGACGTCATGTCCCGTCACAACGCATCGAGCCCATCGTCTAGTCCCGTGCTCCTCAGACGGGTGGCCGAGGCACGCCACGTCGTCCCGCGGATGGTCGCCCGGCTAGAGCTAGAAGTTGGTGGCCATGTTCGTGAAGCGGGAGTAGTGCCCCTGGAATGCCACGGTGATCGTGTCAGTCGGACCGTTGCGATGCTTGGCGACGATGAGGTCCGCTTCGCCTTCGCGGGGTGACTCACGCTCATACATCGACTCGCGGTGAAGCAGAATCACCATGTCGGCATCCTGCTCGATGCTGTTATGGACGGCGATGCCATTGGCGATGAAGTTGTGGGCACCCAAGACTGTTGCGTCGTACACCGCTTCAACGCCGTCGGGCTCAATGGACACAACCGAGTCCCACAGCACGTCGTTGACGGCTTCAAGGTCCAGGTCAGCCTCATCCAGCACCTGAACGACCTGACCCAGACTCTGCCGTCCATCATGATGTCGGACATCGTGTTCATCGTTGTGCGGGGCGATGTCGGCCGCTGTCATCACCTCAGAAACACGCCCCCACACCGGCGCCGACGTCTCAGCCCCTGACCTGTTGCCCGACCGGGTACGAACGATGTCCAGCAGCGCCAACCCTTCAGGAGTCCGTTCACCATGAGCGTCGATCTCCTGGAGAAACCGCCTCTGGTCGTCCACACCGATGACATCGAGCGTGAAACCATTCTTGGCATTGCGAATCCGGCACGAGATGCCGAACCGCAACAAGAGACGCGAGACGTCATCGAGAAGCCGGCGCGACTGCGACGTGAGATAGATACGTCCGCCTTCGGCAGAACGGTGGCGGCGGATCGAGCCGTCCAGCGCCCACAGGTGCTTGATGAAGAGGCCGATCTGAGGCTTGGGCGAGTGGCACACCCCCTCAGGAACGGGGTTACCCGCCGTACCGCTGAGGCTGTAAGCGAGGAGGGTGACCTCGTCGTCCTCCCAGTCTTTGAGCTCGTGCGGCGCCGGCACATGGCGCGGCACCGCAATGCGCGAGCCGGTGCGGAGGTCTCCCAGCTGGGTCCACCCCTCGTAAGCGAGAAACGGGTGGTTCTCGGTCGCACGGATCGTCTTGCCTGATGCCAGCTTCAGTCGGAAGACCGGTTTGACCCCGGTCGGGAACACGTGGGTCAAATGCCTTCGCACGTAACGCAGCGAGTCGTCGAGCGCCCACACCGGAACATCAGCAGCGCCCTGCGCGAACAGCTCACCCATTGACGTCTCGGCGCCGGTGTCCGCCCTCAGGATCCGTGCGTCGGCAGTCAGACAGCCCGACTCACGAAGGTCGCTCATCTGCGGCCTCTTGTCGGTGCGCTGCTCGCTGCCACGGTTCAGCTGCGAGATGGCGATGACGGGGACCTCAAGCTCCTTGGCCAGGAGCTTGAGGGCGCGGGAGAACTCCGCAACCTCCTGCTGTCGGCTCTCGACCCGCTTGCCAGAGCTCATCAGCTGCAGGTAGTCGATGATCACCAGACGCAGGTTGTTTCGCTGCTTGAGCCGGCGGCACTTCGCGCGGATCTCCATGAGCGACATGTTGGGGCTGTCGTCGATGAACAGCGGCGCCTTGGAGATGGTGGCAGCCGTCTGCGCGAGGCGCTCCCAGTCGTTCGGACCCATGGGGCCCTTGGTGAGCTTGGACAGTTTGACGTTGGATTCCGCCGACAGCAGGCGCTTGGTGATCTCTTCGCGGCTCATTTCCAGCGAGAAGATGACCGACGCCTTGCCTGCGCCAATCGCGGCCGCGCGGCAGATGTCTAGGCCCAGAGTCGACTTACCGATCGCGGGTCGCGCCGCGATGACCACCATCTGGCCCTTCTGGAAGCCACCGGTGAGTTCGTCGAGTTCCCGGAAGCCCGTGGGAATGCCGAGCATCGAGCCATCGCGCGCGGAGGACGCCTCGATCTCGTCAATGGTGCGTTCCATCACGTCGCCGATGGGCAGGTAGTCCTCGGAGTTGCGCCGCTCGGTGTCCGCAAAAA
>JACMPC010000203.1 GCA_014377705.1 Dermatophilaceae bacterium
CGCTCTTGGAGGAAAAAAGATTATGGCAACTGGCACCGTGAAGTGGTTCAACGCTGAAAAGGGCTTCGGCTTCATTGCTCCCGAAGACGGCAGTGCCGACGTGTTCGCGCACTACTCGGCCATCGCCAGCAGCGGGTACCGCTCGCTCGACGAGAACCAGAAGGTTGAGTTCGACATCACCCAGGGCCCGAAGGGCCCGCAGGCGGAGAACATCCGTCCGCTCTGATCTCAGTTTTCAGAATGTGAACGTGTAGGACCTGATCTGCAGCATTGGTGCCCTGGCCATTGGCCAGGGCATTGGTGTGTCCTGGGTCGCTGCCTGGGTCGCTGCCTTGGTCCCTGCCTTCTTCACTGACCAAGTCACAGCGGTCACTGCGGTCACCGCGGTCATTGACTCGGTGGCGGTGTCGGTAGGTTGTGATGGACTCTGCCGGTGCTGACATTGCGAAGGGCTCCAGAACTACTCACCCGGGCTTCGAGCCCGGACGAGGCCCAGGCTGCCGTGATCGCCCACCGCACAACCGCCCACCGCACAACCGCCCAGCGCCACGACGTCTCGGCTGCCCGGCATCAGGACGCCATCAGCGGATCGGTGCTACGCGTCCTGGGCGCTCCGGGGACGGGCAAGACCTTCACGGCCATCGAGGTCGTGGTCGAGCGGGTCCGCCACGGCGGGATCTCGCCCGACCAGTGCCTGATCCTCACCGCTGGCAGGACCGCGGCCGCAGATCTGCGTGAGCGGATCGGTGCCCGGATCGGTGGCACGACGACAGAACCTCTCGCCCGCACGCACCAGGCGCTCGGTTTCGGCATCCTTCGCCAGGCTGCGGCCCTTCGCGGGGATCCGACTCCCCGGCTGCTCAGCGGACCTGAGCAGGACGTCATTCTGCGGGAGCTTCTGGCGGGGCACGCCTGCAGCGAGGGCAAGGTCCCGGACTGGCCCGAGCACATGCGAGCCGCGTTGCCCACCAGGGGGTTTCGCACCGAGCTGCGGGATCTTCTCATGCGAGCTGTCGAGCGCGGCCTTGATGCAAGCGGTCTCGCGGCCCTGGGCCTGGCCCATGATCGGCCCGACTGGGTTGCGGCCGCACAGGTTCTGGCCGAGTACGACGAGGTCACAGCCCTGTCCCGTCCCGGTTCCTACGATCCGGCGTCGATCCTGGGCGCGGCGGCCGATCTGCTCGAGGCTGATCCGGCGGCTGCGAAGCGTCTGGCGTCCGGGCTTCGCCTGATCGTGGTCGACGATGCCCAGGAGCTCACGCCAGCCGCAGCACGGCTCCTGCAGGTGGTCCGACAACCGCACATCGAGCTCGTCCTCCTTGGCGACCCGGACGTCGCAGTCCAGACCTTCCGCGGTGCTGACCCGTCCATCCTTGGGGCGGACCACTCGAGATTCGGCGTCGGCCAGACCATCACGCTTGTCACCTCGCATCGGCAGCCCCGCGCCCTGGGTGAGGTGGGCCACCGGGTGACCCGGCGCATCGGCGCGATGGCCGGGGGAGTCCATCGTGAGCCTGAGCATGGCGGTGAGGGCGGTCGCGTCGATGTCCGGCTCCTGCGGGCGACGTCGCAGGAGGCAGCGCTGATCGCCTCTGAGCTTCGGGCCGCTCACCTGCTGGACGACATGCCGTGGTCCGAGATGGCTGTGATCGTCAGGGGTCAGGGACGCACCAGCACCTTGCGTCGGGTTCTCATGGCAGCTGGCGTGCCCGTGGCGGTGCCGTTCACCGAGGTCCCGGTCCGGGATGAGGTGGCGGTCCGTCCGCTGCTCGCGCTGCTTGAGGTGGCCCTCAACGTGGCGAGCGGGCGGTCGGATCCGATCGACCCCCAGACTGCTGTCGATGCGGTCCTGTCCCCGATCGGCGGGGCCGACGCCGTGGGGCTGCGGCGGCTGCGCCGGGCCCTGCGCCGTGACGAGCTCGACAGTGGCGGCGGGCGCACCAGCGACGAGCTCCTTGCTGAGGGGCTCGTGTCGCCGGATACGTTGGGAACGCTCGGGTCTGAGGGCGCGCCGGCGCGTCGGGTTGCCGCGGCGATCGCCGCCGGGGTGCGAGCGGCACGGACCATCCCCGGCTCCCACGGCCCTGATGACTCGCGCTTCGCGCCGGGAGTGAGTGCCGAGAGCGTCTTGTGGGCTCTGTGGGACGCGACCGGGCTGGCTGAGAGCTGGCGCAGGGTGGCACTTGCTGGCGGGCTGCAGGGTGCCCGCGCCGATCGGCACCTAGATGCCGTGGTCGCCCTGTTCGATGTCGCGGCGAAGTATGTCGACGGCTTGCCCCAGATGGGGCCGCGCGGGTTTCTGGAGCACCTGCGGGGGCAGGACGTCGCCGGCGACACCCTGGTGGCCCGTGCCCCCAGCCATGACGCGGTCTCGTTGCTGACCCCTGCCGGCGCGGCCGGACGGCAGTGGCGGTTCGTCGTGGTCGCGGGCGTTCAGGAGGGGGTCTGGCCCGACCTTCGGCTGCGTGGGTCCCTGCTGGGCTCGGAGCACCTGGTCGACGTCATCACCGGCCGCGGGCACTCCTTGCGCGGCGCCCAGGCGGCGGTCCGCTATGACGAGACGCGGCTCTTTCTGGTCGCCGTGAGCCGTGCGTCGCAGCGGCTCCTGGTCACCGCCGTGCGAAGCGACGACGAGCAGCCGTCGGCCTACCTCGACATCGTCGACCCGCCGGACGAGACCGATTCGGGGCAGGAGCTGAGGTCCTTCAGCGAGGTGCCGCGCCCGATGACGCTGACCGGGCTGGTGGCTGGGCTGCGTCGCGAGGTGGTCGTGGGCGCGACGGCCGGCGAGCGGCATACAGCGGCGAGGCAGCTCGCCCGGCTGGCGGTGGCAGGCGTCGCGGGCGCCGACCCGGCCTCATGGTGGGCCCTGACCTCCCTGAGCGATGTTCGCCCCCTACGGGCTGAGGGCACGAGCGTGACGGTGTCTCCTTCACGCATCGAGAGCTATGGCGACTGCAGCCTGCGGTGGCTCCTGTCGACCTGTGGCGGGGATGGTCCGAGCGTCGGAGCAGCCAACATCGGCACCCTCATCCACGACATCGCCGCCGACCTGGGCGACGCTGACGAGGCGACCATGCGCGCGGAGGTCGACCTCCGCTGGGGCCGGCTGGGTTTGCCGGGCGGGTGGCTGTCGCGCCGGCAGCAGTCCGAGGCGCACACCATGGTGGCCCGGCTGGCGCGCTATTTCGAGGAGTCGAAAACCGGCGGCTGGGAACGGATCGGTGCTGAGCTGGACATGGAGGTCGTGTTCGGGCGGGCGGTGCTGAAGGGCCGGGTCGACCGGCTGGAACGCCACTCCAACGGGGCTCTGCGGGTGGTCGACCTGAAGACCGGCTCGGCCAAGCCCACGAGCGCCGAGCTGGTCCGTAACGCCCAGCTCGGCGCCTACCAGAGCGCGGTGGAGCATGGCGCCTTCGCCGACCATGGCATCGTCTCAGCCGGGGCTGCCCTGCTGCAGGTGGGCAAGGCTGCCGGTGTCAGGACGACCCTGCAGCAGCAGGGGCCGTTGTCGACCGATGATGATCCGAAGTGGGCGGAGCTCCTGGTGTCGGACACGGCCGAGGGCATGGCCGGCAGCAACTTCCGCGCCACCATCGGCCCGATGTGCACGTTTTGCGCGGTCAGCTCGAGCTGCCCGGCCCAGCCGGCGGGCCGGGTGATCTGAGTGCAGGCTCCAGCGCGGCTTCCCACCATGCGGTATTCCGCTCAGGCGATCGCAGACGCCCTGGGCAACCCGGCACCTACAGCCGAGCAGCGCGCCGTCATCGAGGCGCCGATGCGTCCGCTGCTGGTTGTCGCCGGTGCGGGGTCGGGCAAGACCGAGACCATGGCCTCGAGGGTCGTCTGGCTGGTGGCCAACGGTCAGGTCGAGCCCGACCAGGTCCTGGGGCTCACCTTCACCCGCAAGGCGGCCACCGAGCTTGCCGAGCGCATCGGGCGACGCCTGCGCCGGCTGCGTCACGTCGGGATGTGGACCCCAGCCCAGGAGCAGGACGGCGCCGAGGTCCTGGGTGGGACGCCGACGGTCTCTACCTACCACTCGTACGCGGGGCGACTTGTCCGCGAGCATGGGTTGCGCCTGGGGGTGGAGCCCGAGTCGCGCCTGCTTTCCGAGGCGGCCGCCTGGCAGCTCGCGGCAGAGGCGGTGGAGCGTCACGACGGGCCGATGGACGACGTCCCGTTCGCGGCCTCAACCATCATCAACGCCGTGGTCGATCTTGCCGGTGAGATGGCCGAGCACCTGTTGTCGCCCGCGGATCTGCGTGCCGTGATCGACCGGTTCGAGAACAGGGTCGCCGGACTGCCCAAGGGGGCCAGCCGGGCTCGGGCCCTGCCCAGGCCGGTGGCCGATGCCCTGGGCGCGCTGAGAGCCCGCCGTCAGGTGCTGCCGCTGGTCGAGGGATACCTTAATCTCAAGCGCAGCCGGGATGCGCTGGACTTCGCCGACCAGATGGCTTTGGCGGCCACCCTGTCGCAGCGGTTCTCCGACATCGGTGCCGGCGAGCGCCAGCGGTTTCGGGCCGTCCTCCTGGATGAGTTCCAGGACACCAGTGAGGCACAGCTGGTGCTGTTGAGGCATCTCTTCGTCGCTGATGGTGAGCTCGTGCCGGTCACCGCAGTGGGCGACCCCAACCAGTCCATCTACGGTTGGCGCGGGGCAAGTGCGACGACCCTGACCCGCTTTCCGCACGAGTTTGCCGATTCGGCCGGTGACGCGCAGGTGCTGCCGCTGTCGACAAGCTGGCGCAATGACGACGCGATCCTGTTGGCGGCCAACATCACTTCGGGCCCGCTGCGGGCCAGGTCGAGAGTTGACGTCGAGGTACTGCGTCCCCGGTCCGAAGCCGGTACCGGGCAGGTACTTGCGGCCCGGCTGCTGACCACCGAGGCCGAGGCGGCGCACCTGGCCGACTGGATCGCCCACCACTGGCTGGACGCCCGAGGCCGCCCCACCGGGACGTCGGCGGCCGTGCTGTGTCGCAAGCGTTCCCAGTTCGGCGCGGTGATCGACGCCCTCGAGGGCGCCGGACTGCCCGTGGAGGTCGTGGGGCTTGGTGGTCTGCTCGGAACGCCGGAGGTCTCGGACATCGTGGCTCTGCTCTGGGTGGTCCAGGACCCGACTCGCGGTGACCAGCTGATGCGGCTGCTGACTGGTCCCTGGTGCCGGTTGGGCGCGGCCGACCTTGAGGGGCTGGCGGTCTGGTCCAGGATCCTGCAACGGCGGCAGGCGGCCCGATGCCGTGCGGCACGGCCCCACGTCACGGATCAGGCGCCCGACAGCGCCGACCGGCTGAGTATCGTTGAGGCGCTGGACGAGCTTCCGTCCGCGGCATGGGCTGGACCTGGCGGCTCAAGGATCTCGCCGGAGGCTCTGCTGCGCCTGCACAGACTGCGGCGGGCGATCCGGGCGCTGCGCTTGATGACCGGAATACCCCTGGCGGACCTTGCCGGTGAGGCCGAGCGGGCCCTCGGCCTCGACATCGAGGTGCTGTCCCGTCCAGAACACACGCCGACGACAGCCCGGGCTCACCTCGATGCGTTTGCAGACGTTGCGGCCAATTTCTCCGGCTCCGCCGACCGGCCGACTTTGGGCGGGTTCTTGTCCTGGCTCGATGCCGCCCAGGCTCGGGAGCGTGGGCTGGACAAGGGGTACATCGAGGTGTCCAGCGATGCCGTTCAGGTGCTCACCGTCCATGCCGCAAAGGGGCTCGAATGGGACGTGGTGGCTGTCCCCGGGCTCGTCGAGGGGTCGTTCCCGGCCCGCTCGAGCTCGACGACATCGTTCAAGGATGGCCACTGGAGGATGAGTCCGCCGGCCGACAAGGGCTGGATCGGCGGATTGTCAGGTGTCCCGTACGACCTGCGAGGGGACCGTGACGGCCTACCGGTTCTGAGGTGGAAATCGGCCCCCGACCTGCTGGCCCTGAAGGGTGAGATCAGTGACTTCATCAGCGCCGCAGGTGAGCACGGCATCGACGAGGAGCGCCGTCTGGCGTACGTCGCCTTCACCCGGGCCCGCCGGAAGCTGCTGCTGACGGCGCCGGTATGGGCCGACCCCACGACCCCGCGGATCACCTCGCGGTTCCTGACTGAGCTGGTGGGGCATCCCGACCTCGCCCTGCGACCCCTGCCCTGGGTTCCACTGCCCGAGCCCGATGGTGACTCCAAGCCTGCCAACCCGCGCCAGAGCGAGCCGGTCAGCGCGATCTGGCCGGCAGATCCGATGGCTGGGCGGCGGGGACGGCTCCGGGAAGCCGTGGAAGCGGTGTCGGCTGCCATGGCGGACATCGAACTCCAGGGCGATCACAGCTTGGTGGGGATGGACGCTCAGGGCTCGGCGGGGATGGACGATCAGGGTTCGGCGGAGAAGCGCGTTCCGGCGCCCGTCGCTCGTCCGCTCGGCATGGAGGACCAGTTGCCGGGACCGGGCGTGGTGGGTCGCGAGCATGAGCTCGCGATGCTGCTGTCCGAACGCACTTCGGCGGCCCGACCCCGCGACATCGAGGTCCGGGTCCCCTTGCACCTGTCCGCATCAGCGGTGGTGTCCTTGGCCGGCGACCCGATGGCCTTCGCTCGCGATCTTCGCCGGCCGATGCCCGTTGCCCCGGCGCTGGCAGCCCGGCGTGGTACGGCCTTCCACGTGTGGGTGGAGCAGCATTTTGCCCGGGCGGCGTTCGTTGACCTGCTCGACCTGCCCGGCAGCGCGGATGAGGATCCGGCTGATGACGAGGAGCTGCCAATGATGAAGGAGCGATTCCTTGCCAGTGACTGGTCCGGGCGCAGTCCGGAAGCGATAGAGATCGCCATCGAGACGACTGTGGCGGGGATGGCCATCCGGGGTCGCATCGATGCTGTCTTCCCACGGCCTGATGGAGGATTCACGGTGGTCGACTGGAAGACCGGCGCGAAACCTTCAAGCGGCAAGGCCAGGGTCCGGTCACTGCAGCTGGAGGCCTATCGGCTGGCCTTCGCCCGGCAGCGGGGGCTGGCCCTTGAGCAGGTTGATGCAGCGTTCTACTACGCGGCAACGGGTGAGACCGTGTTCCCCGAGCTGTCAGAGGAACGGCTTGCCGCGGTGCTGGGGTCGCTTCCGGCGTAAGACTGCGGGCTATCTGGCCGTGCTACCTGACGGCTCGTTCGTTAGCTGTCGACTCGAAGTGGCGGTCGGCAGCGGTGTCCTCGTCGCCCCCGGTGACAACTGCGTCCCGCAGTACCTCGATGGTTTCGGTGATCTCGGGTTCCCGCAGTACCTCGATGGGTTCGGTGATCTCAGATTCCGGCAACACCTCGATGGTCTCGGTGACTTCGGCTTTCTTCGAGACGTTCATGGTCTCGGTGACATCGACATCCCGGATCCCCGGGGCCTCGGTGAGACGAGGGTCGCGGGAAGCTGTTCGCCCGGACAGGGAGGTTGACGCCAACGGCTCGCTGCCTGTGTTGGTACCCCTTTCGTCGACCGTGTCGGCAGCCAGTTGCCGCAGCTTCTCGGCGCACGCCTGAACGCAGCCCTGGTCCCCGGAGCCGACCGCGGTGAGGGGCTCAGCCACCAGCTTCAGCTCACCGGCCAGCCTGGCCCGGCGTTCCAGGTTCTTGTCCGGTTGATCCGTCCGAGCCCCCGCATAGGCCTCCAGGACCGAGTCGAAAGCCGAGGGAGATGCCTGGGTGACCAGCGTGGCAAAGTCGTCAGCGGGGTCGGCAACCTTGGCGTTCTCCCAGCTGGTGAGTCCGCAGACATGGCCCGTTGTGGCGTCGGTGTCATCGTCGAAAACTGCCAGGACCTCGTCGCCGGTCAGGTCACCGTGAGTGGGAGTCGGCGCGAACCGCCACAGCGAGACCTCCTCCAGTGACCGCTCCCAGCGGGAGAGCAACCCGGTTGGCACGTGCCCGGTCGCCGCCGCCCGATCGAGGTCCGCGAGCCGGCGGGTGCGGTAGGTGTCAGGGTCGTACGACGTGAGCCCGGCCTCGTCACACAGGACCAGGTCGACGTTGTGCAGCGCCGCGAGCGCCCGGCCCAGCTCGGCGGCGATCCCCGGTCCGCTGGGCAGCTGGGCGAAGTTCAGCGGGCGCCCGGTGATGTAGGGGTAGACCACGGCCCGGCCGCCTTCCCTGAGGCTGACAAAGCCCTTCGGAGTCGGCACCGAGAACGGTAGCCTGCGCGCCAGCAGTCCGAGCAGGGACACCGAGACATCCATCTGAGCCCCGGCGGCGGCGGACATCGGAGCGCGCAGCACCCAACGACGGTGCTGGGTGTCGTTGATGAAAGCAACGTCGAACTGGTGTCCGGGCAGTGAGATGACGCCTTCGACGAATGCGGGGTCCAGTCCCGGCACTGCTGCGCTGGCGAGGGCGGCAAGGGCGAGGGGAGTGCGGGTCACCCCCACACCGTATGTCGAGACCGCCCTTTAGTCTGGAAGGCGTGAGCCGTTCTGTGGAATCTTTGCGTGATCTGTCCCTCGTGGGAGGAACTCTGGACCGTGCCGGCCTGCGGCGCAGGGATCCCGATCTCTTGTCTGTCCTGCTCAAGGACCCCCTGACGCGCGTGCTGGAGTTCGTTGCCGGACGGGCGCAGGTCATCGGGTCGGATCGTGAGACTTCACTGTTCCTGCGCGAGCCCGATGAGCGGGACCTGTTCCGGCTGGCGTTCTTCCTCGGACAGGGCGCCGACGACACGGCATACGTGGGGGTGGTCGGCGAGGCCCAGGAGCCGTCCGAAAGCGCGCTGTGGCGAAACCTGCGTGAGGTCGGTGTCCTGCTCTCGGACCGGGATGCGGGCTTGTTCGCGACGGTGCAGGGGCTGGCCAACTGGCATGCCTCACATCGTCACTGCTCTTCCTGTGGCGCGGTCACCGAGCCTGACCAGGCCGGCTGGACCCGCCGTTGCCCGCAGGAGGGGACGGAGCACTACCCCCGCACGGACCCTGCCGTGATCATGGCGGTGACTGACGCCTCCGACCGGTTGCTGCTGGCCCGCAGCCCGCACTGGCCGGAGGGTCGGCTCTCGGTGTTGGCCGGGTTTGTCGAGCCGGGGGAGTCCCTTGAGGCGGCCGTGGCGCGGGAGGTGTTCGAAGAGGTGGGCGTGGTGGTGGAGCAGGTGCGGTACCTGGGCAACCAGCCGTGGCCGTTCCCGTCCTCGTTGATGTTGGGCTTCTCCGCGCGAGCCGTTGACACCGCGCTGCACCTGGACCGTGACGAGATCGCCGAGGCGCTCTGGGTCAGTCGTGCGGACCTGGGGAAGCTGGTGCTGGCCGGCCGTTTTGGTATCTCACCCGCCGTGTCGATCGCCAGACGGATGATCGAGCACTGGTATGGCGCGGCGATCGACCAGACCGTCGAGTCGAGCGTCCGGTCGCAGCGATAGCCGTCCATGATCTGACTCACAAGGGGTTATCGGGTCTCCCTGACGATGGTAGTGTCCCAGTTTAAGAAAATGCTAAGTTATGCGTTGAGATATTTACCCGTTGATGACGGAAAGTCCCGCAGCTTCTCTGCACACGGCAGGAAGAGGAGGACCATGACCCTGGATACGACCCTGGATATGACTCTGATTGCGCTCATCTCCGCGCGAAACATCGGCGCAATGGCCACCATCAAGTGCGACGGACGACCTCAGCTCTCGACGGTCAACTTCACCTTCGACCCTGCCACGAAGCTGGTCCGGATCTCCGTGGTCGATCGCGGGGCAAAGGTCCGCAACCTGCGCAGGGACCCGCGCGCGTCCATTTTTGTCGGCAGCCCCGATGGCTGGACGTATGCCGTACTCGAGGGGACCGTCGAACTGTCCCCGGTGGCTCTCGCCACCGATGACGAGACCGTAGAAGAGCTTGTCGCCGTATTCCGTGCCGTCCGTGGGGAGGACCACCCCGATTGGGACGGGTACCGTGCAGCCATGGTGGTCGAGCGCCGCCTGGTCGCCAGGCTGCACGTCGAGAACGTCTACGGCCTCGATCGGCCGCAGTACGCCAGCATGTAGGCGAGGCCCAGCAGGCGCACCGGGGCCGCGCCGGGGCGAGATCAGGCCAGCCGCAGTCGAACCTCGGCCAGGGACGGGTTCGTGGCGGCGGTACCGTCCGGGAATACCACGGTAGGCACGGTCTGATTGCCACCGTTGACACTCATCACGTAGTCGGCGCCGTCCTGATGCCGCTCGATGTTGACCTCGTGGTAGGCGATTCCCTCGCGGTCCAGCGCGGACTTGAGCCCTCGGCAGTAGCCACACCAGGGCGTGCTGAACATGGTGATGGTTCCGGCAGTGGGTAGGGCGGTGGCCGCGGACATGCGAGATCTCCTCAAACTTCAGGTGGTGGGTTACTCCATCAACCGCGGCCAGCCTCATATCCTTCCCGGAGGGAGAGCACAGGCTTCCCGGGACGGGGCGGCAGCCTTCGGGAACGGACCTGACAGTGGCGTCTGAGAGGATCTGAACCAATGTCTGTCATGCCCCGCCAGCCCATCGGCAAGCCCACCGCTGACGAGGTTCTCGATGCCCTCGACCCCGAGCAGCGCCAGGTGGCGTCGTCGCCGAGCGGGCCCATGTGCGTCCTGGCCGGCGCGGGGACCGGCAAGACCCGGGCCATTACCCACCGGATCGCCTACGGCGTGCTGAGTGGTGCCTACCAGCCCCAGCGAGTGCTTGCGGTGACGTTCACGGCAAGGGCCGCGGGTGAGATGCGCACCCGGCTGCGCGAGCTCGGTGTCCCAGGCGTCCAGACCCGGACGTTTCATGCCGCGGCCCTGCGTCAGCTCCACTACTTCTGGCCCCAGGCGATCGGAGGGGCGTCCCCAGAGGTGTTGCCGCACAAAGCGTCTGTGGTCGCCGAGGCCGGCTCACGACTGCGCCTTCAGCTCGACCGGGCGGCCGTCCGTGACCTGGCCGCCGAGGTGGAGTGGGCCAAGGTCAGCATGCTCACGCCCGAGACGTATGCCGCAGCCGCGGGTCGCGCTGGCCGCGACCCCGCGGGCCTGGACGCGACCGCGATGGCGCGCCTGCTGCAGACCTACGAGGAGGTCAAAGCCGAGCGAGGGGTCATCGACTTCGAGGATGTGCTGCTGCTGACCGTCGGCATTCTCGGGGAGCGCAAGGACATCGCGCGGGCCGTGCGCTCGCAGTACCGCCACTTCGTGGTCGATGAGTACCAGGACGTCAACGCTCTCCAGCAACGGCTCCTGGACCTGTGGGTGGGTGAGCGCGACGACATCTGCGTGGTGGGGGACGCCGCCCAGACCATCTACTCGTTCACCGGGGCCACGCCCAGGCACCTGCTCGAGTTCCCGCTCCGCTACCCGCAGTCGGAGGTGGTCCAGCTGGTGCGCAACTATCGTTCCACGCCGCAGATCGTCGCCCTCGCCAACATCCTGGTGCGGGTCGGTCACGGGCAGGCGGGCGTTCCCCCGACCCACGTGCTCCAGCTTCGGGCGCAGGGGCCGGACGGGCCCTCGCCGAGCCTCACGGCGTACAGCGACGATCCTGCTGAGGCAACCGGGGTGGCCGCGGCCATCAAGGCGCTGGTCACGGGAGGCACCCCGGCCAGCCAGGTCGCCGTGCTCTTCCGGACCAACGCCCAGTCCGAGGCCTATGAGTCGGCGCTCGCGGACGCTGAGGTCGCCTGTCTCGTCCGCGGCGGGGAGCGGTTCTTCGCTCGCAAGGAGGTGCGCGGGGCGATCCTGCTGTTGCGTGGCGCAGCCCGAGCCGATGGCGGCAGCAAACCGCTCGGCGAACTGGTCCGCGATGTCATTGCCGGCGCAGGCTGGACGCACCGGGCGCCGACCTCCGGCGGAGCTATGCGTGATCGCTGGGAGTCCCTTCAGGCCTTGGCGGTCCTGGCCGACAACTTTGTCGCGGTCCAGCCGTCCGCACGACTGACCGACCTGGTCGCCGAGCTCGACGAACGCGCAAGGGCGCAGCATGCCCCGACCGTGGAGGGCGTCACGCTGGCCTCACTGCACGCGGCCAAGGGCCTGGAGTGGGACTGCGTCTTCCTGGTCGGCTGCAGCGACGGCCTGATCCCGATCAGCATGGCGGAGGGGCCCGAGGCCATCCAGGAGGAACGCCGCCTGCTGTATGTCGGGCTGACCCGCGCCCGGCGTGAGCTCCGGCTGTCCTGGGCCGGGTCCCGCAACCCGGGCGGTCGGGCCGGCAGGCGACCGTCGCGCTTCCTGGCTGAGACCGCGAGCATCCTCGGCGACGGTGCGCGGTCAACGGTGCGGGCCAACGGCACTGCTGCCGGCAAGGCACTTAAGCGGCAGAAGGTCGCGCAACAGTCCACCTGCCGGGGATGCGGTAAGAATCTGGACACCGCGGCGACCCGCAAGGTGGGGCGCTGCCAGGAGTGTCCGCCGACCTATGACGAGGAGACGTTCGAGGCGCTGCTCGCCTGGCGACAGGCCGTTGCGGGTGAGGCCAAGGTCCCGGCATACGTGGTCTTCACCGATGCCACTTTGACCGCAATCGCCGAGAGGCGTCCCGCCGGCACCGCAGAGCTGGCCAGGATCTCGGGAGTCGGGGCTCGCAAGATCGAGCGCTACGGCGAAGGCGTGCTGGCGATTCTGGCAAAGAGAGATTCTCGCGTTATCGATGAAAAGCCATTCGTTGCAACGAAACTGACAGGTCCCGGCTCCATATCAGGACTGAAGTCCGGGCGCGGGACTTAAATGCGTTGCGACACGGCCCGGGATTGCCTTAACCTGAGGCAACGTCCAGCCCAGCCGGTCCAGTCGACCATGTCCGGGATTTGCGAGAACAGATGAGGAGGTTGGCCCCGTGAAGACCATCACCACGACGAGCACGACGCAGATCATCCGCGTCCGTTTCGCGTCCCCGCAGGCTGCCGATCGCACCCTCGCTGTCGATCGCAACCGGGCTTTCGACGTTCGCGGCGGAGCCTGCATCTCGATGCACACGTCGGCCACCAGCAACGCACCTGCTGCCAAAGATGTCTCGTACCTCCGCTCCCGGAGACCACCGGTCTAGCTTTTTCAGATCTGGTCACCTCCAGGCCGCGGAACCCGACATCCGGGATCCGCGGCTTTTGTGTTGTCCCGGCGGGCCGCGCGCCAAAGACAAGAGCACACCGCCCCTGGTGACAGGGGATCTGAGACCAAAGAAATGACACAAGATGCAGCTCACAGCGTTCATTGACCTCAACGGGCACAGCGAAGACTCCGGTTCTGACATCCCGTGTCAGGAGTCCGACGCCGAGCTGTGGTTCGCGCAGAGCCCAGCTGACGTCGAGTTTGCCAAGGCCCTGTGCGGGGCATGCCCGGTCCGGGTCGAGTGCCTGGCCGGCGCACTGAGTCGCGCGGAGCCATGGGGCGTCTGGGGCGGCCAGCTCCTCGTCCAGGGAGAGATCATCGCCCTCAAGCGAGCCCGCGGTCGTCCACGCAAGAATCCGGTTGCCGCCTGATGTAGAGGGCTCGCCGGTCACTCGGGATGGTCCTGGCGTGGTGCTACACCACGGGTTCGGCCAACCCTCAAGTCCCCGGTCCGCACGCGTAGTGCGCTGCGGATCAGGCTGGATGCCCGGCGGGCTCGTCGTGAGAGTCCGGCCGGCTGAGTGCCGGGATGCGCGACAACCGACTGCCCTCCGCGGCGACGGATAGGGTCGGTTGTCGTGAGCACCCTCTCCCCGTTGCAGGTGTCGACCCGGCGCGAGCTTTTCGTCGCGGCCCTGACCTCGCCCGACCTCGCTTCAGTCGTTGATCTCGTCGTCTGGGTCGAGGCGGACCCGTCCGCGGGGCCGGTGGCCGTGGCTGCCAGCCACGTCGGGCAGGTCCGGCTCCACCCCGACGGGCGTCATCAGGTTGTCGAGGGGCACGATCCTGTCCCCAGCGAGGACCCGATGGCCTTCCTTCCCTATGACCGCGAGTGCGCCCACCCTGGACCGGGCACCTCGTCGGAGAACTCCTACCCGTATGCCGCCTCGCGGATCCTCTCGCTGTTCGCCGACCCGACTCGCAGCCCTGACCTGGCCGTGGTGCACACTCCCCGGCACTTCTTCCCCGAGCAGGGCGGACATGTGGGCGAGCACGGCTCGCTGGATGTGATCCAGTCCAGGGCGCCCCTGCTGTTGTCCGGCAGGGGAGTTGCGACGCGGGGAACTGTGGACGAACACGCCAGGCTGGTGGATGTCGCTCCGACCCTGGCTGCCATGGCGGGGGTCCCCGAAACGGGCCTACGCGACGCGGCCGGTGAGCCGCTCGACGGACAGGTGCTCACGGCATACCTCGGCGGTGAGCTGCTTTCGAAGCCCAGGGTGATCGGCATCCTGTGGGACGGAGCGCCCTGCGGCGACCTCTTGCACCTCGCCGAGTCGGGCGAGCTGCCAGGCGTCGCGCGGCTGATCAGCAAAGGCGTGGCATTGCGCGGCGGAGCGATCGCGCAGTTCCCGAGCGTCACCCTGACCAACCACACTTCGATCCTCACCGGTCTCGGGCCAGGCCGTCATGGGGTCCTTGGCAACGTCTTCTTTGACCGGGCGACAGGCGAGCAGGTCGTGCCCAACAATTCCGCGACCTGGCATCGCAGCGCCGAGTGGCTGCGCCCTGCGGTCCGCACGGTGTTCGAGATGGTGAACGGCGTTGTTCCACAGGCAGGTTTGCCGCGAACCGCCTGCGTCGATGAGGCAGTTGACCGTGGGGCCGACTACTCCACGATGGCGATGATCCGTGACAGTGGCAGCTCGTCCGGGGCTGCCGGCCTGGGTGACCGGCTGCCGGATGCCCATTCCTCGGCCCATGTGCACGAACCTGCTCACCTTGAGGACTCCTACTACTCTTGGTGCACCCAGGTCGATGATCTCGGGCTGGAGCAGATGCGACAGCTCTGGGGGAGCATTGACTGCGCGCCCACCCTGACCTGGTGGGCCAACATCGTCAGCGACGCCGGCCACCACGCGGGCGGTCCGCGCAGCGACATCGCCCGCGACTCCCTGCGCGACTCGGACTCGCGGCTTGTGGCGTTCCTGGAGCATCTGGACGGGTTGGGAATCACCGACCAGGTGACGTTCCTGCTCACTGCAGACCACGGTTTCGAGGGATCGGATCCCGCTGTGACCGGCTCGTGGCGGCCTGCCCTTGACTCCCTGGGAATACCTTTCCGGGACGAGGGCCCCGGCTTCATCTACCTGCTCCCCGACCACGACAAAGCTGATACCTGTTGACGGGGCCGGCTGGCCCTCACAGTTGTGAGGTCAGGTGTTCACGTCGAGAGGGTCGTGATGCCGATACGCTGCGTCACCTGTTGTGTAGGCAGGTTGCGGGGCGTCGTGAAGGAGACCACTTCGTCGAGTTCAGCTCGACGAAGGCAGTTTTTTGAACTCTCACAGCGGCTTCGCTGGCAAGGCCGTGAACCCAGGCCGACCTTGCAAGACGCCAGCCGATCTCAGCGCAGGCAGTGAACGCCGCATCCCAGGTGGGCGCTGACAGACCGACGAAACCGGCGAAGTCGCCTTCGGCCTGGCCTGCACGGCCCACAGACCGTGGCCTTCACGCTCAAGCTGTCCGGCGCAGCGATCCATCAGGGCGTCAGACCCGGCTTGGGTCAGCGTGCCCGGGAAGTGCGCCATCACCAGTGGGTCGGCATTCAGCGCGGCGAACGGCGCCCGGTCCTCCGCATGCCACTGGCGCAGCACCAACCGTGCTGTTGACGGCTCGGACAACTTCAGCCTCATTGTTGAGAAGATCCCGTGCGAAAGGGTCCCGCGGGTGGAGACTGTGCGCATGGACGACGCGACGGCATTGCCGGTCTGTGCGACGTGTGGGCTCAGAGCGGAGGACGAGTCTCTCGCACGCCGTACCTGGGCGCTCGGCGTGGAGAACGGTCGCCATGTCTGGACCTGCGACCGTTGCAGTCGCGAACACCTCCGCAGCATCGAGAGCAAGCTTGACTCCAGCTGGTGGTGGTGAATGAGAAGGTGCGCAGTCCCCTGGTTTGACCTTGAAATCCCGCACCGCACCTAGGTTTAACCTCGGAGTGCCCGCCCGGTCCCTAGGTTTGGCTTGGGATCGCTCGCACGGTCGCTAGGTTTGCGTGAGGAGGTCGAAGGGGGGGAGGTCGGCACCGGGGAGCCAGCGGTCCAGGATCGCACGGCCTGGCACCTCGCCCTGGATCTGGCAGAGGACCCCGAGGCCACCGAGCCACACACGGTGAATCAGAAGGTACTCCGGCGGCAGGTTCAGCTTGAGGCCCATCGCGAAGTTGGGGTGGCGGGGGTCGTTGATGTGCAACGTCATCGAGCGTAACCAGGCCCGTGAGAACGTGAACGTGTCGGTCCGCAGCGGCTCCATCAACGGACCGATGAACGACAGCAGGGCATCCGCGTCGATGTTGATCGAGTCCTTCACGAACCCCTGACGGCGCAGGCCCTCCAGGGAGCCCTCGGCGTCGCCCTTCAACGCCACCGTGAGCAGCTGGCCCATCTCGATCGGGAGGCCATGGGGCAACCGGTTGACTGCACCGAAGTCGAGGACGCCGAGGCGGCCGTCGGGCAGCAGCCGGAAGTTGCCGGGGTGAGGATCGGCGTGCAGCAAGCCGGCCCGTTGGGGGCCGACCATCAGGAACTCCAGGTAGCGCGAGGCTGCCTCATCGCGGGCCTGCTGGGAGCCGCTGGCGATGATGGTCGACAAGGGGGTGCCGTCAAGCCACTCGCTGACGATGACGTTGCCCTTGTGGTGGATGACATCGGGGATCGCGAACTCGGAGTCATTCGCGAAGGCCGCCGCGAAGGCCGCCTGGGACTTGGCCTCGAGCCGGTAGTCCAGCTCTTCGGCCACCCGGCTCTTCAGCTCATCAAGGATGGGTTTGAGGTCCAGTCCCGGGATCCAGCTGCCGGCCAGGCGAGCGACTCGCGATACCTGGTTGAGGTCGCTGATCAGTGCCTGACCCGCGCCCGGGTACTGCAGCTTGACGGCGACGTCGCGCCCGTCCTTCCAGACGGCCCGGTGCACCTGGCCGATCGACGCCGCGGCAGCAGGCTGGTCGTCGAAGGAGAGGAACTTCTGTCGCCAGCGCGGTCCCAGCTCGGCCACCAGGACGGCGTGGACGATCGAGGCCGGCATCGGCGGCGCAGCATCCTGCAGCTTGGTCAGCGTCGCCCGGTATGGCCCGGCCAGCTCCTCCGGCATCGCCGCCTCGAAGATCGACAGCGCCTGGCCGAACTTCATCGCCCCGCCCTTGAGCTCACCGAGGACCTTGAAGAGCTGCTCGGCCGTGCGGGCCTGCATCTCGGCGGCCACCAGCTCGGCCGGCTTGCCTCCGACCCGCTTGCCCAGGCCCAGAGCGGTGCGACCGGCCAGACCCAACGGCAACGCCGCCAGCTTGACCGTGCGCATCGCCGCCCTGCGGGGGATTTCGCTCACCCTGCCATTGTCGCGTGCTCGGCAGCACAGCCGCAAAGTGGATGGCGAAACCAGCGCCGGCAGAGGACCACAGGGAAGGGCAGGGACAGCTCCAGACAGAGATCGCCGGGCATCGGCTGACCATCCAGGTAGGCGTGCACGATCATCGCCGCAGCTCCGATGGTCACGGCAGTCAGCGCACTCTCGAGGTTGACCGGTGCGGCCGGGTGGAGCGGCCACGCAGGGGCGAGCTGGGCCAGCACGACGGGCCAGGCGGCGTCCCTGTCACGACGATGCAGATCCATGCAGGTCAGGCATGGCCCGGAGTTCCTGGTGATCAGCGGGCCGACGTACACGCGATGCCCCTGAGCCACCAACGGCAGATGCGGTATGCCGCGACGCAGCCAGGGCTCGCCCGCATCCGGGTGGATGGCGCTCATCGCGGTCAGCACCACGAGGTCGGGGCGGGCGGGCAGGTCCGAGACGGAGCCGTACACGGTGCGCTTGTCGGTGGCTCGGTGACCGCGCAGCTCAAGGTCGAGGGTGTTCACCGCGTTCGTCCCCACGCTGACCTGGCCGATTCCGCCCACCCGTAGCAGATCCGCCAGCGCGTAGGGCAGGTCGCCCTCTCCTCCGATCACGACATGCTGGGTGGACCTGGCAGCCACGTAGTCGACGCCGTCGCCAGGCAGGTCATAGGCGGCCGCGATGGCGACCGCTGTGGCGCCTGGTCGCAGCGGGTGCCGCCGCGGCTGGTCGATCCGGGACAGCCAGGCACGGTCCGTCGTCGTCTCAAGAAGAAGATGATGCTCCGCCAGGATGGCGATGAGGCTCGAGATCCGGTCGGCGGCAACGCCGGATGCCGTGGCCACGGCATACAGGGTCGGGATGTCCATGCTCCCGTCCAAACTCTCCATCATGGCGATCTCGGCGTCGCTGAGCCCATCCAGGACCACTGCGGTGTCGGGGCTCAGGCCGAGCTGGAGCGATCCGGGACCACGTCGCAGTGGCTGGGCGTGGCTCTTGAGTCGGGGTCGGTTGTTCATCGGGTTCCTCCAGCGTCGGGGCGTTGTGAGGAACCTGTCACGGCCTGACGGGGACTCTGGATCTTCATCCACAGGCTCTGAGTACCAGTACCTATGCGTAGCAGCATCTCGTGAGGTGTACGGCCGGACAGGCGAAAGGGCGGCAACTGAGCGTGATGCTCAGGTGCCGCCCTTTCCGCAGAACGAGGTGAAGCGTTGCACCACGATGGGTGCGGTGCTGCATAACGAGCTGACTCGCGGTGCAGAGCGAGGAATCTCGCTGTGCGGTGTCTCGTATGGCGGCGGGTCAGGCCTTGCCGAGAATTCGGTTGAGGTTCGTGCCACATACGGGGCACTTGCCCTTGGCCATCCGGCGGCCGTTCGTCTCGACGACCTTGCCGGTGGCGTCCCGCTTCTCCTTGCACTTAACGCAGTAGAAGTCGCCCGTGTACGTTTCGCCGGTCTCTACAGACTCTGCCATTTGTCTATGTCTCCTGTGTCGTTCTCAACCGCTGTGTGCGGCACCGGACTCGTGTCACCCTAGACCAGTCTGAGCACAACATCGCGCATTGGAGGGTGTTTCTCGTGCTCAAGATGGGTTCGCCCCCTCGCGGGTCATCGGGCAGATCACCCATCAGAAGTGCTGAGTGCGTGAATGGCATCCCGTTGGGGCAGGCCCGGCAGGTAGCGCGAGCAGGCCTGCCCGCCAGTCTCCCTTGGCAACAGAACCTAACTGCTGAGACCGCAATCACGGGTTTTGTCGGGTTCTTGGCCTAGATTCGATAGGTGGACACGGACGAGATCGAGGTCAGGCGCAGCCGGCATAGACGCCGGACGGTCAGCGCCTATCGCGAGGATGGACGGACGATCGTGCTCATCCCCGCACGCTTCTCCGTGGACGAGGAGCAGACGTGGGTCGATGCGATGATCCGCAGGCTGGCCGCTGGGGACAGGCGCAGGCGGCCCAGTGACGAGCAGCTCTCGGCGCGGGCGGCCGATCTGTCCCGGCGATTCCTGAGTGGCCTGGCCAAACCAGTCAGCGTCGCCTGGGTCACCAACCAGAACTCACGGTGGGGTTCCTGCACGCCTGCCGACGGGACGATCCGCATCTCGGGTCGGGTCAAGGGGATGCCCTCGTGGGTGCTCGACTATGTGATCCTGCACGAGCTGACGCATCTGCTTCAGCCTGGTCACGGCACCGAGTTCTGGTCGCTGCTGGACTCCTACCCGCGCACGGAGCGGGCTCGGGGATACCTCGAGGGTGTGGCGGCCGCTGCGGGGCTCCGGTGGCCCAAGGACCAGACAGATGACGTGCCCCACGATGGGTCAGAAGCTCAGGGTGCACGGCTCGGGAGCTGAGCCGCGAATCGTTCGCCACCACAGGTAGCCAAACGTCCCCGGGGCGGCGTCGGAAGGGGATCGTTTGTCACCACATGGAGCCAAACGTCCCGTCGGCGGCGTCGGAACGGACTCAGGTGAGGCGGAGGGCGGACCGGGCGGCTGCCACGAGGGGCTCGAGGTCGTGTCGGGTCTGCTCCGGCAGCGCATCAACTGGCCACCACCTGACGTCCAGGGACTCCTGACTGACCTCATGTGTCGCGCCCGCATCGGCGACTGCCACGAATCGCAGGTCCAGATGCTCCCGGCACCGCCCGAACGCCCCGGCCAGCCGGTGGCAGTCCAGCTGGACCAGGTCCGGCCGGGCGACCAGCGTCATGATCCCCGACTCTTCGCGGGCCTCGCGCTGGGCGGCCGAGTGCGCGTCGGTGTCGCCCGGCTCGAAGTGCCCGCCGAACTGGAACCAGGCCCGCGCCTTGCGGTGCAGAGTCAGCAGCGCCCGGGTGCCGGTGGGGTCCAGCACCAGGCAGCTGGCAGTGAAATGGGCCGGCGGACCCTGCTTCCACATGGCGTCGGGGTGCGCTGCCAGGTGTGCCAGGCAGCCGGCCCGGAGCCGCTCCTGAGCCGCGTTCGGGGCGCTCCACCCGTCGAGCTGCCGGGTCGCGTCCTCGTGCAAGAGCCGGTATGCAGCTGGGAGGGTCACCAGGCCAACCTAGGGTTTGCCCGGGGTTCCCTCGCCATCGGAATCTTCGTCTCGGCCCTGACCGTCCATGTTGCCGGAGCCCCCGGTGCTGTCGGTGTCTGTGGAACCACCTGCGTCGCCAGAGGCGCTGCCGGGGAGTGGGTCCCCTTCGGAGAGCATGGCTTCCAGCGCATCGTCCATCTCGTCCCTGGTGCCACGGGACATGAAGCGATCGACGTACCCGAGCGGGTCGTCCAGGTCGGCAGCCGTCGGTGCCACGTCGGGGTGCGCCCAGGCGCTGTCCCGCGCCGTGGCGCCGCCCCTGGCTTCCAGTGCTGCCCACAGGTTGGCCGCGTCGCGCAGACGGCGGGGGTGCAGCTCGAGGCCGACCAGCTGGCTGAAGATCTGCCCGGCCGGGCCGGCGGAGGCGCGCTGTCGCCTGACCGCTTCGTCCAGGGCCCCTGGGTGGGGCAGGTGCTTGCTGGTGGCACGGTCGGCGACCACGGCCACCCAGCCCTCGACGAGTGCGAGATAGGTCTCGAGCTGGACCAGCGCCGAGCGCTGCGCAGGGCTCGGCTCGGGGGCGAACAGTGAGTTGGACAGTGCCGCCTGCATGGCCTCGGGATCGGAGGTGTCTATCGACTGCAGCGCGGACTCGATGCCCTCTGTGTCGATGCTGATGTCGCGGGCATAGGCCTGCACGGCGGCGACCAGCTGCGGGCCGAGCCAGGCGACCTCGGCGAACAGGCGGACGCGGGCGGCCTCGCGAACGGCGAGATACAGGCGCACCTCGGCCAGATCGACCTCGAGCCCCTCGGCGAAGGCAGCGATGTTGGCGGGCAGCAGTGCCACGCCGTGCCCGGGCACGAGGGGGAGCCCCACGTCGGTCCCGCTGACCAGGGACCCGGCGAGCGCGCCGACCGCCTGACCGACCTGGACTCCGAACATCGTGCCGCTCATCCGCTCCAGCATCGGCTCGACCTGGCCCATCAGGGCGCCGGGGTCCATCCCCGCGGGCATGCCCGGTATGGACCCCAGGTCCTCGCCCGCCCCGAGGTC
Organism: Dermatophilaceae bacterium; assembly: GCA_014377705.1. Taxonomy (GTDB): domain Bacteria; phylum Actinomycetota; class Actinomycetes; order Actinomycetales; family Dermatophilaceae; genus UBA4719. Next base: position 21,439 of record JACMPC010000203.1, read on the forward strand.
GCCCATCTGCGAGCGCATCGCGGAGACCACCGCGGTGCTCACGCCGGCCGCGACCGGCTCGACCAGCTGCCGCCACATGGGCATCGTCTGGTCCACCCACTCGGCCCGGCTCCAGGCGTGGACCGGGCCGGCCGGGGCCGACAGGTCGGTGACCGCGTCGATCCAGAGGTGGGCCACCTCGACGGCCTGCTCGACCTCGCGCCGCGCGGAATCGCCCACTGTGGAGTCGCCCTCGGCGGCAACGGACTTGCGGGCCACATCGTTGGCGAGCTCGATGTTGAACGGCTCGGCGTCGCCGCTGGCGAACATGGACTTGAGCTGGGCACCGACCATGTCCATCGTGGCGGGGTCCATCTTGTCGATACCCATGGCAGCCAGTGCCTTGGCCACCTCGGGGTTTTCGGAGGACCCGAGCAACGAGGCGAGCATCGCCGCGAAGTCCGGCTCCTCGGGCTCGTCGGAGCTGGCCGGGCCTTCATGTGGATGATCAGACACGCTGGACTCCTTGGACTCCTGAGAAGATGATCACTCCTAGATAACATGAGGAGGCTCCAGTGAGTTCCCCCAGGGTGCGTATTCGTCCCCGGCGCACGTCGATGACCGTGGCTGTCACCGCCGCCGCGACACCGGTGGGCGACCGTATCGTGCGTGCCCTGGTGGTTCGTTCGGCCTTGGCTGCAGCCATCGGCACGGTGGTGGGACTGGGGGAGGAGCGGGGGGGCGCCGACGGTGTGCAGTGGCGGCTTGCCGACCTGGGGTCTCCCGATCTGGCCACGTCGCTGCGCGGGGTCGACGCCCTGATCCACGTGGCAGCCTGCACGGACCTGGCGGCCGACCTCAGGTTGAGTGCCAGAGCCAGGCGTGAACGGGTGACCCGCGAGATCCAGACCGTGGTGATCTCCGCCGCGGCCGCCGGCGTTCGCCGCCTGATCGTGGTCACGAGCGCCATGATGTATGGCGCGTCGCCGGCCAACGCGGTGCCGCTGCCCGAGGACGCACCCCTGGCCGCCGACCCCGACGAGGGACTGGTGGGTGACCTGCTGGTCGTCGAGCAGATCTTGCGGGCGGCTGCCGAGGTTCATACCGGTCTCGCCGTCACCGTGGTGCGTCCCGCGGCGCTGGTCGGCCCGGGCATCGACACCGTCATTACCCGGCACTTTGAGGCCCCCCGCCTGCTGACTGTCAAGGGCGGATGCCCGGCCTGGCAGTTCTGTCATGTCGATGACCTTGCGACCGCGCTGGCGACCACCGTTGAGCTGGGCCTCGGGCCCGTGGTCACGGTCGGTTCGCCGGGCTGGATGACCCAGGACGAGGTCGGTGCCGTCAGCGGGATGCAGGAGGTGGAGCTCAGTGAGAGCATGGCCCTGGGGATAGGGCAGCGCCTGCACCGGGTGGGCATCCTGCCGTTTCCGGCAACCGACGTCGCCTACGTCGTCTATCCCTGGGCCATCTCGTCGGCGACCCTGGTGGCGGCCGGCTGGCAGCCGGCATACGACAATATGACCTGTCTGAGTGCTCTCATCGAGAGCATCCGGGGTCACTACGCCGTGGGGGCCCGAAGGCTTGAACGTAAGGATGCGGCGCTCGGCGCGGCGAGCGCAGCGGTGGCACTCGTGGGCACCGCCGCCATCATGCGACGACGTCGCGGTAAGGGAGCTGGGACATGAGCGGAACCACCGACGGCCTCGGTGCTGGCAAGGTGCCCGACGTGGCGGAGGTGGTGCTCGCAGAGGTCCGTGAGTCGCCGCTGTCCGTCGACGAGGTGTTCGACGCCGTTCGCCACCCCGGAGCCGGCGGCATCGCCACCTTTGTCGGTGTCGTGCGCGAGCTCGACCACGGTCAGGGTGTCGAGGCGCTGGAGTACACCTCCCACCCGAGCGCGCCCCAGGTCCTGCGCGAGCTCGCCGAGCGTCTGGGTGTCGCAGGAGGCGTCATACGTCTCGCTGTCGTGCACCGGATCGGTCACCTCGAGATCGGGGATGTCGCCGTCGTCGTCGCGGTCAGTGCGGCCCACCGCGGCGCCGCCCTGGACGTATGCCATGAGCTGATCGATGCCGTGAAGTCGACGGTCCCGATCTGGAAGCACCAGATCTTCGATGATGGGAGCGACGAATGGGTCGGCACGCCGTGAAGTCCCGCAGGGACGAGCGGGCTGTAGCGTCCCGGGAACCGGACACGAGCCTGAGCCGGCGGTCGAGCGTCTGGCTCATCGCGATCTTCCTCGGGATCGTGCTGGGCGCGGTCATGGGCGTGGTCCACCTGCCCTACGCGATCCTGCAGCCCGGCCCGGTCACCAACACCCTGGGCAACGGCCCCGAGGGCAAGCCGCTGATCACCGTCACCGGCAAGGCGAGCTACCCCACCACCGGGGCGCTCGACTTCACCACGGTCGCGGTTCTCGGCGGCCCGAGGAACCCGGTCAACGGGTGGAACTGGTTCGGTGCCCAGTTCGACAAGACGGCCACGGTGGTGCCCGAGGAGGAGCTGTTCCCCAAGGGGGTGACCAGCAAGGAGGTCGACCACGAGAACGCCGCCGAGATGGCGAACTCGCAGCAGGAGGCCATCGCTGTCGCCCTGCGTGCGCTGGGTCAGACGGTCCCGGAGGTGGTCTCGATCGGCGAGCTGACCAAGGACTCGCCGGCCAAGGGTGTGCTGGTTCCCGGAGACATCGTGGCCTCGATCGACGGGAAGGCGGTGAGCACCCCGGATGCGATCCGTGCCGCGGTCCGCACGCACAAGCCCGGCGAGAGGGTGAAGTTCACGGTGCGAAGGGGAGGCACAGAGAAGGTCCTCACGGTCCGGACGACCGACGCCGCAGGGAAGGCCGTCGTCGGTATCCTGCTGCGGACCGAGTTCGTCTTCCCGACCAAGGTCAGCATCAACGCCGGCGATGTCGGTGGGCCGTCCGCCGGGACGATGTTCTCCCTCGCGGTCTACGACAAGCTGACCCCTGGCTCGCTGACCGGCGGCGTCAAGATCGCCGGCACCGGAACGATCGACTCCGTCGGGAATGTCGGGCCGATCGGCGGCATCCGGCAGAAGCTCGTGGGCGCCAAGCAGGGAAGTGCCGCGTGGTTCCTTGCCCCGGCCGCCAACTGCAACGAGGTCGTGGGACACGTCCCGGACGGCCTGAAGGTCGTCAAGGTCGCGACGTTCACCCAGGCACGGGACGCGGTCCAGGCGATAGCCGCCAAACGCACGACCTCGCTCCCCACCTGCAAATAGGGACCACAAAACTAGGGACTGTGCGACCAAAAGACCACAAACCTGGGGACCGTGCGACTGGACGTCACAAACCCAGGGGCCGTGGTCAGTCCTGCAGGGTGGCGCTCAGTGCCTGCACCAGGCCCGGAGCGATGTCGGGGCCGGAGGCGACCTTGTCGTCGGTGTCGTGATCACGCTGGCGCAGCAGGCAGGCGGACTCGCCATCGCGCAACACCGCGACCAGCAGTCGGACGTCCTTGCGGTCCGGGTGCGCGGCCAGTGCCTCGGCGGCCTCTTCGGGGTCGCCCGGCAGGTCGCGCTCGGCCTCAGGGGGGACCACGAGCCTTTCGACGGCCAGTGCCACGCCGTCGACCTCCTCTGGCCACGCGAGCTGGGCCAGGATCGACTCCAGGGATGAGGCGTCGGGAAGGCCCTCCTGCTCGATCGCCGTCAGGCCGTCCTCTTCCGCCTCCGCGATCTGGGTTCGCAGGTGTGGCTCCCGTTCGAGCAGCCCGGCGGTCCGGACCAGGGCGAAGAGGCGTGGCGGCTGGTCCCAGCCGGCTCCCGCCACGTGTCGTTCGGTCTCGAGCGCGGACGTCACGAGCGGGCTGAAGATAGGCTGGAAGGCGATGGTCATTGCTCCATGTTGCCCCACTAATGGGCGATGGCGGGAACTGGACGGCCCATGAGTAAGTTGGAGGTCTTAGGGTGCTGTGCGCTAGGGCGCGGCAACGGCGAGATCGGGCGATGCAGTGAGCGGAAGAGACTGGTTCGGCGGTTCCGGCGATGCGGGACCTGGTGGCCCCGGCGGTGGCCCCGGTGGCCCCGGTGGTCCCGGCCGGGGCGGGTTCGGATCCGGGCGCCCATCGGGAGGTGGCCCGACGGGGCCCCGACCCTCCATGCCGCAGTTCCAGCTGCGTCGGCGAGGCCCGCTCGTCCCGACCCTGATCATCCTGGCCGTCATCGTTTTGGCGGTCACCCTCGCCGCTACCGTGTGGACCGACGTGCTCTGGTTCGACAGCGTGGGCTTCACCAAGGTCTTCTGGGTCGAGAATCTGACCAAGGCCGGACTCTTCGTGGTGTGTGGGCTGATCACGGCCGCTGTCGTCGCGTCCAGCCTCCTGATCGGCTACCGGACGCGTCCGGTCTATCCGCCGGTCTCCGAGGAGCAGCAGAACCTCGACCACTACCGCGAGCTGCTCGAGCCCCTGCGCAAGCTGGCCACCATCGCGGCCCCCGCGATCCTGGGCCTCTTCGCCGGCTCGGCCGGTGCCAGCCAGTGGCAGACCTTCCTGCTCTGGGTCAACAGGGTGCCGTTCGGGTCCAAGGACGCTCAGTACAACATGGACATCGGGTTCTTCGTCTTCACCCTGCCGTGGCTCCGCTTCATTGTCGGCTTCCTCACCATGGTCCTGCTGCTTGGCGTGCTGGCGGCAGCCGTGACGCACTACGTCTATGGCGGCCTGCAGCTGCAGACCAAGGGGGAGCGGACCACCAAGGCGGCTCGCATCCACCTCTCACTGCTGCTGGCGGCCCTCGTGCTCGTCCGCGCGGGCAGCTGGTGGCTGGACCGCTACTCGCTGACCACGAAGGACTCCCGCCTCATCACCGGCCTGACCTACACCGACCAGCACGCGGTCATGCCGACCAAGGCGATTCTGGCTGTCGCCGCGGTGATGTGCGCAGCGCTGTTCGTGGCCACGATCTGGACCCACTCCTGGCGTCTGCCGGTTGTCGGGGTGATCGCGCTCGCGGTGGTGGCGATCGTTGCGGGCGGCATCTACCCGGCGATGGTCCAGTCCTTCAAGGTCAAGCCGTCCGAGCAGTCCCTCGAGGCGCCCTTCATCGATCGCAACATCAAGGCCACCAGGACGGCCTATGGGCTGGATGCCGCGAAGGTCACGGAGTACAAGGCCTTGACGACTCCTAGCAGGGGTCAGCTGCGCAACGACACCACCTCCATCCCGGGCATCCGCCTGGTCGACCCGAGCGTGGTGTCCCCGACTTTCAAGCAGCTTCAGGCGGTCAAGAACTACTACCAGTTCCCTGATGCCCTGGACGTCGACCGCTACACGATCGACGGCAAGACCAGAGACACCGTGGTCGCGGTGCGCGAGCTGGATCTGGAAGGTCTGCAGGCTTCCCAGCGGAACTGGGTCAACGATCACACCGTCTTCACCCATGGTTTTGGCCTGGTCGCGGCCTACGGCAACCGGAGCGGTGAGGATGGCCAGCCGGTCTTCTACCAGCAGAACATCCCGCCGGTCGGGCCCCTTGGCGCGTTCGAGCCACGTATCTACTTCGGTGAGTCATCACCGGCATACTCGATCGCTGGTGGTCCCGCGGCCGGCCCCAAAAGGGAGCTCGACTACCCCAACTCGAGCGCGACCGGCCAGGCGAACAACACCTATGCCGGCAAGGGCGGCGTCAACATCGGCAACTTCTTCCGCAAGGCGGCCTACGCCCTGAAGTATCGCGAGCTGAAGATCATGCTCTCGGACACGGTCAACGCCGACTCGAGACTGCTCGACCACCGCACTCCGCGCGAGCGGGTCGAGCGCGTGGCGCCCTGGCTCACCCTGGATGGCAACAGCTATCCAGCGGTTGTCGACGGGCGGGTGCAGTGGATTGTTGACGGCTACACGACCTCGGCCAACTACCCGTACTCCAGGATGCAGCAGATCGACAGCGCCACAACGGACTCGCTGACGGCGCGCACCACCAGCGTGCAGGCGTTGCAGGCCGGGCAGGTCAACTACATCCGCAACTCCGTGAAAGCCACGGTCGATGCCTTCGACGGCAGCGTCAAGCTCTACGCGTGGGATGAGAAGGACCCCTTGCTGAAGGCCTGGTCCAAGGCGTTCGGTGGCACCGTCCGTCCGCTGTCAGCGATCAGCAGCGACCAGATGTCGCACCTGCGCTACCCCGAGGACCTGTTCAAGGTCCAGCGCAGCCTGATGACTAAATACCACGTCACCGACCCGGGCGCCTTTTATGGCGGGCAGGACTACTGGGCGGTTCCGGATGACCCCACGCAGGAGCAGAAGACCGTTGACCAGCCCCCGTACTACCTCAGCATCGCCATGCCGGGCGTGACGTCACCCTCGTTCTCTCTGACGACGACCTTCAAGCCCCAGGGAGATCGGCCAGTGCTGTCCGGGTTCATGGCCGTTGATGCCAACGCCGGCAACGTCGCCGGCAAGAAGAGGGCGGGGTATGGCGCCCTGCGGCTTCTCGAGCTGCCGAAGGACACCACGGTGAAGGGCCCCGGACAGGTTCAGAACGACATCGAGTCCTCCAACACCACGTCCTCGCGCTTCACCCTGACCCTCTCCCAGTTCCTCAACAACAACCGAACCCAGGGCTCGCAGGTCACGCTGGGTAACCAGCTGACCCTGCCGGTCGGCGGCGGGCTGCTCTACGTGGAGCCCATCTACGTCAGTGCCAAGACTGGATCCTCATTCCCGTTGGCCCGGGCGATCGTGGTGGCTTTCGGCAACCAGCTCGCCTGGTCGGACACTCTCAGCGGTGCTCTCGACGGTCTGTTCGGTGGCAGCTCCGGTGCGGATACCGGGGACTCGCCCACTCCGGCCAAAACGACGACACCTGTCCCGGGCGCGAAGGGCACTGGCACCGCGGCTCCCTCGGCAGCGTTGAAGGCTGCGCTCGCTGATGTCCAGAAGGCGTTCACGGACGGCCAGGAGGCTCTGAAGGTTGGGGACTTCACGGCCTATGGGGCGGCGCAGAAGCGCCTGCAGGCGGCGATTGCTGACGCTGTGGCCGCGGCGCCTTCGGGTTCGGTAACCCTTCCGGCACCGACCGCCACAGGCACCGCTCCGGTACCAACACCCAAGCCCACGGCTACTCGCTAAGGCAACGGGGCATGGCGAACCGGACGGATTTGGCGTGTCAGTCCGGTTCGCGTAGGGTTGTGTTTACCGACGCGGGGTGGAGCAGCTCGGTAGCTCGCCGGGCTCATAACCCGGAGGTCGCAGGTTCAAATCCTGCCCCCGCTACCAACGCGTCAACGGCATAACCGCAGGTCAACGGCCCGCAAGC
>JACMPC010000204.1 GCA_014377705.1 Dermatophilaceae bacterium
GAGAACCGGCTGCACTGGGTACGTGACGTGGTCTACGACGAAGACAGGAGCCAAGTTCGAACCGGCGCCGGGCCACACGTCATGGCCAGCCTGCGCAACCTCGCCATCAGCGCCCTACGCCTGAACGGTCACACCAACATCGCCGCAGGCATCCGCTGGACCGCCCGCGAACCATCACGATCATTGGGAATCCTCGGCATCACCTGACTTTGCCGGGGCCCTGCCTCCGTATGATCCACCAACCGATCCCACTCGACCGGCAGCAGACAGGTGTTCGGGCGCTCCAGACACGTGAAAGCGTGAGACGTAGGAAGCCCCTGGCATGCCGGCGATGATGGCCTTGACTTGGGCGGAGGCCGACTCGAAGGCGGCCTCCTCGCCGGGCTTGACTGGCACCAGAGCGTGTTCAAGGATCACGGGACAGCATGCCGGAGAATCAACCACATTCCACACGCCGACGCGATGACCCGCGGCCGCAAACAGATCGGGCTGCGGACATAAACACGCGTCGGCCGTCCACCTGGCAGCCGACGCCCACCGTGACCACCGTGGTTAGCCGAGCTTCCTATCACCGGGCCGGCGGGTGATGGCGTGCTTTGTCGACCTGTCCTCGGTCAGCCGCAACCGCCAGAGTCTGCCCACGCCTCAGGTTGGTGCTTCTGCGGGCGTCAGCAATGCTCGATGGTCAGGTCCTCCTGCCAAGCCCCTGGTATACCCGCCTGCCCGTCGCATCCAACAGGAGAACCGGTGGAAGCTCACCCTTGGCCGCAGAACAAGATGGTCACCCAAGGAACACGGGCGGCTGTTCGGCATACAATCGTGGTGCGGGTCTCTAGCTTTTTCCAGGGTGGCCATGGACAGTTCTGAGGGGAACGATGTCTTCGACTGCGATGAGGTTCGAGAAGCTGCTTGAGGCTGTGCCGGATGCTTTGGTGGGGATGGACCAGAAGGGCGTCATACGGTTCGTCAACCGCCAGACCGAAATGCTGTTTGGCTACCAGCGCGACCAGCTGATAGGGGAGCGCATCGACAACCTTGTGCCCCAGACCCTCTGGCAGATCTATGCCCAGCACCAGCAGGAGTACTTCGCCGACCCACGGACTCGCTCCAGCGGACTGGACGTGGAGCTGAGCGGACGGCACCACAGTGGTGCTGAGTTCCTGATCAACGTCAGCATGTCCCACATCGACACCGGGGACGTCCTGCTGGTGATCACGGCGGTTGACGACGTGACCCGGCGGGAGGACGCAGTAAGGAACGCCGGGCTCTTGGAGGCGATCGTGAAAAACTCGGACGACGCCATCATCTCCTGCACGCTCAAAGGCACGATCACCAGCTGGAACCCGACAGCCGAGAGGATGTACGGCTACACGAGCGAGGAGATTATCGGCAGGGCCGCCAGCCTCCTGACCCCCGAGGAAAGAGCAGACGAGACCAAGGATGCCTTCGCCAAGATCGGTGCCGGACAGCACGTCGAGCACCTGGAGACCAGCCGGCTGAGAAAGGATGGGACGGCTGTCCCGGTCTCGATCACCATGGCGCCCATCCGGGGCGAAGGCGGCGCGGTCGTCGGGGTCTCCGAGACCGCCCGCGACGTGACCGAGCAGAGGAAGGCATTTGTGGCAGCCCAGCGCATGGCCGCGATCGTGGAGAACTGCCAAGATGCCATCGTCGGCAGGGATCTGGACGGCATCATCACGAGCTGGAACCCGGCCGCTGAACACATGTACGGCTACACCAGCAAGGAGATCGTCGGCAAGCGCATCGACCTCTTCGTCCCAGAAGACCAGGCAGGCGAGGCAGCCACCATCCTCGACAGGATCAAGGCCGGCAAACGCGTCGACAGTCTCGAGACCCAGCGTGTCCGGAAGGACGGGACGGTGGTCCTGGTCTCGCTCACCGTCTCACCGATTCGCGATGCTCGCGGCGAGCTCGTAGGCTCCTCGGTCATCCACCGTGACGTGACCTGACCGCGTCCAGACTCGGGGAGGGGGTCCCCGCGACCTGTGGGCGATGAGCGGGCGGGAGCTGATCGGACCGCCTGCCCTGCAGGTCTTCGTTGCGAATGGACCGAGGGTGCTTGACAGCTGGCCAGCTGCCACTTGGTGTTGGGGTCGAGGGCGCCGGCACCGGTGCGCCCCGGCCGGGCAGGCTCAGGTGGAGGTATGGGGGCTCAGGGGCCACACCACGCCCGTCAGCTGCTCGGACAGCTCCCACAGGCGTCGGGCCGCCTTGGTGTCGAGGGCCTGCGAGGCAGGGGTGTCGACGGCCGGGTGGCCCCGCAGATGCCCGAACGCGTCCGGGCCGATGTAGGTGCCGCCGGGGATGTCCGCCGTAGCGGCGTACAGGGTCGGGAGCGCCCCCATGGTGTCGCTCTGTGCGACGAGCCGGTTGGCGACGGCCATGAAGAAGTTGGAGATCGGGCTGGCCGTGCGTCCCGCCAGGTTCGTGGCAGCGAAGCCGGGATGGGCGGCGACAGCCCGGACCGTCGATCCCGCTTCGGTGAGGCGCCGCTGGAGTTCGAGAACGAAGAGCAGGTTGGCCAGCTTGGACTGCGAGTAGGCGTCCCATGCCTTGTAGGGACGGTGCTGCCAGTTGAGGTCCTCGAGGTCGATCCGCCCGTTGCGGTGCGCAACCGACCACACCACCACCACCCGGTCGGTGATCCGCGGAAGGAGCAGGTTCGTCAGAGCGAAATGGCCTAGATGGTTGGTCCCGATCTGCATCTCGAACCCGTCGACGGTGCGTTGCTCGGGGGTCGCCATGACGCCGGCGTTGTCCACCAGGAGGTTGATCGGGCCTTCGATGGCGCCGGCGAAGGACCGCACCGAAGCCAGGTCGGCGAGGTCGAGATGCCGGACGGTCACGTCGCCCGACATACCGGCGGCGGCGGTCTTCCCCTTGGTCGTGCCGCGCACGGCGAGGGTGACCGTGGCGCCCGCACGCGCTAGCGCGAGGGCCGCCATGCGCCCGATACCGCTGTTGGCCCCCGTGACCATGGCGGTGTGCCCGCGCAGGTCGGGCAGGTCGAAGGCGGACCAGCGGGAGAGGCTCATGGATGAAATGTAGACGCTGCCAATACAGATGTCGCCCCTGGTGGCGGGTACTGCTCGCTCGTCACACCCATCGCGAAGGCACCTGCGCAAGGCCACAATGAGGGGTTGCCCGTGCGGCGATACGTCTGCCAACAACGACAAGACGCGCCTCCGGAACATTCACTCTGACGTCGAGTGAAACGCCACAGCGGTATGCCGTCGTGACGGCTCCCGGCACTGTGCGCACCCAGGTGTCCGGTCGCCAAGAGATGGCATCCTCATTCGTTCACGAGGACCGGGACGGCGATCGTGACCGAGACGGCCCGATGCGCGAGAGCGGCGGGCAACGGAATCCTGAACTGCTCGCGTTCCTCGGGTGGACCGGTGTGAGCGTGGCTCTCCCCGAGGTGGTGGACGAAACGACCAGTGCCGATCAGGTGTCCCTGCTCGTCGAAGAACCCCGCCAGAACCTGCAGCTCGAGCACGTCTGAGACGTCACTGGTCACCCGCACGGCACCCGCAACGGCCGAACCGTCGAAGGTGGTGCCCTCGAGCACGAAGCGGTCATCGAAGGGCCCTTTGGCCTGAAGGATCTGCCCCCTGCGCGGGTGGCTCGCCCCGATGCTGGTCAGTTCGGGCTCCCCTCTGGCTGCGGCGAGTCCGGGGAACGACGTCCGGGCTGCCTGAGCGGGGAGAGCCTTTCCCACGGGCTCGACCCCAGCGGTACCGACGAGGGTGAAAGTGGCTACTGCCGCTACTGCCGTCATCGCTGCCACCGCCGCCACTGCTCCAACGGCGAGCCAACCCCTGCTGAGGCTGGTGCGGGATCTGAGCTTCATGACACACCTCCTGACGTGGATCGGGTCGGGAGCGGTTGGCTCCCGGACCCGACCCGGCTGCTTGACTGCATGACTTCGCGTCAGCGGACCACGCGCAGGGCGCGCCCGACGATGGTGAACAGGGCAGTGTTGTCAACGCTGCCCTGCAGCTGCCCAGAGCCCGGGCCGTAGGCGTAGATCGGCACGTCCGCGCCGGTGTGGTTACCCGAAAGGTAGCTCAGCCAGAGGCTGGCCTCGGGCGAGCCGTCAGTGACGTCGGAGGCGTCGTCGGGGGTACGGAAGGTGGCAGGGGCGAAGTTCCCAGCGTCGGCGGACCCTGAGCCGTTGATGATGCCGGAAGACCTGGTGGCGTCACGTGCGTTTCGGGGCCGGGTCGGCGAGGAGCTGTTGGCTGTGTTGCCGCCGTCGACGTTGCCCGGCGGAGTGGCGGCTTCGGCGTTGGTGAAGGTGCCCTTCTCAACGATGTTGAACCCCGCACACTCATGGTCAGCTGTGACGACGACCAGGGTGTTGCCGTCGCGCTTGGCGAAGGCGAGGGCAACGGCAACGGAGTCGTCGAACGCCTTGATCTCTGCAAGGGTCTGGGCCGCGTCGTTCGCGTGGGAGCGCTTGTCGATGAGAGCCCCCTCGACCTGGAGGTAGAACCCCTTGCCCTTCGTGCTGTTGTGGCCGAGCAGGCTGATGGCCTTTCGGGTCATCTCGGGCAGCGAGGGTTCCTGCGCCTGCGGGGCCGCGGGGTTGTCCTGCTTCGTCTTCTCGACGGTGAGGTTTCCCTTGTTGAAGAGGCCAAAGACCTTCTCTCCGCGGGCTGCCGCGAGGTCGGCCTTGGTGGCCGGTCTCTGGTCGGCGACCGAACCGAGTACCGAGTACCCCTGCTGCTTCAAAGCGGTCTCATCGGAGGTATCGAAGCGGCTGAGCCCCCCGCCGAGGATGACATCTGCTGTGCCGTTGCGGGCGATCTGGTCGGCGATCGGGGTGACCCGGACGTCGTTGGTCGGCAGTTTCTCGCCGGTGATCTCCAGGTCCTGGCAGGCGCTCTCGGAATAGAGCGGCCCCTGACAGCCGCGGGCCAGGGCGTGGCTCATCTGGCCCGCCGGGGTGGCGTCGGTGATCTCCGCGGTGGAGACGTTGCCGGTTCGGAAGCCGTCTTGCCTGGCCAGTTCCATCAGGGTCGGCACGACTGTCCCCTTGGCGTCGACGCCGAGGGCCGCGTTGTAGGTCTTGACGCCGGAGGACCAGGCCGTCGCGGCCGAGGCGGAGTCTGTGACGAGGTTGGGGCGGAAGCCAGCTTTGCCAGGCTGTCCGGAGTTCCTCTCCACCGCATAGGTGCTCACGTGGCCCTGTGCGGGCAAGGTCTCCATGACCATCTTTGCGCCGGCTCCGTAGAAGCGCTGACGGCCGGCTGTGACGTGGGTACGACCCATGCCGTCACCGAGCAGATAGATGACGTTCTTGGCAGCGTCCTTGTTGGCCGTCGACGGGGCGGCGGAGGCCGCGCCGGCCAGGCCGGTAACTGCGGCGGTGGCCACGAGGGCCGCGACCAGGGTCGTTGACGTGAAGACCGGGGAACTGCGTCGCATCTGAAGTCTCCCAAGGGATGGTGAAGCCAATGAATGGCAATGAATGGCAATGAATGGCACTGAATGGCACTAGAGAGCAGTAGATGGCACTGGAGGGGGACAGCTGCTGACGCTAGAGGCGCCTCGCACCCGGTGCACAACAACTGGATGGCCGCCACATGGACGTTGGCAGACAACTGGGCGTCGCGAGCGCTGCAAGATGCCAGTGGAGAGGTTCTTCAGCCCTGGTCCGCCGCCATGATTCATGACCAGTTTGTGCTGTTCTGTTCACCACTGGTTGTCTCTGCCTTGGCGGCGGGTTTGTGATGCGAACCTAGGTTCGGGCTCGTGAACAAACACAGAGCCCTTATGTCAGGCGGTCTCGCTCTCCTGCTCGTCGGGGGCGGCGGCGGCGCCTTCGCCGCCCTCAGCAACAGGACCGCTGGTCCGAAAGCCGGCGGCACCGCCATCACGCCCATCGGACACAGAGTCACCCCCGCCGGTGACCAGACCCGTCTGGGGGGCCTGCCCCTCAACGCAGTGCTCCACCCGGATGGTCGGCACCTTCTGGTCACCAACAACGGCCAGGGGGTGCAGAGCCTTCAGCTGGTCGACACCGACACGAACAAGGTTGTCCAGACACTGCCCTTCGCGTCACCGGAGTCCTTGTACATCGGCCTGGCGTGGAGCCCTGACGGCAAGACGGCCTATGCGAGCGCAGCAGCCAACTCCAAGATCCGGGTGCTGTCCTTCGCCAACGGCAAGCTCGGCGAGGCCGAGCCCATCATGTTGCCCACGAAGACGCCCGAGGGCGTGAAGGTGACGCTCTTTCCGGCCGGCCTGGACGTCACCCCCGACGGTAAGAAGCTTGTTGTTGCCGACCAGCTCGGCAATGCCGTCACCGTCGCGGACACGGCCACCGGCCTGAGCCGGACAGTCGCGGCCGGACACCGGCCGGTATGGGTCACGCTCAGCAAGGACGGGCGGACGGCATACGTCTCCAACCAGGGGGGTGACAGCGTGGATGTGGTCGACGTCAGCGCACCCGCACCCGTGGTGACCGGACAGATCAAGGTGGGCCTGCATCCCAACAAGTCGGTGCTCTCACCGGACGGAAAGACGCTGTATGTCGCCAACGGTGACGCGGACTCGGTCAGCCAGATCGACCTGGCCGCCGCGAAGGTGGCCCGAACCCTCTCCTTACGCCCCTACAGGAACGCCCCGGTCGGCAGCAACCCCACCGGCCTCGCCCTGGATGGGGAAGGCAAACACCTGTTCGTGACGAACTCCGGCAACAACGACGTCTCGGTGATCGACCTCGAGAAGGGCAAGACCGACGGCCTCATCCCGACCGCGTGGTATCCCAGCGCGGTGGTCTGGGACGAAGGGCGTCTCCACGTCCTCAATGCCAAGGGTCTGGGAGCTGGCCCGAACAACGGGCCGGGACACCCCAACCCCGAAGGAACCACTCCGAGATCTCCCGACCAGTACAGCGGCTCGATGATCGTCGGCACCCTGAGCAGCCTCGACGTCCCTGCGAAAGGTGACCTTGAGAAGTACACCCAGCAGGTCGGGTTCAACAACGACCCGGTCAAGGCCCGCGGCACGATCGTGCCACGTCATCCCGGCGACAAGACCCCGATCAAGCACGTGATCTACGTGGTCAAGGAGAACCGCACCTACGACCAGGTCCTCGGCAGCGTGGGCAAGGGCAACGGTGATCCTAGCCTCAACCTCTTCGGGGACGAGTCAGCGCCCAACACCCGCGAGCTGGCGAGGCGCTTCACCACCATCGACAACTTCTATGCCGACGCCGAGGTCAGCGCCAACGGCTGGAACTGGGTTGCCCAGGCCAACTCCAACCCCTTCGCCGAGCAGATGTGGCCGGCCAACTACTCCGGCCGCAAAGCGCCTTACCCCAGCGAGAACAACGACCCCGAGAACGCCGCCCAGGATCCGAAGAACTCCTACCTGTGGCAGCACCTCGACAAGGCTGGCGTGAGCTTCGCGAACTTCGGCTTCTACGTGTCACGTACCGGGGACAAGTACGGCGCCGCTGACCCGGTCCTCGATGCCCAGACCGACCGCGACTTCCAGGGCTATGACCTGGCCTGCCCCGACTCGACGGGCACTTTCGCACCGAAGAAGACCACGTGCCTGACCCCGCGCACCGACCAGTGGCTGAAGAGCTTCCGCTCGTACGAGGCCAAGGGTGAGATGCCGACCGTTCAGTTCCTGCGCCTGCCCAACGACCACACCTCGGGCACCAAGGTCGGACAGCCGACACCCAAGGCGATGGTGGCTGACAACGACTACGCCCTCGGACGAGTCGTGGACGCGGTGTCGACCTCGAAGTACTGGAAGGACACCGTCATCCTCGTCACCGAGGACGACGCGCAGAACGGGCCCGACCACGTCGACGCCCACCGTACGCTCGCACTGGCCATCAGCCCCTACACCCAGACCGGCAAGGTCGACTCGACCTTCTACAGCACCGCCTCCATGGTCCGGACGATCGGTCTGTTCGCCGGGATCGGCCCGCTCACCCAGTTCGACGACTACTCCACCCCGATGAGTGCCTCGTTCACCGAAAAGCCCAACCTTGCGCCCTACTCGGTGATCCGACCGACCTATCCGATGGAAACAGTCAACCAGGCGAGTGCACCGATGGCCAAGATCTCGGCCAAACAGGACCTCACCAAGGAAGACCAGATCGACGAGGAGACCTTCAACAAGGCGATCTGGAAGTCGATCCGCGGCGCGGCCTCGGTCATGCCCACCCCCAAGCACGATCTTATGGGTGGCCCCTCGAAGTAGGACCGGCCCTGTCGGGTCAACGGCAACTCGGACTCGCCTCCCGTCGGCGGCATAGTGAGCAGTGGCAAAGCCCGGACCTGCTCGGGCGCCAGTCAGAGTGTGCCCAACACCCAGCGGCCCATGAAGGCCCACACGTCAGGCCGGCCACTATCCCGGCCTGGCGTGGTGGCCTGTGCGGTCTTGCTGGGGACCGTTGATGGCTGGTCAGCCCGTCGCCCCCCGTCGGGCCGAAGTCCCGCTCGGCGTCTCGGATCCAGCTGTCCCGACCTGGCTGCCGGCATCCGTGCCCAGCGGTATGGCGGGCCGAAAGCCTGCGGGGCATGCGGAACGGGATCAGCCCGACGTAGCTTCGGCGCTCGGCGGTGTCGGGGTGTGCCCCCGGCGGCATGAAGGTGGACGAGACCGATGGCGTGGACCTCTCGCCCGGTCCTAGTCCTCCAGCAGCCCGAGGTCGTGGGCTCGGCGCCCGCCTCATGCGTCTGGTGGGAAGGTGGGCCGGGTGGTCCGTGTCACCGTAGGGTTGAGACCGCTTGCTCAGGTCCTGCAACAGAGAGACGACATGGACGCTTCTGACCGCTTGGTGATGCCCGCCCGGGTGCCGAGTCCTGCCACCCCGATTGAGCCGAGCAGGCCATTGACGCGGTGGCTGACGGAGCATCGGGTGCAGCCGGTAGGCCCGGAGTCGGAGGAGGAGCACGCGACGCGGCAGGCATGGTGGAAGGTGATGTGCCTGACCGGGGTCGACTACTTCTCCACCTTGGCCTACCTGCCAGGTATCGCCGCTCTCGCCGCCGGCGTGCTGTCCCCGCTAGCGACCCTGCTCATCGTCGCCCTGACCCTGCTGGGCGTGCTGCCCATGTACAGTCGCGTCGCGCGGGAGAGCCCACACGGGCAGGGGTCCGTGGCCATGCTGGAGGACCTGCTGCCGTTCTGGCGAGGCAAGGTCTTCGTCCTGGTGCTGCTCGGCTTCGTGGCCACCTCGTGGATCATCACCATCACCTTGTCCGCTGCGGACGCCTCCGTGCACATCCTGGAAAGCCCGTTCTTTCCTGATGGGCTGCAGGGCCACGCGGTCGTCATCACCATTGCCCTGCTGCTCGTGCTTGGGGGCGTGTTCCTGCTCGGCTTCCGGGAGGCCGTGGTCGTTGCCATCCCCCTCGTAGCGGCCTTCCTCGTCCTGAACGCGGTCGTCGTGGTGAAGGGCCTGGTCGAGGTTTTTACCACGGACGGTGCCTTGTCCACATGGACGTCAGGGCTGTCCGACATCGGCGGTCTGGGCGGGGCAATCGGTCCGGCTGTGATCGCCTTCCCTCTACTCGTGCTCGGCCTGTCCGGGTTCGAGACCGGCGTGAGCATGATGCCGCTGGTTGAGGCGAAGGGCAAGACCGCCAACGACACCCTTCGCGCTCGCATCCGGAACACCCGCAAGCTGCTTGCAGGCGCGGCAATCATCATGTCCGTCTACCTGCTGAGCACGAGCTTCGTGACCACTGTCCTCATCCCCGCGGAGGAGTTCAGGGCCGGTGGTGAGGCGAACGGTCGCGCGCTGGCGTACCTGGCGCACGAGCAGTTCGGCGACGTCTTCGGCACCGTGTACGACATCAGCACCATCCTCATCCTGTGGTTCGCCGGTGCCTCAGCCATGGCCGGGCTTATCAACATCGTGCCCCGCTACCTCCCCTCGTACGGGATGGCGCCGGACTGGGGCCGCGCGGTGCGCCCTGTCGTGCTCGTGTACACGCTGATCAGCATCGTCATCACGGTCGCCTTCGGCGCTGACGTCAACGCCCAGGCCGGGGCGTACGCGACCGGCATCCTGGCCATGATGGTCTCCGGCGCGGTCGCGGTGACCATCTCCGCGTATCGGTACCGGCAGAAGCGCGCCGCCGTGGGGTTCGCGGTCCTGACCCTCATCTTGGTGTATGCGCTGGCGGAGAACATCAGGCAGAAACCAGACGGCATCGCCATTTCGGGCCTGTTCATCCTCGGCATCATCGTGGTTTCTCTGGTCTCGCGCATCTCGCGTAGCACCGAGCTGCGGGTGGAGCACATCGAGTTCGACCACGCCGCGCGCAGGTTCATCGAGACGTCTGTTACCAACGACGGCGCTCTGAACATCATCGCCAACAAGCGCCAGGCCGGGGACGAGCAGGAGTACGCCGCGAAGGAAGCGCAGCAGCGGTCAATGAACCCGGTTCCCGGGCGTGCAGACGTGCTCTTCTTCGAGGTCGACATTCACGACCCGTCCGACTTCAGCGAAGTGCTGCGCGTGCGCGGCATGACCATCGGCGACCACCGCATCCTGCGCGTGACCAGCCCGGCAGCGCCGAACGCCATCGCTGCCGTCCTGCTCGCGCTGCGCGACGCGACCGGGGTGCGCCCCCACTGCTTCTTCGAATGGTCCGAAGGTTCGCCGGTGGCACACCTGGCGCGCTACCTGCTCCTCGGCCGCGGTGACACGCCGCCGGTAGTCCGGGAGATCATCCGCAAGGTTGAACCTGACCCGCAACGCCGGCCGGGCATCCACGTCAGCTGAAGCGCTCTTGTTCAGTGCGGGATCGGTGACCGGTGATCGTCCACACCTCGCCGAACGCCGCCGATCATCGAGCTGCCGAGTCAATGGATCATCCCGCAGGACGATCGCCCTGCGGGATGAATAGGTGGTCGTTCGTCTGCCGGGACTGCCTCTCAGCGAACTGACAACATTCAGAATCCCGCGGCTCGGCGGCACCCTACCAATCTGCCCGGGTGGGTAGTCCTGCTGCTTGGTCGACCACAGGCTCACTTATCCGTGCTGTCGTCGTCCAGCCCGTCGAGCTCTTGGTAGTTGCCGGGTAGCTCGACCACGTCCGTGAGGGGTCGGTAGCCGGGGTCAAGACGGACGAGATCCCATTCATTGATCCACGCCCGCACGTATTGGCGCATCCTCGTCGCGCCGAGCTGCTCGAGACCCGGGACGTCCGGCGGCTCCCACCCATAGGCGCCCCCGTGCAGCTGGCGCAGGGTGAGGTAGGCGCGGTCCAACTCCGCCTGGTCGGGTGGCACCAGCCGCAGGAGGTCGCGTTCGATGTGCCGCATCCCCACGTCTGCCAGGGCGGCCATCTCGGCATACTCCTCGGTCTGCTTGTCCCGTAGCCGCCCGGGCAGGCTCTCGCGGTCGTTCTTGCCGGACAGGACAGCAGTCTCGAAGTCGTCAGTGATCGCCGCGACGGCGATGAGGGGCTCCCCTTCGTCGCCGTCGGTCCCGTCAAGCCAGCGCGCCAGCTCGGCGTACGACCGGCCCCGTTGCAGCAGCGAGTAGCGGCCGATCAGCTCGACCTCGTCGAAGAGCACAACCCAGCCGATGTGCCCTCCGGCGCGCAGCAACCGCGGCAGGAACCGAAGCCGCTGTCGAGCCAGGTCCCGGGCCTTGACCGGGGAGAAGGTGAACGACCTGGCCTCGCCGACGGCCTTGAGCTGGCGGCGCAGGTCGGGCATCCGCAGCGGGTCGCCGGACCAGAAACGGACGATGGAGTCGAGGAACTCCTCGTCGGCGCCGGGAGCGTCGCCGCTGAGTCTCTGGTGGAGCAGGAGGGTCGCGTCGAACCGTTCGTTCATGTCCCGGCCTGGTCCCCGCAGCCACCGCAGCAGCTCGGCGTAGCCGGGGCTGTCTGGGTCCAGAGCCGCCGCTGCCTCGGCGACGACGTCGCGGGCGCCGTCGGGGGCGACCGCCGACTCCATCGCAGCCCGCAGCACCTTCGCGGGGTCGTGCAGGGGGGTCTCCTTGCTGATCACCACGGTGCTGACCACGAAGCCGGCGGATGTCGCGAGCTGGCCCAGGTGGGTGAGCAGGTGGCTCTTGCCCTCCCCGAACCCGGCTCCGAGCAGCATCGAGGCGCGACCGGGCCGGGCGCCGGAAGCGTTGCGGGGCCCGCCGAGGTCCCCGAGCAGCCGGGTGAACCGGTCCTCGATGTCGCCCTGGCCTGAGCCGAGCGCGACGACGGCGTCGGCGTTGGGCACTCCGCTGCGCAGCGCCTCGACCGCGCGCCGCCGGGCCAGGCGTTCCTCGTCCCACTGGTGCTCTCGGCTCATCGCACGGCCTCCAGCCGGACGTCGAGGCGCACCAGGGAGGCGTACGGGTTGGCGCGTCGCCGATCCCGCACCTCGTCGGCAACTCTGAGCTGGAGTGCGGCATACGCGGGCAGCCCACGCTTCTCGTCGCTGACCAGCTCTGGCGGCACGACGGCGAGGACCAGCATCCCGGTCAGGTCGTCTGTCGCGTCGATCAGCTGGCGCAGCAGCTCGTACGCGTCGAGCACCGCGGCTTTGCTGTAGTAGATGCCGGTGCGCTCGGGAACCGGCGGACGTCGGGCCTCGGCCAGCCGGGTCAGGTCGCAGTGCAGCACCAGTCCTCCATATCCGGCCCGCAGCAGGAGCCGCCCCACTGAGGTGAGCATTGTCCTGGCGTTGTGCCGGCCGATCCGCGCGTAGATCATCGCGTCCCGGAGCTCACGCAGCCCGACTCGTTCGCCGGTGAGCCAGCCGTGGATCACGAGGGCCTCGGCGGTGTTGACGTCGCCGCTGCCCAGGTGCGCCTGAGCCAGCCGCAACAGGGCCCGGCGCAGCTCCCGGGGAAAGCTGGTATCGGTGAGCAAAAGATGTTCGAGGGCTCGCCGCACGCTGCGGTAGAGCTCGCGCGGGTCGAGGTCGTGGTCGGCAGCCACCTCGGCCACGGTGAGGCGGCCGGGGGCGGCGGGGACCGCGATGTTGTCGTAGGCGGTGTTCACGATGGCCACCGCGACCTGGTCCCAGTCGATCTGCCTGGCTACGGCGAAGAACACCTGGTCGATCATGTGCACCTTGGTCGTCTCCGCGGACAGCGACACCATCAGGGCGTGCTCGCGGACCGCCACGGCGTGCAGAGATCGCTCAAACCGGTCGGCGACATCGGCGTCGCCGGTCACCACGAGCTTCACCGACCCTCCGCCGGCCGGCAGGTACGAGGCCAGGTACTCCTGCCCGAGAAAGTCTGCGTAAGAGCCGGCGCTCATCGACCCGCCTCCAAGCACCGCCGCCCGCGGTCCGGCAGCTGCCGTCATGAGCGTTCGGTGAAGGAGATTCCCCAGTACAGCTGGTGCTGCCCCGTCTGTGCCACCGTCGCCAGGGTGCCTGAGCCTCGGGTTCCCGAGCTGGCATGCCAACGCAGGACGCGACCGGACTTCGCTGTCGCGACTCCACTGGAGTCCAGCAGATACAGGTCGCGGGCGAACTCCGCGCGGGTGTAGTCGCGCTGCTGACCGGGCAGCAACGTCAACACGCCCCACACGTCGACCAGGCGCACCACCGCAGCATCTCGCTGCCTCCCCTGAGATCTCACCAGGTCGTAGCCCGACTCGAGGCTCTCCAGGAACGGCTTGGGCCGGAACCGCGGTGGCTTCGCCTGCGAGCTAGCCAGCAGGCCGACCAGTACCGACGGGCGCAGCCGCCTCTCCCGGCGTCTGTCGATCTCGACGGCGGCCTCCCCGGGCAGCACCTTGATCAGCGATGGATAGCACAGGAGCCGCTCGTCTGCCTCGAACATCGCCACGTCCTGCGCGGTTGCCGTGTCCAACAGCTCCTGGGCATAGGAACCGGACTCGAGGTGCTCCTGCTCGTCAAAGCCGAAGGACCCCCCGGCGTCCGATGCGGCCCGGGCTGCGTCCCCGGCCAGAGTCGTCGCCGCGCTCAGAGCGCGCCGCAGGTCACGCAACTGTCCGCGTCCGGCGCCGGCCTTGGCCTTCTTCAGCTCCCGTGTCACAGCCGCATTGGCCTTGAGCGCGGCGTCAACCCGCTCTCCCGTCGCCGCAAGTGCCGCTTCGAGCCCGCCCATCTCAGCTACCACCAATCCTTCGTCCATCGCCTGATTGCGCACTGGTGAAGGAGGCTACCTGAAGCTGGGTCGAAGGCCGATGGTGCTCGTCTTCGTGTTGGACGCAACACGGTTCATCTTCCGCGCCGGGGTGCGTTGAGGTTCCGCACGGCACGTCGTACGCTCACAGAGAAACGACTACTGACGAGCCCGGTTCATGCAAGACCGCGACTGGTGGGCCATCAAGCGCGGCGATCACCACAGCCGAAGAGGAGAGCTCAATGAAGAAGCTCATCAACAAGACCGAGAACGTGGTTTCTGAGGCGCTGCTGGGTATGGACGCGGCGCACCCCGACCTCAGGGTCGACCACGAGCACAAGATCATCTACCGCGGCGATGACCGTCGGCCGGGCAAGGTCGGCCTGATCTCCGGCGGAGGGTCCGGGCACGATCCGCTGCACGGGGGGTTCGTCGGGCTCGGCATGCTGGATGCCGCGTGCGCCGGTGAGGTCTTCACCTCTCCGGTGCCGGGCCAGATCATGGAAGCCACCAAGACCGTCGACGACGGAGCCGGCGTCCTGCACATCGTGAAGAACTACACCGGCGACGTGATGAACTTCGAGATGGCTGCCGAGATGGCCGCCGAGGAGACCGGCGTGAACG
Organism: Dermatophilaceae bacterium; assembly: GCA_014377705.1. Taxonomy (GTDB): domain Bacteria; phylum Actinomycetota; class Actinomycetes; order Actinomycetales; family Dermatophilaceae; genus UBA4719. The sequence continues at coordinate 14,741 of JACMPC010000204.1, forward strand.
TCTTGTCTGTCATCACCAACGACGACGTCGCCGTCCAGGACAGCCTCTACACGGCGGGTAGACGTGGCGTCGGAGTCACGGTCCTGCTGGAGAAGATCGCCGGCGCTGCAGCCGAAGAGGGCCGCAGCCTGGCGCAGGTGGCTGAGATCGCACACCGGGTCAACGCCAACGGCCGCAGCATGGGCGTCGCGCTCACCTCGTGCACCGTCCCCGCGGCGGGCAAGCCGACGTTCGACCTGCCCGGGGGGGAGATCGAGATGGGCGTCGGGATCCATGGTGAGCCCGGCCGCAAGAGGCTCCCCATCGCCTCTGCGAAGGAGATCGCCGCGCTGCTCGTCGAGCCCATCGTCGGGGATCTTGACTTCACCGGCGGGGACGGTGTCATCGCCTTCGTCAACGGCCTGGGCGGAACCCCCTTGATGGAGCTCTACCTGATGTACAACGAGGTTGCCCAGATCCTGAAGAAGTCCGGGATCCACGTGGCCAGGTCTTTGGTGGGCCCCTACATCACGGCCCTTGACATGGCCGGGTGCTCGGTCACCCTCCTCAAGATCGGCCCCGAGATGCTCAGCTTGTGGGACGCGCCGGTTCGGACGCCAGGTCTTCGGTGGGGAGTCTGAGCATGACGGACACGTCCGTCGACGTTGAGGCGCTCGATCGCTGGATCCGAAGGTTTGCCGAGGAGGTGAGCAAGAACAAGGATCTGCTCACCGATCTCGACTCGGCCATCGGCGATGCCGACCATGGCTCAAACATGGACCGGGGTATGTCGGCCACGGTCGCTGCGCTCGACGAGGCAAGCTCGCAGGGGCGCCCCCTCACGACGGCCGGCGCGCTGCTGAAGACCGTTGGTATGACTGTTGTCAGCTCTATCGGCGGCGCCAGCGGTCCCCTGTACGGGACCCTCTTCCTTCGGATGGGGACCTCAGCCGGGGATGTCGAGGCTCTCGACGACGCTGGTTTCTCCGCGGCGCTCACAGCGGGTTTGGCGGGTGTGGTCGCCCGGGGCAAGGCCGAGCTGGGTGACAAGACGATGTGCGATGCTCTCGCCCCCGCGTGCGCCGCTCTTGACGCCTCGCTCGCTGGGGGGGCCGGCCTCAGCGAGGCATTGGCGGTTGCCGCGACCTCCGCCGACACGGGCCGGGACGCCACCATCCCGATGCTCGCACGCAAGGGCCGGGCAAGCTACCTCGGTGAACGCAGCATCGGGCACCAGGACCCAGGGGCGACGTCTGTCGCCTTGCTGGTGAACGCGGCCGCAGCCACCCTGGGCAGCCGCCCGTGAGCGAAGCGCGGCCCGTGAGCGCAGCGCCACTGGTCGGGATCGTTCTCGTCTCCCACAGTGCAGCGCTGGCGAAAGCCGCTCTCGCGCTGGCGGGGGAGATGCTCCACAGCAAGCCGGTCCGGATCGAGCTTGCTGCCGGGCTCGACGAGCGGACATTCGGAACCGATGCCGTTCAGATTCTGGAGGCCATCCAGGCGGCTGACGACGGTGCTGGGGTCGTGGTGCTGATGGACCTCGGGAGCGCGGTCCTCTCCGCCGAGCTCGCCCTCGAGCTTCTGGACGACGAGGCGGCCCGCGAACGCGTGCTCCTGTGCCCGGCACCCATGGTCGAGGGTCTGGTCGTGGCGGCGGTCGCGGCGGCGGGGGGAGCCACCCGAAACGAGGTCTGCGCAGGGGCGGTGGGCGCCCTGGAGGGCAAACGGTCGCAGCTGGGTGTCGCCGAGATTGAACCCCTGCGGGAGTCCGGGCAGCTTGTTGCCGCTGAGCCCGGACCCTCGCGAGAGTCCGGGCAGTCCGTTGCCGCTGAGCCCGGACCCTCGCTGGAGGGCACCTTCGTCGTGTCCAACGAGCACGGGCTGCACGCGCGCCCGGCCGCCAAGCTCGTCCAGGAGGTCAGGTCACTGGACGCGGTCGTCATGCTGCGCAATCTCAGTACGGGGGCGGGTCCGGTCCCGGCGTCGAGCCTTTCGCGGGTGGCGACGCTCGGCGCCCTGCGCGATCACGAGATCCAGGTGTCTGTGACGGGAAGCCATGCGCGTGAAGCCCTGGATCACGTCCTGGCACTGGCTGGCCGCGCGTTCGACGAGGATGCCGACAGCCCTGGAACGCCTGCTCGGGGCGGACGCATGGCTGCCGGAGGTCACGAGCCCGAGGCGGACGACAGTGACAGGACCGAGGCGGACGACAGCGAAGGGACGACGCCACCGGACGGCCCTGACTGGGGCACCAAGCCCACTTCAGCGCGACCGGCCGCCCCGGGAATCGGGATAGGTCCCGTCTGGAAGGCCGGGCCACTGGCGGCTCTGGCCGTGCCCGATGCAACCACCGAGAACGCCGCCGCGGACTGGCGTCGGGTCCGCCGGGCGATCGCCGATGTCCGGCGCGAGATCCGGCGTTCCCAGGCACTCGCCGTACGGGATGTAGGAGAGGGGGACGCAGCGATCTTCGACGCGCACCTGCTCCTGCTCGACGATGGCGACGTGCTGGACGATGTGCACAGCCGGATCGACTCCGGTCAGGCAGCCGCCCCGGCGTGGGCCACCACCATCGCGCGGGTTGAAGGGGACTTCTCAGCACTGAGCGATCCCTATCTGCGGGCACGCGCAGGCGACGTCAGAGCCGTGGGGGACCAGGTCCTTCGGGTTCTGCTCGGCATCCCCGATGTGACCGCCGCGGTCAGCGGGGTCTTTGTGGCATCGGACCTCACCCCGGCGCAGGTGGCAGGGTTCGACGCAGAGAAGGTCAAAGCGGTGATCCTTGCCCACGGCACCCCGACGTCGCACGGCGCGATCCTCGCCCGGGGCAAAGGGATTCCCGTCGTGGTCGGAGCGGGCACGAGCGTCCTGGACATTCCCGACGGTACCCTCGTGGCCGTCGACGGGGCCAGCGGCGAGGTGGCAGTAGCGCCGGATGATGAGCTGCTGGAGCGCTTCCGGGCTCGAGGGCGGGAGCTGGCGCTCGCCCGGATCACCGCCCTGGCACGTTCCTCGACGCCGGCCGTGACAAAAGACGGCACACACGTGGTCGTCGGAGCCAACCTGGGCTCCCAGGAGGACGCGACACTCGCCGCGAAGTCCGGTGCCGACCTCGCCGGACTGGTACGCACCGAGTTTCTTTTCCTCGGCCGTTCGCAGGCGCCGGATGTGGACGAACAGGAGGCGGTCTATCTCGCCCTGGCCGAGACCCTCGGGGGTCGTCGACTGACCTTGCGCACCTTGGACGTCGGGGGAGACAAACCACTGGACTACCTGCCCATGCCTCTCGAGGCCAACCCGTTCCTCGGGCTTCGTGGCTTACGTCTCTCCCTTGCCAACCCCGGCCTGCTGGCCGACCAGCTGCTCGCCTGTGTCAGGACTGCCCATGCGACCCCGGTGAGCCTCATGTTCCCGATGGTCAGCACCGTTGCCGAGCTCGCCGAGGCACGCCGGCTCCTGGCCGATGCCGTTGTCCTCGAGGGGCGCGGCACACCCCCGGGGCTGCTCGTGGGGATCATGGTCGAAGTACCCGCAACGGCGTTGAAGACGGAAGCCTTCGCGCGCCATGTCGACTTCTTCTCGATCGGCACCAACGACCTGACGCAGTACACGCTGGCCGCCGAGCGAGGCAACGACGCTGTCGCGGAGGTGGCGGATCCATACGACCCGGGGGTCCTGCGTCTCATCCAGACCGTGTGTGATGGCGCGGGGACGGCTTTGGTCGCCGTCTGCGGGGAGCTGGCCGCCGACACCCGGGCCACGTCGCTCCTGGTCGGGCTGGGTGTTCGGGAGCTCTCGATGACTTCCTCGGCGATACCCGAGGTCAAGGAAGCCATCCGGACGACCGACCTCAGCGAGGCTCGCCACCTTGCCGCCCAGGCCGTCACGGCTGTCGGGCCGGAGGCCGTCAAGGCTCTGCTCACGGGCCACTCCTGACAGGCAAAGCAGGGGAAGGCGTCAGGAGATCGTGGGTTAGGAGTGTGATGGATCCCGCGCCGTGCCCGCCCGGCCCGGTGGAAACCCTCGCTGCGACGTCCTGGGTGGCGGGTCTGGCCGATCTGGTGTGCGTGGCCAGGCACGACCTGCGGGAGTCCCCTTGCCCTGGCTAGCTCTGTCCCGTCCCAGCCCGCGCCAGCCCCGCGCCAGTCCGCGTGGGCGAAGCCGTGCAAGCCGCTCACATTCAGAGATTCGCATCCGTCGCCACCCAGATCACGACAGCATGTATCCCATGTCCTGGAAGGTTGAAGATCCTGAGATGGCCGAGCGGCCGCTCGCTGTCGTGGTCGGCAACATCGAGGTGGCCCGTCGGACGTGCTCCGAGCTGGTCTCGCACGGGTTTGAGGTCACCCACCTGTTGCATCCGACGGACTCAGAGATGCATGCGGCGCTGACCCCGGGGGTCAGCGCGGTGGCCATCCTGGTACGCGGCGACGTCACCGCCCTGCGGTACGCGCTCCTGGTCGAGCATCTGCTGCCCGAGGTGCGCCTGGTGGTGACGTTGTTCGACCAGACCGTTGCCGAGCAGCTGGTGCGGGTGGTCCCGCACTGCCAGGTCACCTCGCCGGCCAACGTCGCGGTGCCCTCGATCATCGGCGCCTGCGTCGGCCCCGACGTCCTGGCCGTCGCCGCACTGGACGGAGAGCCGACGCTGGTCCACGCAGCGGGCGAGGGTATCGAGATGCGGCGATGGGTGCGACGCGGATGGCTGCAGAGGCTGCCCGGCGCGTTGTCGGGCCGGCTGCGTCCCCACGACGAAGCCACCCGCATCCTCTTCATCGGGCTCTCGGGGCTGGCGGGCATCCTGGTAGCGGACTGGCTCCTGGCCGTGACTGCCCTGCATGAGAGCGGAGTTCGGGCGTTGTACATCGCAACCCGCGTGGTCGCCACCGTCGGCCCCGGCGATGTCGACCTGCATGCGCCGGGGTGGTATCAGGCGTTCGCCTCCATCTCCATGCTGCTGACGATCGGCTTCACCGCCGTCTTCACCGCCGGGATCATCAACCGTCTGCTGTCCAGCAGCAGCATCGGCATCATCGGATCCCGGACCGTCCCCACCCGTGATCACGTGGTGGTCATCGGACTGGGACAGGTGGGGCTGACCCTCTGCATCGAGCTGCGAAAGCTGGGGGTCAGCGTGGTGGCCGTTGAGCGCGACCCGAGAGCAGTCAACCTGCGTCTGGCCAAGGCCGCCAAGGTCCCCGTCCTGATCGCGCACGCCGAGGACATCGCGGTCCTGAAGAAGCTCTCCCTGCACCGTGCCCGGGCGCTTGCTGCCATGGGGGCCAAGGACCTCGACAACGTCGCGGTGGCCATCGCCGCTCTCGCTGTGGCTCCCGGCCTTCGGGTGGCCCTGAGGTCCGGCGATGACGACATGATCACCGAGACACGGTCGTTGATGAGGATCGGTGAGGTGTGCAACGTCTCTGCCCTGACGGCCTACGCGGTGACCCTGGGCCTGATCGGACAGCCGCCCAGCGTGGTCTATGCCCGAGGTATTCAGCTGGGCGCGGTTCCCTTTGCCGCTCCCGGTGCGGACACCACTGCCTTGGCCGGGCTGCACACCCCAAGACCCCTTGCGACTGTGGTGCGACGCCCGGCAGATGAGGCCGGCGCGACCCCAATCCTTCGCAGCGACGCGTTTGAACCGAAGCTCGCCCGTCCGTCGTCGGAACAATGGGAGGATCGAGCGATGAGACCCCGCCTCGCCGCGATTGCGCTGGCCGCCGCCCTTCCGCTCTCGCTCGGAGCCTGCAGTCAGATACAGGACACCGCGACCTCTGCCGCGAGCAGCGCCGCCTCGCAGGCCCAGTCCAAGGTGACAAGTGCGGCCAAGGACGTACTGCGCAGGCAGATCTGCCAGCGGGTCGCCGACGGACAGGTCAGCGCTCAGGACAAGCAGGTGCTCTCGGGCCTCGTCTCCGGTGCCGAGAGCGCGGGGATGCCCGCCGAGATCACGACACCGCTGCGCCAGATCGCCGACTCTGGCGACCAGGTGCCCGTCAAGGCCGCCGGCCAGCTCAAGAAGGCCTGCAGCGAGGCCATCCCGCCCGGCTGAGTCAGCACGTCGGCTGGTTTGAGTTGACCTGGCGGACCCGTGATGTCGACCTGCCGGACTGTCGGTGAAAGCTTCTCCCGCCGGATGCTGGCATCCCACGCCTCAGCTCAAAATGTCCTTTTCCTGGAAGCGCCACCAGGCGAGGGCGAAGAACACTGCCGAGTAGACCAGGATCAGTCCGGTTCCGCGCATCATGTCGTCCCAGATGATGTTCTGCCCGAGGGCGTCCAGCCAGGAGTACTGGAAGTGGGTGGGCAGGAATCGCCGGTAGGGGTCCAGCGCGGTGATCGAGTCCAGGATGTTGGACACGACGACCAGCATCGTCGCGCCGCCCACCGCCCCCAGCGGGGCATCGGTCAGGACGCTGAGCAGGAAGGCGAGTGCGGCCACCAGGAGGGACTGGACGCAGGTGTAGGCGACGACGATGAGCAGCCTCTGCAGCGCGGCGCCCGTGGTGAACGTCCCGCCCAGCGGGGACTGACCAGGTGCCCAGCCGAAGAACGCGCCACCGACGAGATAGGCCCACGCGGGCAGCAGCAGGTTCGCACCGAAGCTGAGGCTGAGCGCCACGATGAGCTTCTGGCGCAGGAGCCGGGCGCGGGGGACCGGTATCGCGAGCAGGTATCGCAGGGAGGCCCAGCTGGCCTCGCTGGCCACGGTGTCGCCGCAGAACAGGGCGACGATGACCACCAGCAGGAATCCGACGGCGGCGAACTCGGTGAAGAGCGCGAAGTTGGTAGCACCCGTCGTCGCCAGGTTGACCAGCGCCGGGCCGCCCGGGCGCCCGGGGCCACCACCTCCGCCGCCGGAGGAGTCGGTCTCCGAGCTGACCTTGAACGCCAGCGCGATGATCACCGGCAGGACGAGCAGCACGAGCGCGGCCAGCTGGGTGCGTCGCCGCCGAAGCTGCCGGACGAACTCGACCCGCACGCGCAGGGTCCGCTCGGGCCGGAAGCGGTTGTCCTGCACCTCGGCCAGCTGCATCAGCCTGCCGTGGACACCCCGATGGGTCGGTGCCGGGTGGTCCCTCGCGGGGTGTTCGGGTGCGGGGTGTTCGGGTGCGGGGTGTTCGGGTGCGGGGTGTTCCGAAGCGGGTTGTTCAGTCATGGTCTGCCCCCACCATCTCGATGAAGATGTCCTCCAGGGAACGACGGGCCGGAACTGTCTGCGAGTCCACGCCCGCGGCGGCCAGGATCTCCTGTGCCTGCCGTGGATCCTTCACCACCAGCTGTATTCCGCCCGCGCCGGCGATGTCGGCCACCGACCCGACTGCGACGAGCCTGCCGTTGTGCATCACGACGACGTGGCTGCAGGTCTGCTCGACCTCGGCCAGCAGGTGGCTGGAGATCACCACGGTGCGCCCCGTGGCGGCATACCGGCGCAGCACCTCACGCATCTCGGCGATCTGCAGCGGGTCCAGGCCGTTGGTGGGCTCGTCCAGCACCAGCAGCTCGGGCAGCCCGAGCATCGCCTGGGCGATGGCCAGGCGCTGGCGCATGCCCTGGCTGAAGGTCTTGACCTTGCGGTCGACCGACTCGCCCAGGCCGGAGATCTCCAGGGCGGTGTCGAACTGCGCGTCGCGGGCCGGGCGGCCGGTCGCGGCCCAGAAGAGTCGCAGGTTGTCCCGTCCGGTCAGGTGAGGGAGCAGGCCCGGCCCCTCGATGAACGACCCGATCCGCGACAGCACCGGGGCGCCTGCCTCGATCAGCTCACCGAACACGTGCACCGTTCCGGAGGTCGGGCGGATCAGCCCCATCAGCACCCGCAGCGTGGTGGTCTTGCCGGCGCCGTTCGGGCCGAGCAGCCCGACGACCTGTCCGCGCTCGACGCGGAAGGTGACGTCGTCCACGGCCCGGTAGCCGTCGCCGTACTCCTTGACGAGGTTCTCGACGGCCACGGGGACCTGCGACAGCTCGGGGTGCACGGTCCGGCGGCGGCGCCGGCGGTGCCGCATCCCCGCCACCAGGGCACCGAGGATCAGGAGGCCGATCGCGGCCAGTCCCGCCACCAGCCAGAGCCACGGCGCCCCGGTGCGCACGATGCGTCCGTCGACGGTGGCGACCGCCACGGTGGGTGCGGCCAGAGCGACCGTGTAGCTGTTCGGCGCATTCTGAAGCCGGTACGCCAGGTCGGTGGTGGAGACCTGGAGCACCAGCCGATCCCCGGCGGGCACGTTCCGCACCACGGCGGGCAAGCTGACCGTCACGGTCCGGGGGACGCCCGGCGTGAGCCCGGTGAGCCGGATAGGAGCCACCAGCCCGGCAGGCAGGGTGTCGGTCCCGTCAGCGGCGAGGTGATGCACCGAGGCGAACAGCGTTGCGTCGGTGGCCGCACGCGCCGTCACGCTGAGTCTGACCGTGGAGGTTCCCGCGACCAGCAGCCTGCCCGGAAGGGGTTGGCTGGCGAACCTCGCCACCTGTCCGGGGATCGCGGCCAGGCCCGGGGAACCAGTGAGGGAGGCGGCCGTGTTGAGCAGGCTGCCCAGGCCCGGGACGGAGGTGACCGCGGCCGGGCTCCCGCCAGCCGGGGCGTAGATGGTCTGGGCAGGACCGCCGACGGCCACGGGCCGGGTTCGGCCCTGGGTGTATCCGCGATCGACTCGCAGGGTCTGCGAGACGGCTCGCCCGGTGGCGGACGAGATGCCGGAGCCGGGCACCGTGACGTCGAAGGCGAGGTCTGCCCGTCCCTGTTTGAGCAGCACCGGGTCGAACCAGTCCTGCAGGTACTGGACCACCTCGGAGGTTGACGTCCCGCCGTCATGGCCTCCGGAGCGCCAGATCACCTTGACCGGCGTGCCGTTGGCGGCGATTCCCGTGGCGTTCGCAGCCACCTGGTCCAGCGGGAAGAGCGAGTCCTGCTCCCCCTGGCTCAGCAGGGTCGGCGCGGTGATCCTGTTCAGCACCCCGGCCGGGCTGGAGGCCATCAGCAGCGCGAGAAGCGCAGTGTTGGGCTCGCCCGTGCTGGCAGCCCGCTGATAGGCGGCGCAGACGTTCGGCGCGAACCGCCCGCAGGCCCCGCCCTGGTCGGAGGCTCGAGGCTGTCCCGCAGCCGAGGCGAACAGCTGACCTGCCCAGAGCTTCTTGAACACCCCGGGCTGGCCACCGGCGGCGTTGGGGAACAGGGCCTGGGTCAGGTCGTTCCAGGTGATGTCCGCGCCCACCGCGTCAACGCGCTGGTCATAGGCGCTCAGCAGCAGCGAAAGCCCGCCGCCATAAGAGGAACCGGCCACCCCGACGCGTGGGTTGCCGGGGGAGTCCTGTCGAACCTGGGGCATCGTCGCCAGATAGCTGACCAGCCTGCTGGCATCCGCCACCTCGTATGACGGAGCGTCCAGGTGGATGAGCCCGCCTGACCGGCCGAAACCCCTTGCCGTGTAGGCCAGCACGACGTATCCATGCCGGGCCAGCGAGCGCGCCTGCGAGTCAAGATCGGCCTTCGACCCGCCGAACCCGTGAGCCAGCAGGACCGCCGGCGCTGGTGTCTTCGCCGGAAGGTAGACGGTGGTGTCCAGGCGGACCGGCGCGCCAGCCTCAGGGGTGCCCGCAACGAACTGCGCCCGGGTGACAGCCGCGGGGCGCGAACCCCGCACCGACGCGGCGAAGACGCCCGCGGTGACCACCAGAACCGCCGCGGCGCCCATCCAGCGAGCTGCCTTCCGGCCAGGACGCCTCACGTCGACGTGATCGGCGACGATCTCATGCCGTGACTATATCGATCGGAACGGGAACTCAGCTGATATCGCTCGACTCCGGCGTTGCGCAGGCAGGGGACAGGGTGACGAAATGAAGGTTGTCACCAGCGGCAAGGGAGAAGTCCTCGGGCTCGCCCTCGGCGACATCCAGCAGGAAGACGTCCTGGTGCCACGCCTCGTCCAGACGCTTGTCGATGTAGAACGGGCTGCCGTCGATGTCGCCCAGCAGCACGTCGACGTCGCCGAGGATGAACTCCCCCATGGGGAAGCACATCGGTGTGCTGCCGGCGCAGCAGCCGCCGGACTGCACGAACATCACCGGGCCGCCCCGGGCGGCGTGCAGGGCAGTGATCGCCCTGCGCGCCGCCGGGGTGGCCGTGATGCGTGCCGGAATGACCGGCTCGGACATCAGATTGCCTTGAGGGGACATGGCCTTCAGAAGAAGCCGAGCGGCTTGGTGCTGTAGCTGACCAGCAGGTTCTTCGTCTGGCTGTAGTGGTCGAGCATCATCGCGTGGTTCTCCCGCCCGACGCCGGAGATCTTGTAGCCACCGAAGGCAGCACCGGCCGGATAGGCGTGGTAGCAGTTCGTCCACACCCTGCCCGCCTTGATCTTGCGGCCCATCTTGTAGGCCCGGTTCCCGTCGCGGGTCCACACGCCCGCGCCCAGGCCGTAGAGGGTGTCGTTGGCGATGGCCAGCGCCTCCTCGTCGTCCTTGAACGTGGTGACCGCCAGCACCGGGCCGAAGATCTCCTCCTGGAACACCCGCATCTTGTTGTCGCCCTTGAGGACTGTCGGCTGGTAGAAGTAGCCGGTGGCGAACTCGCCCTCCATGGTGGAGCGGTTGCCCCCGATGAGGACCTCGGCGCCCTCGGCGCGGCCGATGTCGACATACGAGGAGATCTTGTCGATCTGCTGCTTGGAGACCTGCGGCCCGATCATGGTCTCGGTGTCCAGCGGGTCGCCCTGGATGATGGCGGCGATCCGGACCAGGCAGCGGGCCATGAACTCGTCGTAGATGTCCTCATGGATCAGCGCCCGGGAGGGGGCGGTGCAGACCTCGCCCTTGTTGAAGGCGTAGAGCACCAGACCCTCGATGGCCTTGTCCAGGAACTCGTCGTCGTGGTCCATCACGTCGGCGAAGAAGATGTTCGGCGACTTGCCGCCCAGCTCGGTGGTCGACGGGATCAGGTTCTGCGCGGCGTACTGCATGATCAGCCGGCCGGTCACCGTCTCACCGGTGAACGCGATCTTGGCGATCCGCGGGTTCGCGGCCAGCGCCTTGCCGATCTCGGCGCCGGGACCGGTCACCACGTTGATCACCCCTGGCGGGCAGACGTCCTCGATGACCTCCATCAGCTTCAGGATCGACCACGGGGTCGGCGACGCCGGCTTGAGCACGACGCAGTTGCCCGCGGCAAGTGCCGGGGCCAGTTTCCAGGCGGCCATCAGCAACGGGAAGTTGAACGGGATGATCTGCCCGACAACACCGAGCGGCTCACGGAAGTGGTAGGCGACGGTGTCCTTGTCGATCTCGGTGCAGGAGCCCTCCTCCGAACGGGCCGCCGCCGCGAAGTACCGGAAGTGGTCGACCACCAGGGGGATGTCGGCGCCCAGGGTCTCCCGGACCGGTTTGCCGTTCTCCCAGCTTTCGGCGACCGCCAGCATCTCCTGGTTGGCCTCGATCGCGTCGGCGATGGCGTTGAGCACCGCGGCGCGAGCTGTCGCTGTTGCCTCGCCCCAGGCGTCCTTGGCCGCATGGGCCGCATCCAGCGCGAGCTCCACGTCCTCTGGCGTGGACTCGGCCACCTCGGCAATGGGTTTGGCTGTCGCCGGGGTCAGGTCAGCTCGGTACTTGCCGTGCGTCGGAGCCAGCCACTTGCCCCCGATGAAGTTCTCATACCTTGGCGCCACCGAAACGATGCTCCCGGCCTGACCGGGGTGGACGTACTTCATGTCGTGTGCTCCTTCAGGGGGGTCGAGAATTGCGGCAGTGAGGGCTGAGAATTCAGGTTGCCGGCACCGTGTGTCTGCCATCACAGGAACTAGCGTCGACTGAACACCCACTGGTGCCATACGTCAATGGGGGGTCTGACGATAAAGACCTCTCGCCGGTGCCCCGGTCCGGTGGAAAACCACTTCGGCAATACTGGGGCGGCGAGCGCGCACATCATTATTGGAGGTTCGGTGGCACACGAGGGGCAGACGGCTCAACCTGGAACCCTGCATGTCGACTCAGAGGTCGGCAGGCTGCGGCGGGTGATCGTTCACCGGCCCGACTTCGAGCTCAAGCGGCTGACTCCGAGCAACAAGGACGAGCTGCTCTTCGACGAGGTTCTGTGGGTCGAGCGGGCGAAGCAGGAGCACGACAGGTTCACCCAGACGTTGCGCGACCTGGACGTCGACGTCATCCACTTCGACGACCTGCTGCGCGAGACGGTCGAGGTGCCCGAGGCGCGCGACTACGTTCTCGACCACATCTTCGACAAACGGGTCTACGGACCGATCGCGCTCGACCCGGTCCGGGCGGCACTCGCCTCGCTGGACTCGCGCACCCTGACCGAGACTCTCGTCGGGGGGCTGACCAAGCGTGAGGTGCTTGAGTGGATCGACGAGCCGCCATCGCTGTACTTCCACGCGATGACGGACGACAGCTTCCTGCTCCAGCCGCTGACCAACCACCTGTTCACCCGCGATACGTCCTGCTGGGTCTATGACGGCGTGGCGATCAACGCGATGCGCAAGGACGCCCGGATGCTCGAGTCGCTGCACTACGAGGCGATCTACAAGTGGCACCCGATGTTCGCCGGCGCCGGCTACCGCACCTGGTCAGAGGGAACCGCAGGTGGCAAGGCCACCATGGAGGGGGGCGACGTCCTGGTCATCGGCAATGGCGCCGTGCTGGTCGGGATGAGCGAGCGCACCACCCCGCAGGCGGTGGAGCGGCTCGCGATCCGGCTCTTCGCGGAAGGCTCCGCCCGCTGCATCGTGGCCGTGACGCTGCCCAAGCATCGGGCGTTCATGCACCTGGACACGGTCATGACGATGGTCGACGCTGAGACCTTCACCAAGTACGAGGGCCTGAGCATGCTGGCCTCGTTCACGGTCGAGCCGGGGGACACCGAGCTGGAGCTGCGGGTCACCGCGCACCCGCCCGAGGACATGCACAAGGTCATCGCCACGGCGCTGGGCCTGGACTCCATCCGGGTGCTCACCCCGGTCCAGGACGTCCACTCCGCGGAGCGCGAGCAGTGGGATGACGGCTGCAACGTGCTCGCGATCAGCCCCGGGCTGGTCATTGCCTACGAGCGCAACGTCACCAGCAACACGCACCTGCGCAAGAACGGGGTCGAGGTGGTCACCGTGTCCGGCAGCGAGCTCGGCCGGGGCCGCGGCGGCCCGCGCTGTATGAGCTGTCCAATCGAGCGGGAGGCTGTCTAGCATGAAGTACAACCTGAGTGGTCGGAACTTCCTCAAGGAGCTCGACTTCACGCCCGACGAGTGGCGCCATCTGCTGACCCTCTCGGCGTCGCTGAAGGCGGACAAGGCCGCCGGGCGCGAGCTGAAGCACCTGACCGGCAAGAACATCGCCCTTATCTTCGAGAAGACGTCGACCCGGACCCGCTGCGCGTTCGAGGTCGCTGCGTTCGACCAAGGAGCCCATGTCACCTACCTGGACCCCAGCGGCAGCCAGATCGGACACAAGGAGTCGATGAAGGACACCGCGCGGGTGCTGGGCCGGATGTACGACGGCATCCAGTATCGCGGGTCGCGCCAGGAGCTGGTGGAGACCCTCGGAGAGTTCGCCGGGGTTCCGGTGTGGAACGGTCTGACCGATCAATGGCACCCGACCCAGTCGTTGTGCGACATTCTCACCATGCGCGAGGCCTGTCCCAAACCGGATGCCGAGATCGCCCTCGCGTTCTGCGGCGACGCGCACAGCAACGTGGGCAACTCGCTGCTGCTGGGCGCCGCTCTGCTGGGGATGGACGTCCGGATGGTGGCGCCCCGCTCGCTGTGGAACCCCGACGAGGTGATCGCCGCAGCCACGGCCATCGCCGAGACCACGGGTGCACGGATCACCCACACCGAGGACGTCGACGAGGGTGTGGACGGGGTCGACTTCGTGCACACCGACGTGTGGGTCTCGATGGGCGAGCCCCAGGAGAAATGGGCTGAACGGATCGAGCTGCTGCGGCCATACCAGGTCAATGCAGACCTGATGAGGCGCACAGGCAACCCTCGAGTCCGCTTCATGCACTGCCTGCCCGCCTTCCACGACCGGAACACCACGGTGGGCGAGCAGCTATTCCAGGCGACCGGTCTTGACGCCCTCGAGGTCACCGACGAGGTCTTCGAGTCCGGCGCGTCCATCGTGTTCGACCAGGCGGAGAACCGGATGCATAGCATCAAGGCCATTCTCGTCGCGACCCTCGGCGGCTGAGGTCATGCGCCGCAGCACCGCGGGCTGCCTGGCCATCACCATCACCCTCACCATCTGCGTCGGGACCTGACGTGCGCATCGTCGTCGCTCTGGGAGGCAACGCACTCCTCAAGCGTGGAGAGAAGCCGGACGCGGCCAACCAGATTGCCAATGTGACCACGGCGGTCGAGGCGCTGGCCCCCCTGGCTCGCGAGCACGAGCTGGTGGTCACCCACGGCAACGGCCCCCAGATCGGCGTGCTGGCGGTGCAGAGCGCGTCGGACCCGAGGCTGTCGGAGCCTTATCCGCTGGACGTGCTCGGGGCGCAGACGCAGGGGATGATCGGCTACTGGCTGCTTCAGGCCTTCCAGAACGCGCTTCCGGGGCGTCAGGTCGCGAGCATGCTGAACCAGACCCTCGTGCTCGCCCACGATCCGGCCCTGGAGAACCCGACGAAGTTCGTCGGCGAGGTCTACGAGGAGGAAGAGGCCCACCGGCTGGCCGGGGAGCGGGGCTGGACCGTCCATCAGGACGGGAACGGCTGGCGCCGGGTCGTCGGGTCGCCCAGGCCTCAGCGCGTCGTCGAGACCAGGATGATCCGGTTGCTGCTTCGCAGCGGCGCGGTGGTCGTCTGCGCGGGCGGTGGGGGTGTGCCGGTCGTCCGGAACGAGCGTGGCAAGCTGCGCGGCCTTGAGGCTGTCATCGACAAGGACCTCACTGCAGCCGTGCTGGCCGAGGCCCTGGACGCGGACGTGCTGATGGTGCTGACGGACGTGCCGAACGTGGTGCGCAACTACGGGACGCCGCAGGCGGAGGCCATCTCGCGGATCACACCGGGGGCCCTGCGCCGGGAGCAGTTCCCGGCCGGCTCGATGGGCCCCAAGGTCGACGCTGTGTGCCGGTTCGTCGAGCTGACCGGTGACATGGCCGCCATCGGCCGGCTGCAGGACGCGCAGGCCATCATGGCCGGGGATGCCGGGACCATCATCACCCCGGGCGGCAACTACGGCGGGCCCGACGACCTGGTGAACTGAGATGATGGCGCAGCGGCCGGCGGGTGGGGCGGGATCGGGCGGATCTGGGTCGGCCCGACGCATCGAGGTCGACCCAGAACGAATCGGCAGGTGGGTCAACGGTTTCGCCGAGCGTCATGGGGAGGTCCACGCTTCACCCGGTTCCTTGGCATGGTCGGCGGCGCAGAGATCGGTGACCTTGACGGCCGCAGACGGTGCCACGGCTGTTCTGGAGCCCTGTGTGCCGGCGGATGCCAGTGTGCCGGCGGACGGCAGCGACGCAGGTGGGCCACGCGAGCTCGCCGGACTCGAGGGGCTGGCGGACTGGGTGGCGCCGCCGACCGTTTTGGCGCTGATACTGATCCGGCGCGGTGGTTATGCGGTCGGCCTGGGGCGGGGTGCCGAGCTCATCTCCCACAAGGTCGGGACCCGCTACGTCCAGTCGCGGACGGCCGCCGGCGGCTGGTCGCAGCATCGTTTCGCGCGACGCCGCGACAACCAGGCGGACGCGCTGGTGGTCTCCGTCATCGACCACGCCCGCCGAGTCGTGCTCGCCTCTCGCGACGGCGAGGATGTGCGCACCCCCGCAGGCGCCCTGGTGGTCGGGGGCGACAGGTCCCTTGTCCGGGACGTCCTGGCTGACCCGCGTCTGGCCAGACTCGCGAAGCTCCCGCGCAGGGAGCTCTTCGACCTGCCTGACCCGAAGTTCGTGGTCCTGAAGCAGGCCCTGCGTCGGGGCAGGGCCGTGCGCATCACGCTCTCAGAGCCGGAGGCTACGCCAGGAGCGGTTTGAGCGCGTCGAGCAGGCTCGGCGAGTCCGGCAGGACCTCCAGGTCGTAACGGACGCGGACTGCGGGCTTGCGGATATCTATGACGGCGCGGAGGTCGATGGGGGTGCCGATGATTACGACGTCGACGTCCGCCGTGTCGATGATCTGCTCCATCTCGGCGAGCTGGCCCTCCGAGTAGCCCATGGCCGGAAGCACCGGCCCGACGTCATACTTCAGGAACGTCGCCGCGATCGTGCCGATCGCCCAGGGCCTCGGGTCGACGATCTCGCTCGCTCCATGTGCCCTGGCCGCGACGACCCCGGCGCCGAACTTCATCTCGCCATGGGTCAGGGTCGGACCGTCCTCGACCACCAGGACGCGTTTGCCCCTGATCGCATCGGGATCGTCAACGCTCACCTGGCTGTTCGCCCTGATGACCGTCGCCCCCTGGTTCGTCTGGTGGATCGTGTCCATCAGTGCGCTGACCTGTTCGGCGGAGGCCGAGTCCATCTTGTTGATCACGATCACGTCGGCCATCCGGAGGTTGACCTCCCCCGGGTAGTAGCTCGTCTCGTGACCGGCGCGAAGCGGGTCGGCGACCACGATGTTGAGGTCCGGCTTGTAGAAGGGCAGGTCGTTGTTCCCGCCGTCCCACAGCAGCACGTCGCACTCCGCCTGCGCCTGCTCGAGGATGTCTCCGTAGTCGACTCCCGCATAGATGATCGTGCCCGAGGTGATGTGGGGCTCGTACTCCTCGCGCTCCTCGATCGTGGTGTCGTACCGGTCCAGGTCAGCCAGGGTCGCGTAGCGCTGCACCCGCTGAGCCTCGAGATTCCCGTACGGCATCGGGTGTCGCACCGCCACGACGCGCTTACCGGCTTCCTTCAGCAGGCCGGCGATCGCCCGGGTCGTCTGGCTCTTGCCCGAGCCCGTGCGGACGGCGCAGACGGAGACCACCGGGACGGTCGAGGTCAACATCGTCGCGCGCGCCCCGAGCAGAACGAAGCTGGCTCCATCGGCCAGCACCTGGCTGGCCTTGTGCATCACGTTCGCGTGGCTGATGTCCGAGTAGCTGAAGACGACGTCGTCGATCTCCTGCTCCGTGATCAGCTGGCTGAGCATGCTTTCGTCGTGGATCGGGATGCCCTCCGGATAGTGCTGGCCGGCCAGGCTCGCCGGGTACGTCCGGTCGTCGATGAACGGGATCTGAGTCGCGGTGAAGGCGACGACCTCGACCTTGGGATCGTTCCGGTAGGTGACGTTGAAGTTGTGGAAGTCGCGCCCTGCGGCGCCCATGATGAGAAGTCGACGCCGCATTTCTGGTTCCTCTCCGAGGTTCGATGTGAGGCACACAGCTAGCGATGCCGCTAGAGCCGAACCTACTCAGTGCCTGCTCGCAAGGGAACCCCACGGGATTCCGTGGCCGCCTATGGGATCCTGTGGATGTGGCGGAATCTCGTGGACCGGGTGGCGTCTTGTTGCTTGAGACCTTCGAGGAGATGCCCGGCGCGGAGTACGTCTACCGGGTGCTCATGGGGATGGAGGAGCGCGGCCTGCTCGAGCAGCTCGCCGCCGTCGCGGTGACAATGGCGGGTTGATGACGGTGACGGCATCAGCCGCACCGTCACGGTGACCTACCGAGGGCATCGACTACGTGAGGCGAGGGCAGATGCCTATGCAGGCAGACACCGGAAGGCAACGTGTTCCATCTGGCTCGCGGGAGTGAGACCGGGGTAGTGCTGGGTTAGAGCGGCAAGCTGTGCCTCGCCGGTGCCTGCCTGGTCGTTGGCGTCGTCCTCGTCCATCAGCTGCCGCATCAGAGCGGGCCGGATCATGGTCACCTCGCCGTTCAGGGCTCTTGGCCCATCGTCAAACTCAAACACCAAGGTGGCCGGTCCGAGGTGAGCCGGATCGTCGAAGCGGATGGTGCTGGTCTTGCGGCCTTGCGCGACATCGTCAATGTACCGTGCGGAAAAATAGACGACGCGAGGTCGGGGTCTAGGCTCAGGACGCAGATAGGTGCCGGGCAACAGGCTGCTCACGCGGACCCTTGTCGGGCCTTCCTCGTCTGGCCAGGCTGGCATGATGACGCCGATGTCCGGGAAGTAGTCGCTCAGCACCTGTCGACAGCGCCCGCACGGAGGCAAAATCCCCCTTCCGTCATTTCCCACGGGCACCATGGTGATGAGTGGAGCGGCTGCTGCCGCGGCGGCAACCCCGAGCACCACCACCTCGGCGCACGGCCCGCCGGTGAAGTGGTCAACGTTGACCCCGATGAAGATGGGTTCCCTGGCGTCCATGGCTGCCGCTGCGACTGTGTGCTCATCGGTGTCAGGCAGGGAGGCAACCAGTTTCAGTGCGGCGTCCAAGACCCTGGATTCCACTGTGAATAGCATCTCTCCTGCTTTCAGTGTCAGCTCTGTAGCGCCTCGAGAAGCTTGGGTCCGTACTTGTCGCGTTTTACCATCCCGACGCCACTCATGGTGCTGAGCTCGTCGAGAGTCGTCGGGATACGGGTCGCGATCTCGCGAAGGGTCGCGTCGTGGAACACGACATACGCGGGGACTCCCTGCTCCTTTGCCGTCGCCGCCCGCCAGGTGCGAAGCCTTTCGAAGACCAGGGTTGCGCCAGCGTCAAGATCAACGGCCGCTGCGGCTCCACGCTTTGGCGAGCGGGTCTTCGTCGCCGGGCGCGGTGCCTCCGTGCGCAGCAGCATCGTGCGCGAGCCTCGCAGCACCTCGGCGCTGGCGTCGGTGAGCCGGAGCGTGCCGTACCCGTCGGAGTCGACCCCGAGCACGCCCTGGGCGAGCAGCTGTCGCACCACGGCCCGCCACCCGGTGTCGGACAGCTCGGTGCCGATGCCGAAGACCTGCAGTGACGCGTGACCGAGCTGGCTCATCCGCGGGGTGGACTTGCCGAGCAGTATGTCGACCAGGTGCCCCGCGCCGTACCGCTGCCCGCGCTCGTGGTCCAGCCTGGCCACCGTCGAGAGCAGCTTCTGAGCGGCGATGGTGCCGTCCCAGGTCTGTGGTGGTGCCAGGCAGGTGTCGCAGTTGCCGCACGGCTCGCTGGCCTGGTGGAAGTAGGCCAGGAGCTGCACGCGCCGGCACTCGACGGTCTCGCAGAGCGCCAGCATCGCGTCGAGGTGGGCGCCCAGCCGGCGTTTGTGGGTGGCGTCGCCTTCGGAGGTGTCGATCATCCGGCGCTGCTGCACGACGTCCTGGAGTCCGTAGGCGAGCCAGGCTGTGGCCGGCAGGCCGTCTCGACCCGCGCGGCCGGTCTCCTGGTAGTAGCCCTCGACCGACTTGGGCAGGTCCAGGTGTGCGACGAACCGTACGTCGGGCTTGTCGATGCCCATGCCGAACGCGATCGTCGCCACCATCACCAGAGCGTCCTCACGCAAGAAGCGGGCCTGGTTCCAGGCGCGAACCCCGGAGTCGAGGCCTGCGTGATAAGGCAGTGCCGGGATCCCGTTGTCGACCAGGTACTGCGCGGTCGTCTCGACGGACGCGCGCGACAGGCAGTAGACGATTCCTGCGTCCCCGGGGTGCTCGGTGCGCAGCAGGTCGAGAAGCTGGGCTCTGGGGTTGTTCTTCGGGACGATCCGGTACTGGATGTTGGGGCGGTCGAAGCTCGCGACGAAATGCCGCGCGTCGCTGAGGTGCAGCCGCTGGGCGATCTCAGCGTGTGTCGCCTCGGTGGCGGTCGCGGTGAGCGCGATGCGAGGGACGGCCGGCCAGCGTTCGTGAAGCACCGACAGCCGCAGGTAGTCGGGACGGAAGTCGTGGCCCCACTGCGACACGCAGTGCGCCTCGTCGATCGCGAACAGGGCGATTTGGCCGCGATCCAGCAGGTCGAGGGTGGAGGAGACGCGCAGGCGTTCGGGCGCGAGGTAGAGCAGGTCCAGCTCGCCGCCCAGGAACGCGGACTCCATCGCGTGCCGGGCGTCGGGGCTCTGGGTCGAGTTGAGAAACCCGGCGCGGACCCCGAGGGCGGAGAGCGCGTCGACCTGGTCCTGCATGAGCGCGATGAGGGGGGAGATGACCACGCCGGTGCCCGCACGCACCAGCGCCGGGATCTGGTAGCACAGGGACTTGCCTCCGCCGGTCGGCATGAGCACGAGCGCGTCGCCGCCCGCCACGACCGTGTCGATGATCTCGCCCTGTTCGCCGCGGAAGGTGTTGTAGCCGAACACCCGGGTCAGCACGTCGAGCGGGCTGGGCGCTGGCCCGAGCAGCAGTGCCGGCTCCGCGGTCGCCCGCCGGGCTCGCGCGGGTGCGACTCTCGCGGAAGACGACACCGGTCCGGGCCGCTCCAGGCCGTGGTTGGCGGGGGGCTCTCGCTGGGGGTCCTGCGTGGGGGCGCCGTCGTACTCGGGGTCGTAAGGCGGTTCTTCGTCGAGCACAGGCATCCCCAAGGTCACGCCCAGAGCCTAAGGGCCGGGCCTGACATCCCGACGTGGGCGGGCAGCCAGGCGGTGAACGCGTCGAGGTCGGCCACGGTCAGGTCGGCTCCGGCCGCGAGCAGCGCGGCCTCGTCGTTGGCCCCGGTGGTGACGCCCACGGCATAGGCGCCTGCTGCGTGGGCGGCCGCCATGTCGCCCGGGTGGTCCCCGACGTAGATGGTGGTGCCCTCGGAGAGCAGGGCGGTGGCCTTGTCCCGGGCGAACAGCTCGCCGTAGGCGGCATCCACCAGGTCGGTCAGGCCTGCCTCGGCCAGGGCCTTGTGCACCGCCGGGGTGAACTTCGCCGATACCACCACGGTGCGACCGCCGGCTGCCCGCACGCAGCGCAGCGCCTCCAGCGCGCCGGGCATCTCGAGGGTCCTAGGCGCATCCGGCTCGTCGTAGTAGTGGCGGTATCGCAGCACCAGCGCATCCGCGTCGACTGCCGCGCCGACGGCAACGGCGGTGTCCGACAAGGGCATCCCCAGATGCGGTGTGAGCTCCTCTGCGCTGACCTGCACGCCAAGATCGCCGAGGGCGCGGATGTAGGCGCTGATGATGCGCTCGTGCGAGTCGACCAGGGTCAGGTCGAGGTCGAAGCCGACGACGAGAGGGACAGTCACGTTCAGGGGGGCGGTCACTCAGACGACCCTAACGATGACCCTGACAACGGGCCAGATCCCGGCCGTCGGACAGTCCGGCGGCCGGAGGGCGTCGTCTGCCGTCACCGCCCGTCGTCACCGCCTTTGGTCTTCTCCACGTAGACTGAGGCGAAACCCCGTCGTGCACGTCCGCCATCCGGCGTGAGTTCGCGTGCCGTTTTCCCGTCCCCGTCCGCAACTCAGAACAGGAGCCTGTCGTGCTCGCAGCCACCGGTATCGAGATCCGTGGAGGGTCACGCCTGTTGCTCGAGGGTGCGACCTTCCGGATCGCCCCCGGCGACCGGATCGGCCTGGTCGGGCGCAACGGCTCAGGGAAGACCACCCTGGCCAAGGTCCTGGCGGGTGTGGGCACCGCCAGCGCAGGTCAGGTGACCTCCTCCGGCGACATCGGCTACCTGCCCCAGGATCCGCGAACGGGTGATCTCGAGATGGTCGGCCGCGACCGCATCCTGTCTGCGCGCGGCCTGGACACCATCATCCGTGAGATGCGTGACACCGAGGGGGCGATGGCCAGCGCGGACGAGAAGACCCGTGACAAGGCGATGCGCCGATACACCCGGCTCGAGGAGACGTTCACCGACCGGGGTGGCTATGCGGCCGAGTCCGAGGCCGCCGCGATCGCCTCGGCGCTGGGCCTGGACGACCACATTCTGATGCAGTCCATCGCGACCCTGTCCGGTGGGCAGCGCCGCCGGGTCGAGCTCTCCCGGATCCTGTTCTCCGGTGCCACGACCCTGCTCCTGGACGAGCCGACCAACCACCTGGACGCCGACTCGGTCGTCTGGCTGCGCGACTACCTGCGGGCGTACAAGGGCGGGCTGCTGATCATCAGCCACGACGTCGAGATGCTCGACACCGTTGTCAACCGGGTGTTTCACCTCGACGCCAACCGGGCCGAGATGGACATGTACAACATCGGCTGGAAGCCCTACCTGCTGCAGCGTGAGACCGACGAGCGTCGGCGCAAGCGGGAGCGGCTCAACGCCGAGAAGAAGGCCACCACGCTGATGATCCAGGCCAACAAGATGCGGGCCAAGGCCACCAAGGCGGTGGCCGCCCAGAACATGGCCAAGCGCGCCGAGCGACTCCTGGCCGGCATCGAGGGCGAGCGGGTCAACGACAAGGTCGCCAAGCTGCGCTTCCCGGACCCGGCACACTGCGGCAAGACGCCACTGAGCGCCTCCGGCCTGTCCCGGTCGTACGGCTCGCTGGAGATCTTCACCGACGTCGACCTGGCCATCGGCCGGGGCTCGCGGGTCGTCGTCCTGGGCCTCAACGGTGCCGGCAAGACCACGCTGCTGCGGATCCTGGCCGGCGTGGACCAGCCCGACACCGGTCAGGTCGAGCCGGGTGTGGGGCTCAAGATGGGCTACTACGCCCAGGAGCACGAGAACCTCGATGTCACCCGGAGCGTCCTTCAGAACATGAAGTCGGCGGCGCCCGATCTCGGCGACGCCGACACCCGCAAGACCCTGGGCTCCTTCCTGTTCAGCGGGGATGACGTGCACAAGTCCGCCAATGTGCTTTCCGGTGGCGAGAAGACCCGGCTGTCCCTGGCAATGCTGGTGGTCTCGGCGGCGAACGTGCTGCTGCTCGACGAGCCGACGAACAACCTCGACCCTGCTTCTCGCGAGGAGATCCTTGGTGCCCTGCGTACCTACAAGGGCGCCGTGGTTCTGGTCAGCCACGACGAGGGCGCGGTCGAGGCCCTGGAGCCCGAGCGGGTCCTGGTGCTGCCCGATGGTGTCGAGGACCACTGGGGTCCGGACTATCTGGATCTCGTCACGCTCGCCTAGAATTCCGCGCGTGGCGAATCCTGAGCTGTCGAGCCCTGAGCAGTCGAACCCCGAGCAGTCGAACCCCGAGCAGCCGGACACCAGGCAGTCGGGCGCGGACCAGCCGGATACCGATTCGTCGAAGGTCCAGCATTCGCAACCCCACCCGATGCTCGGCGTGCAGCGGTCGGGTCCGGTGGTGGTGATCACCCTGGATGCCCCGCAGCGCCGCAACTGCCAGGTTCCGAGCCTGTGGGCCGCGCTCGCCGAGGTCGGGGAGGCCCTGGACCCGTCCGTGCGGGTGGTCCTCGTCCGGGCTGAGGGCCCGTCCTTCTCGGCAGGGCTGGACCGGGCCATGCTGACCCCTCAGGGCGCGTCGGGCGAGCCGTCGATCCTGGCCCTGGCCGCAGGGGCTGCGGGCGGGCTGGAGGATGCCATCGAGCAGTTCCAGCGGGGCTTCTCCATCTGGGCGCAGGTGCCCGCGATCACGATCGCCGTCGTGCAGGGTCACGCCATCGGCGCCGGGTTCCAGCTGGCTCTGGCCTGTGACCTGCGGGTCGTCGCCGACGACGTCGCGTTCGCCATGCGGGAGACCAGCCTTGGCCTGGTCCCCGACCTCGCCGGGACCTCACCGCTGGTGCGGGCCGTCGGGTATGCGCGGGCGCTCGAGATCTGTGCGACCGGCCGGTTCGTCGGTGCCCAGGAGGCAGTGGCGATCGGCCTCGCGACCGTGACCGTTCCGGGGGAACAGCTGGACGCCACCGCGCGCGAGCTGGCGGACGCCATACTGAATGCGCCGCAGGCGGCGGTGCGCGAGCTGAAGCCGCTGCTGCGCAGCGCTTTCGGCGCTTCTGTGGCCGACCAGCTCAGGGCCGAGCGAGAGGCGCAGGCACGACTGCTCACCGCGATGGTGGCGGGTCCGGGGAAGTAAGAAGCCCCCTGGCGCGTTGTGCAGACGGACGACTACCAGGGTCGACGGTGAGATGATGAAGGGCGCACCTGCGCGCGTGACGCGGGGGGCTGGGTCCTAGAGCGGAGGCCGCATGTCGATGAACGCAGGTTGGGGCATGATGCGTTCCCTCACCCGTGACTCGTCGGTGGCGCAGCGCAAGCTGGCCCCGGGCACTGCCAAACGGGTGATCTCCTACGCCGGCCCGTACAAGTCCCAGATCATCGTCTTCCTCATCCTGGTGATCCTCGACTCCGCCCTGGTGGTGGCCACTCCGCTCCTGCTCGGACGGATCATCGACAAGGGCGTCATCCCCAAACAAGCCGATGTGGTCGTCGAGCTCTCCCTGATCATTGCCGTGATCGCCATGCTCGACGGCATTCTGACGCTGGTTCAGCGCTGGTACTCCTCGCGCATCGGCGAGGGGCTCATCTTCGACCTGCGCACCCAGGTGTTCAGTCACGTCCTCAAGCAGCCGATCGCCTTCTTCACCAGGGCACAGACCGGGGCCCTGGTGAGCCGGCTGAACAACGACGTCATCGGCGCTCAGCAGGCCTTCACCTCAACGCTCTCCGGTGTGGTCAGCAATGTCGTCTCGCTGTTGTTCATCCTCACGGCAATGGCCGCGATCTCCTGGGAGCTGACTCTCGCTGCACTGCTGCTGCTGCCCGTCTTCCTGATCCCGGCGCGATACATGGGTCGCCGCCTCGCCGGGCTCAGCCACGAGGCGATGGGGCTGAACGCGGAGCTCGGCACCCGGATGACGGAGCGGTTCAACGTCGCCGGGGCCCTGCTGGTCAAGCTGTTCGGCCAGCCCCGGATCGAGGACGACCAGTACGGCGAGCGAGCCGGCCGGGTCCGAGACATCGGCATCAAGATCGCCCTGACCCGTTCTCTCTTCCTGATCTCGCTGACCCTGGTCGCCTCGCTGGCCACGGCTCTGGTGTACGGCGCGGGCGGCGTGATGACTGTCAACAACACCCTTGAGCTGGGCCAGCTGGTGGCGCTGGCCGCCCTGCTGGGCCGGCTCTACGGACCGCTGACGGCGCTGTCCAACGTGCGCGTCGACGTGATGACCGCCCTGGTCTCCTTCGAGCGGGTCTTTGAGGTGCTGGATCTTCAGCCGCTGGTCAGGGAAGCCGTCAATCCTGCTGTCCTGCAACAGCGTTCGGTCTCCGTGGAGTTTGAGGGCGTCGGGTTCGGATATCCCTCCGCAGATGAGGTATCACTGGTCTCGCTGGAGACGGTGGCCTCGGGTGACCGCCGTGGTGGTGGTGCGGTGCTGCACGACGTGACCTTCTCGGTCAAGCCCGGTGAGATGGTTGCCCTGGTGGGTCCGAGCGGCGCCGGCAAGACCACCATCACCAGTCTGGTCGCCAGGCTGTACGACCCCACGCAGGGCCGGATCCTGCTGGGCGGCACCGATCTGCGCGACGCCTCGATGGAGTCATTGCACGACGTGGTCGGCGTGGTGACCCAGGATGCGCACCTGTTCCACGACACCATCGGGGCCAACCTGGCCTATGCCAAGCCCGGGGCGACCCGGAAGGAGATGATCTCCGCCCTGAAGTCGGCGCAGGTGTGGGATCTGGTCTCGAGCCTGCCCGAGGGCCTGGACACCGTGGTCGGCGATCGCGGGCACCGGCTCTCCGGCGGAGAGAAACAGCGCTTCGCCATCGCCAGGCTGCTGCTCAAGGGGCCGGGCCTGGTGGTTCTTGACGAGGCCACAGCCCACCTCGACAGCGAGTCCGAGCTTGCCGTCCAGCGGGCCCTGGACACCGCGCTGACCGGCCGCACCGCCCTGGTGATCGCACACCGGTTGTCAACGATTCGTGGCGCCGACCAGATCCTGGTGGTCGTCGACGGCCGGATCGTGCAACGGGGCAAGCACCACGAGCTGTTGGCCGAGGGGGGCGTCTACGCGGACCTGTACAACACCCAGTTCCGCTCAGCAGGGCATGCAGATGAGACGGTCGACGTACAGGATGTACCCGCCGGTCGGCTGTAGCATCCGGAGTCCGCGTCGACGGCCAGGCGTGTTCTTGAACTTGCTCCGAGGCTGCGTCCGCCTGAGACTGTCCGTGAGGTGAAGATCATGGTTGAGGCAACCAGTACCGCGAACCAGAAGGAGGCGGCGTCGTCCGCCCGCTTCCGGAAGCTGCCCGAGCGCATCCGACCAGAAGACATGATCGCCACCCAGGAGACGGAACCGCCCCCGGACCCGACGATGGGACGCGACAGCGAGCGCGACTTCATGTTACGGAACGCAGGCTTCTGACAATTGACGTCATCGGCGGCCCGAGGGCACCACATGCGGAGGTGCGGTTCGAATTGCCGAGGCGCCGGGGGTCAGTCGAGGCAGAACTCGTTGCCCTCGATGTCCTGCATCACCAGGCACGACTCGTTCTCGCCATCGGCAGCCAGTAGTCGCACGCGTGCCGCGCCGAGCGGGACCAGT
Organism: Dermatophilaceae bacterium; assembly: GCA_014377705.1. Taxonomy (GTDB): domain Bacteria; phylum Actinomycetota; class Actinomycetes; order Actinomycetales; family Dermatophilaceae; genus UBA4719. The sequence goes on from JACMPC010000204.1 coordinate 40,960, forward strand.
CGTGCGCATTCGGCCTCAAGCGCGGCCAGACGCTCTTCACCCACGAGCCCGGTGCCGACCCGCACGTCAAGATGCAGCCGATTCTTGACGACTTTGCCTTCGGGAACGCGGTGAAAGAACAGTCGCGCGCCCACACCGAAGGGGTCGATGCATGCGAACGTTGAACCCTGATGCTCAGGCGGCTGCGCGCGATCGAAATCGTCCCACGTAGCAAACCCCTCCGGCGGCGGCGGTACGACGTAACCCAACACCTTGCACCAGAAACGAGCTACGCGCTCAGGTTCTGCACAGTCGAAGGTGACTTGGATCTGCTTGACCGATGGCATCGGTCCACCATAAAGGAGCAACCCAGCCAGCGCCGCTCGGGTCGCGGTATCGCGCGACATGGGTTGGTGACCCGCTCGGGGCGGTGCGGGTTTGGTCAGTCGAGGTCGAACGCGGCCCGGATCGCCTTCATGAGAGCGGCTTCCTGTTCTGTCAGCAAGAAACCCAGCTGACGCCTGAGCGCGCTGACGGGCACGGTGACGATGTTGTCGCAGCTCACAACGTTGGCGCGATCGAGTCCGTTGGCCGGGCCGACCGGCATCTCCGTCGACAGGCCACGGCTGGTGCTGGTGATCGGCGCTACGGTCACCCGGCTGAGGTGGGGGCGCACGACCTCACGCGTGAGGATCAGCACCGGACGTGTCTTGTCCAGGCGCGCGGCATAGATCGGTCGCATCAGTCGAGGTCGTCCATCGACGTGGCGGCTGCGAACTCGGCGAGCGTGTCCAGATCCCAGTCCGTGCCCGCGCCGGCGAGGATAACGGCGTCTCGCTCCGCGACCTTGCGACGACGCTCCCGTTCGAGGGCTTGAGACACCACGGCCGCACGGCTCGCGGCATCGCCATGACTGACGAGGTCGTCAACGAAGGCGACCAGGTCATCGGGGAGGCGGACGGCGATCTGTCTGCTCATACCAAAACGGTCCAATATGGGATGCACCCGAACGCGGCAGCACGAGCGGCCATGAGCCGAAGCGCGGCTACGAGCCAACATTTCCGCGAGGGGTTGCCTTGGTGACCGGGGGTGCGCTGAGACAGACTGGGAACAACGCCGGCTGGCTGCGGCGCCCCCGAGCGGAACCGACAGTGAGGACGCTATGAGCTCGCACGTTCACATCGAGCACCTCCCGTTCGACGTCGAGGACAACCTGCGGGAGTACGTCGACCGCCTGATCGCCGAGGGATACTCGGTGGCTGGCGGCCAGGGCGCTGATCCGTTGCTCATCGACCCGGGCGGCAAGGCGGTGGAGACCTGGCGGGAGGACTACCCGTACGACGAGCCGCTTGATCGGGACGTCTACGAGGAGCAGAAGTACCTCCTGCAGATCGAGCTGCTGAAGCTCCAGTACTGGGCGGAGGACCTCGGCGAACGCCATATCCTCCTGTTTGAGGGGCGCGACGCCGCCGGCAAGGGCGGCACGATCAAGCGGTTCATGGAGCACCTCAACCCCCGGGCCGCGCGCGTGGTCGCGCTGACCAAGCCGACCACGACCGAGGCCGGTCAGTGGTACTTCCAGCGATACGTGCAGAACTTCCCCACCTCCGGGGAGGTCGTGCTGTTCGACCGGTCCTGGTACAACCGGGCCGGGGTGGAGCGCGTGATGGGCTTCTGCACCGACCAGGAGTACGAGGTCTTCATGAAGCAGGCGCCGGAGTTCGAGCGGATGATCGTCGACGCCGGCATCCACCTGACGAAGTTCTGGTTCTCCGTCACTGGCCGTGAGCAGCGCACCCGGTTCGCCATCCGCCAGATCGACCCCGTGCGCCGCTGGAAGCTGTCCCCGATGGATCTGGAGTCGCTGGGCCGGTGGGACGCCTACACCGACGCGAAGACGGCGATGATCGCCGGCACCGACACCGATTACGCCCCGTGGATCACGATCCGCAGCAACGACAAGAAACGGGCGCGGCTCGAGGCGATGCGCTACTTCCTCAGCCAGTTCGACTACGAGGGCAAGGACCACGCGACCGTCGCCGTGCCGGACCCGCTGATCGTGATGCGCGCCCGCGACGCCGTCGGCGACTGACCGCCACCTGGACTCCCGTCCGGCGCGACCGGAGGCCAGGTCCTATGGGCCCTGCCACGGATCCGAACGCCCACTGGTCGGCAGGATCGAGCGCCCCACCAGCGGCAGATGAGTGCGCTAGACCACAGGGGTCTCGACGATGCTGAAAGACTTGGGGCGCGCGTCGAAGTAGCGCAACCACGTCGGAACCATCTTGACCAGCGTGAAGTTCTCGCGCAACGCGCGGGACTTCGCGACCTGTTCCTGGTGGATGCGGCCATACTTCTCCCGCTCGGCACCCGAGAGCACCTCGGCGTCGCCCCTTGGCCTGCACCGACACCTTCTCGTCCCATCCGACGACGAGTGCGACCCGCTGGTTGCCGCCGATGTCGATGACCTTGCGTGCGGCGGCCATGGTGTCGAAGAGCACCTCGCCGTGGTCGGTCACCGCGAGGTCGACCAGCGCGGCCTCGGGGTGCCCCTCGGCGTCGACGGTGGCCAGGATCAGGTCTTCGTCAATCTCGAACTGGTCGAGATCGTTCCGAATCGTGAGCAGGGGCGCGGGTCGGTCTGAGGCTCAGCGTCTCGCCAGGGCAAGGAGATGGGCGCTGGTGGCGATCATGGCGCGGTCGCGTTCCAGTGCTCGCGCGCACGCAAGCGCGCTGGGCAGAAGGTCATCCAGATGCTCCACTCCCAGCGCGTCCAGGGCAATCCACATCGGTCCCTCTACGCCGTACACCTCGACGTCGGAGAAGCCGGCGGAACGGAACTCGTCGCCGAGCTCCTCGGGGTGGTGGAAGTACGCCGTGGTGAACCCCAGGCGCGGGTCATGCAGTCCGGTGTCCAGAACGTCCTGCAGCAGGGGGATCGTGGGGTCATCGAGCTGACCGCGCGTTGCGGTGTCGAGCATTCCGAGGTAGCGGCACACTCCGGCGGCGGCAACCAGCCCACCGGGCCGCGCCACCCGGTGAGCCTCCCGCAGTGCGGTGAGCCGGTCCTCGCCGTCGATCAGGTGATAGAGCGGCCCGAGCAGGAGAACGACGTCCGCCGTGGCGTCCGGCTCCTCAAGGCTTCGTGCGTCTCCGACCGCAGCGGTGATGCCTCCACCGAGGGTCGCGGCCTGCTGCACATGCTCGGGCACGAGGTCCACGACATGCACTGTGTAGCCGTCTTCGGCGAGCCAGCTGGCGTGCACCCCTGTCGCACCGCCCACGTCGAGAACCCGCGCGGGAGGCTCGGGCAGATAACGGCGCAGCAGTTCCTGGGTACGCAGGAACTCCAGCCGTCCGTGCGGGCTCACCCGAAGCCGGTCGTCCTCGAGGTAACGGGTCTGGTAGAAGGTGACGATGTCGGGTTCGGTGAAGAGTTCGTCCACGTCGCCATCTTCCCAGGCCCTCGCCCGACGACCGGTGGGGCCCACAGCAACGCGTCCAGAAGGACGTGGCTGGATCGCCACTCACCAGTGCGTCCCGCTCCTCGGTCTTCACGGTCAGTACTCCGGACATCGTTCTCTGTGTCCTACTGGATAGCCGGCGCATCGAAGCACGGCAAGCAGGCCGGGCTTGTTGAGCTCGCAACCACCCTCGGGCGGGTCCTGGTCTGGCTGAGCTGCCGGCGGCCTTCCGGGATCGCGGGCGCGGCCTGCCTACTCGTCTTCCTCGTCCCAGATCCGGGCCTTCTTCACCTTGACCGGCCTGGCGGGTTGGGAGGGTCTGAGTGGTGGTGCTGAACCGCCTCGCGCTGGTGCGGCTTCGAGCTCATCGAGATGCTCACGGCGGGCGCCGACCAGGACCAGCACGATGCCGACGGGTGCGGCCAGCCACCACTGCAGCGCGTAGGCCAGATGCGGTCCCTTGCCGGTGTCGGGCCTAGCCAGAGCCTGCGGGTGCTCGATCCGCTCACCCGACGGCCCGACCTCGGCCCGCCGGATCAGGTAGGCGCCATACAGCGGGCTGCTCGTCTGCGCCCCGGCCTCGGCGAGGTTGATCGAGGCCAGCTGACCGTTCGACATCGTGCGTCCCAGACTCGGCTCGCCCGGTCGCAGCCAGCCGGTGACCGTGATCTCTCCGGCGGGGGTGGCTGGCGTTTTGGATGGCCCGGCTGCCGTACGCCCGTTGGGGATCCAGCCGCGGTCGACCAGCAGGGACCTGCCGTCTGCCAGTTGCAGCGGAACCACGACCTCGTAGCCGTAGACCCCGTTGTTCGGGCGGTTGCGGACCAGCATGAGCTGCCCGGCGACATACCGTCCCGTCGCGGTGACCGGCGTCCACTCCAGCGGAAGGGGCAGCCTGGCGGCGGGCCTGGGCATCGCCGCGGACAGCGGGACCGGCCTGGCCAGGTAGTGGTTGTCGATCCGCTCCGCCCGGGCAGTCTTGGCCTCATGGCGATGCCACTGCCACCGGCCGAGGAACAGGCAGGCGACGGCGAAGACCAGGGCGATCGTCAGCATGGTGAGCCAACGCCGCGAGATCAGCACCCTGAGCACCATACGACCGTACAGCCCGGCGCCCCTCTCGTGCCCTGCGGCCTGAGGGTCCCGCGATTGCCGGGGATGGCACGTGCCGGTGAAAGCCGGGGGTCAGCCCATCTCGTCGGTGAGCTCGGACACGGGCAAGGCGTCCTTCAGGAAGCCCCTCTTCGACAGGAAGTCCGAGAGCGGGTCGGCGTGACCCTCGCACGCCAGCCAGACCTTGCGGCGCTCGGGCTTGTGCAGCTTCGGGTTGTTCCACAGCAGTCCGTATGCCGCCCCGACCCGGCAGCCCTTGGCGCTGCAGATCACTGCGTGGTTCTGCCTGCGGGACGTGTCCGTGCTCATCGGGGTGGCTCCTCATCGGGACGACGAGGGGCAATCTGTCGAGCCGCGGCGTCGGGCGGTGTCACCGGTCCGAGGTCCGTGCCCCCTCGTGGTCTGGTGGCATTGGCGACCACGACGGCGACATACGGGAGGATCACTGCGGCGATGACAAGGGCCCAACCTACCACCGTCCAGTGGAGCACCCCGAGGGCGATGACCGCCAGGACGAAGCATGCGGTGCGGATACCCATGGACAGCAGATAGCGGCGCATCCGCCCATGCCTGTCGTCATGGAGGGACTCCGGCAGGCCGGTTACTGCGTACACCTGCTCGTGGTCACGGGAAACGCGTTTCCTCACACCATGACAGTATGCCGGGGGGCGCGTGAAGTCACCCCGGGCGGTCGGCTAGCGTCTTGCACTTCCCGCCCGATGGAGCGCGCCCATTCATCGAGCATGTGCTCGGTTTCGGACCCTTACTGGAGGAAATGATGGCTGACCCTCGCAACGTGCTTATCACCGGAGGCTACCGTGGCATCGGTCTTTCGGTCGCTCAGGCTTTCGTGCGGGCTGGAGACAACGTCATCGTGGTCGACCGTGCGGGTGAGCCTCCGGCGGGAATGCTGGGCGTGAGCTGCGACGTGACTGACACTGCGTCGGTGGATGCCGCGTTCAGCGAAGCGGAGGAGAAGCTTGGCGGGCCGATCGAGGTGCTCGTGGCCAACGCCGGCATCACCCGCGACGCACTGATGATGCGGATGAGCGACGAGGACTTCGACACCGTGATCGACGTCAACCTCGGTGGAGCCTTCCGGTGCGCGCGTCGGGCCAGCAAGGGGATGATCAAGCTTCGCAAAGGAAGGATCGTGTTCATCTCCAGCGTGGTCGGGCTCTATGGCTCGGCAGGACAGACGAACTACGCAGCCAGCAAGTCCGCACTGGTCGGGCTGGCCCGGTCGATCTCGCGCGAGCTTGGTGGCCGGGGGATCACCGCCAACCTCGTCGCCCCGGGCTTCATCGAGACTGCCATGACCGCTGAGCTGCCCGCCGATGTCAAGAAGACCTACCTCGCGGGCATCCCCGCGGGCCGCTTCGCCTCCCCGGATGAGGTGGCTGCGGTCGTAAGGTGGATCGCGTCCCCTGAGGCGTCGTACATCACCGGCGCTGTCTTCCCCGTAGACGGCGGCCTCGGAATGGGGCACTGAGCTCTTATGACCCAGAAGGGACCACGTATGTTGTTGCACGGCAAAAGACTGCTGCACGGCAAGAAGCTGCTGATCACGGGTGTCCTGACGAACTCTTCAATCGCCTTTCACGTGGCCAAGCTGGCCCAGGAGGAGGGCGCCGAGGTCGTGCTGACGTCGTTCGGTCGCGCGATGAAGATCACCAAGACGATCGCCAAGCGACTGCCGTCGACACCGCCGGTCATCGAGCTGGACGTGACCAACAAGGAGCATGTCGAGTCCCTCGCGGAGCGGCTGGGCGAGCATGTCGACCACATCGACGGCGTGCTGCACTCGATCGGTTTCGCACCTCAAGGCGCGTTCAACTTCCTTGAGGGCAGCTGGGAGGACGTCGCAACCGCGGTGCACACCTCTGCCTACTCTTTGAAGGCACTGTCGGTTGCCGCGCTTCCGTTGATGTCGCCCGGTGGCAGTGTGGTCGGACTGACCTTTGACGCCCAGTACGCGTGGCCGCTATATGACTGGATGGGCGTGGCCAAGGCGGCGTTCGAGTCCACTAGCCGCTACTGCGCCCGCGACCTGGGTCCCAAGGGTGTACGGGTGAACCTCGTGGCCGCCGGCCCCATCCGCACGACAGCCGCCAAGTCGATTCCCGGGTTCCTTGAGTTCGAACGGATCTGGAGTGACCGTTCTCCACTGAACTGGGATGTCGATGACCCGACTCCGGCGGCGAAGGCCTGCGTGGCGCTGTTCTCCGACTGGTTCCCGGCGACCACCGGCGAGATCATCCACGTCGATGGTGGCTTCCACGCGATGGGCCAGTAGCGGGCCATGAGCACCGCACCTCGCGTGACGGTCACTGAGGTCAGAGTGCTGGAGGGGCCCAACCTGTACTTCTCGCGTCCCGCGATCAAGATCATCGTGGTTTGTCCGGGGTATCTGAGCGTCGACGAGGGCACCCTGCGCGCCATCGGCGAACGGCTGGGGATGCGCGTCCTGCGTCCGGGGGCTCCGGAGTCGGAGCAGCGTCAGCGAGCCGTCATGCGGCTGGTGGCGCAGGTGGTGCACCGGATCGCCGCCGGGTCTGGCACGACGAGGCTGGGCGTTCGCGTTCGCACCGGGGCGTCGCGTGATGAGGTGGTCGCGGCGTTTCCATGGCGCTGGCAGGGTCGCGGCCTGGCGCTCGGTAAGTCCCTGGGGCCGGCTCTGACGGACCTGCTCGACGCGGACGAATCGGTGCGGGAGGGCGCGCTCGGCGCGGCGGCCACCGCAGTCACCGGCGCCGCACCGGGCGTGCACTACACCATGACGAAGCCGAAGATCCCCGTCGCGTCAGTGACGGGGACCAACGGCAAGACGACGACGACGCGCCTGCTCGGACACATGGGTATGACGGCCGGCCTGGTCACGGCGTGGAGCGCCACCGACGGTGTGGTCGTCCAGGCGGAGCTGGTCACGCAGGGTGACTACTCGGGGCCGGCTGGTGGCCGCCGGGTGCTGGCCACGCCGGGGGTCCAGCTCGGCATTCTCGAGACGGCTCGTGGTGGCCTGCTACGCACGGGCATGGGCATCTCGGTGAACGACGTCAGCGTGGTCACCAACGTCTCCGCAGACCACCTCGGGGAACACGGCATCGAGACCGTCGACCAGCTGGCCGAGGTCAAGGCGATAGTCACGAAGATCACCAGGCCGACCGGGTGGGTGGTCCTCAACGGCGACGACCCCCGCGTGTGGGCCATGCGTCTTGGCATCAAGGCCCGGCCGTGGGTGTTCAGTCTCGACCCTGACTCACCGGCCCTGAGGGAGTCTCTCGGCCTCGGCGGCCGCGGTGCCACGGTCCTGGACGGTGACGTTGTCGTCCTGGCGCCCCACGCCGAACCCGACCATCTCACGCCGATCCTGGACGTGCCGATGACCCTGTCCGGCCTGTCCGAGCACAACATCGCCAACGCCCTCGCCGCGACCGCCGCAGCTCTTGGGCTGGGCCTGCCGAGAGAGGCGGTCGTGCAGGGTCTGCGCACCTTCGCGCCGGACCCGCGACACAACCCGGGACGGATGAACGCCTACACACTGCCCCTGCCCGGTGGTGGTGGTGGTGCGACGGTGATCATCGACTTCGCCCACAACGAGGCCGGTCTGGAGGGTTTGCTGCGGGTCGCCGAGGGTCTGCGGCCGCCGGGGTCCGCTGTGCATCTCGGACTTGGCTCCGGGGGTGACCGCACCGACGAGATCCTGCACCGTCTCGGCGAGCTCGCCGGCCGCCGCGCAGACCGGGTGTCGGTGGTGCACAAGGCGAGCTATCTGCGCGGTCGTGAGATGGCGGACCTGGAGGCCCAGCTGGTGATCGGCCTTGCCCGGGTGGGTTTCGCGGAGGTCGACTCCTATCCCACCGAGCTCGAGGGGTTGCAGGCTCTGGTCGCCCAGGCTGGCGAGGGCGACGTGCTGGCGGTCATGGTGCATGCCGACCGGGTGCTGCTCGACGGGTGGCTCAGGGCCAACGGAGCCAGCGTCGATTCCCCGGCGGACATCCGCAGGAAGGTCATCGCGTCCCGTGGTGAGCATGAGGCCGAGGCGGCGATTGCCCGGCTATGGGCTGAGCCCGACGCCCAGGACCGCGTCGCGGCGGCCCAGCTGCTGCTCGACCTCGGCCCGGATGATCCGCGGCTCATCTTCGAGCTGGCCAGCGCGCACGATGGCGCTGGCGATCAGCAGCAGGCGATCGCGTTGTACGACAAAGCTCTTGGCGGGGGACTCCGTGAGCCGCACCGTCACCGCGCCCTGCTCCAGCAGGCTGCAGGCTATCGGAAGACCGGCGATCTCACCTCGGCCCGCGACATCCTGGATGCGCTGGGCGGCGAACGTCCCGGCAGCGCCGCCGTCGCCGCGTTCCGGGCGCTGACCATGCTCGACCAGGGTGAGGCCCCGGCCGCGGTGGCAGACCTGATCACCGTTCTGCTCTCGCGCTCCGGCGACGCCGATGACGAGGCCTACCGGGCAGTCCTGCACGGCCAGGTGGCGGAGCTTGGATGATGGCGCGCTGACTGTTCGCTGGGCCACCCCCGGCGACGCTGCCCGGATGGCCGAGATCTTCCTCACGTCGCGACAGGCTGCCATGCCCTGTCCGGGCCTGCGGACCAGCGACCAGCGTCGGGCCGACGCGCTGGCTGAGATCTACCGGCGAGCAGTGGCCGCCGGCCCCGGGGTTGTCCCACTCCCGGCTGCACAGCGCCTCCCTTCTAGGCCGACGCGGAACTCATCATCCACTGGGTCGACGGCGGCCAGACGAGCGTGCTCAACGCGGCGCTGCTCTGCGGCCGCCACCAGATGATCGCCCACCAGCGAGGCTGGGCCGCAACCGCCACCGGACGATCGCCCACCAGACAAGGCTGGACCGCAACCGCCACCACCGGCGAAGTCACCTCTCACCTGCGACCGCCCAGCCCCACAAGCCCACCGCGCCCGGCGGGCACCAAGACATGCAGCGGCCGGATCACAACTGGCCAAGCCGTCAGTCATCGGCAGTCGGTCATCGGCAGTCAGTAATCGGCGGTCAGCTAAACGACGGGGACAATATCACCCGCGGGCTCATGTGGCAGTTCTGGATCATGAGGAAGCTCGGTCTTGTGAACAAGCTCGGTCGTGTGAGGAAGCCCAGGCGTGTGGAAAGGCTCGGTCTTGTGAGGGGGCTGAGTCTTATGAGGAGGCTGAGTCTTGTGAGGAGGCTCAGCCGACGCTGCCGCCACGTCGCCGGAGACGGCGGTGGCCTCATCGCCAGAGACCTGCGCGGCGTCCTGCATCTGCTGGGGGTGCATGTCCGGATCACCTGCCGCATCACCGCTGTGGGCGCCGGCCTGGGCCTGGTTGGCGATGATCTCGAGCTCACCGATAACGGTCGGGTGTCTGTCGACGCACAGCACGACGAGATCGCCGGGGTTGGCCCGGGCCATGCAGTGGCGCACCGCGGTCAGCTCCTCCAGGACGATCTCCACCTGCCGGCAACGGGCAGTGCCATCGGCCATCCGGGCTCGCGCCCCCTGCGCCACGAGCTCGGCGGTGGCGCCCGGCGTACGCCCGCGAAGCCGGTCGTCCTCGCGAACAACCAGGACGTCGAAGTGCTCTGCCGCGATCGCTCCCAGCTCGCGGATATCCTCGTCGCGCCGATCACCCGCGGCGCCGATCATCCCAATCCTCGAGGCCTTCCCCAGGTCGGACTGGCCGGCACGCTGCGCGGAGTACGACTCGACGAAGTCGCCGAGCATGCGCATGCCGGGTGGGTTGTGGCAGTAGTCGACCACGACCTCGATGTGATTGATGTCGAGCAGGTTCATCCGGCCGGGGGAGAGGTAGTAGGAGGTCGTGAAGGTCCGCAGACCCTGACGGATGTCGTGCAGGGGCGCGCCGGCGGCGAAAGCGGCACCCGCCGCAGCCATGGCGTTGGCGACGTTCATCTTGGCCGCGCCGCCGAAGGTCGAGGGCAGCAGGTGGGTCCAGGCAAGCTGCATGCTGCGCCGGCCGTGCCGGATCACGATCATGTCGCCCTTGTCGGTGGGTTCGAGCACGACGGCGCGGCCTCCCCGGCGGCAGCGCTCGTCGATGAAGTCGCGCACCTTGCTGCCGGGCGGGAGCATCGAGAACCAGACGACTTCCCCCGAGCAGCGACGGCGCATCGCCCGGACCAGCTCGTCGTCGGCGTTCAGCACCGCGAACCCGTCGCGAGGAACGGCTTCGACGACAACGGCCTTGACGTCGGCCAGCTGTTCGAGGGTGTGCACCCCGTGCATCCCGAGGTGATCTGGCGACACGTTGGTCACCACGGCAACGTCGTTGCGGTCGTATCCCAGGCCCTCACGCAGGATGCCGCCACGGGCAACCTCCATCACCGCGAAGTCGACGCGCGGGTTCTGCAGCACCATCCGGGCCGACTTGGGACCGGAGGCGTCGGCCTTGATGACGAGGCGCTCGTCGATGACGACCCCGTCGGTGGAGGTCATCCCCACCTTGCGGCCCAGACCCTTGAAGATGTGGGCGATCATCCGGGCTGTCGTGGTCTTGCCGTTGGTCCCGGTCACCGCGATGATCGGCACCCGTGACGGAGCTCCCGGCGGGAAGAGCAGGTCGACCACCGGCTTGGCGATGAACTGTGGCTCACCGACCGTCGGGTGGGTGTGCATCCGGAACCCGGGGGCGGCGTTGACCTCGCAGATGGCGCCGCCGGTCTCACGGACGGGATGAGCGATGTCCGGACAGATGAAGTCGATCCCGGCAACATCCAGGCCGATCATCCGGGCCGCTTCCTCGGCGATCTCCACATTGTCGGGGTGGGCGTCGAACGTCCGGTCCACCGAGATGCCGCCGGTGGACATGTTGCCGGTCAGGGCCAGCTTGACCATGGTGCCGGCGGCAGGGACGGACTCAAGCCCGAGCCCATGGGCCGTCAGCAGATCAAGCGCCGCGCCGTCCACGGTGATCTTGGTCAGAACCTTCTCGTGACCAACTCCCCGGCGTGGGTCGGCGTTGGTCGTCTCCACCAGCTGCGCGACCGTATGTCGTCCGTCCCCGATCACATGAGCGGGCACCCGCTCGGCGATGGCCGCCATCTTGCCTCCGACGATGAGGCACCGGTAGTCGCGTCCGATCAGCAGCGACTCCACCACGCAGACCCCCCGTCGCGACTCGGGCTCGGCCACCAGCCAGGCGGCACTCACCGCCTCGGCATCCGGCAGGTTCAGGCAGACGCCCCTGCCGTGGTTGCCGTCCAGGGGCTTGACCACGCACGGATAGCCGATCCGGTCCGCCGCCGCCACCGCAGCCTCGACACTGCGTACCGGCTCGCTACGGGGGACCGGCAGGCCGGCAGAGGCCAGCAACTTGGCGGTCAGGTCCTTGTCGCCGGCGATGTCGACGGCCAGCGCGCCGGTCCTGGACGTCATGGTGGCGCGGATCCGCTGGGCGTGGACGCCCTGGCCCAGCTGGATCAGCGAGTGCTCGTTGAGGCGAATCCACGGGATGTCACGCGAGACCGCCTCCTCCAGGATGGCTGAGGTCGACGGGCCGAACGCGATCCTCTGGGCGCTGGTCAGGAAAGCCTCCAGCTCGGTCTGGAAGCCGAACCCCGGCTCCGGCCGGACCAGGTGGTTGACCAGCCTGACGGCCAGCTGCCCGGCCGCCAGACCCACCCGCTCGTCAACGTAGCCGTAGATGACGTTGTAGACCCCCGGCTTGCCCCTGACCTGACGGGTCTTGCCCCGGCTCAGCTCATGGCCTGCCTCCTTCTGCACCTGCAGCGCGACATGCTCGGCCACGTGCCCCATCCAGGTGCCCTCGCGCAGTCGCTGCACGAAGCCGCCGGCGACTCCGCGGGAGCAGGTGTGTTCGGACAGCCCCGGCAGGAGCCTGAGGAGCTCGTCGGTGAAGCCATCGACGGCGTTCGTCGGGTGGTCCTCGAGGCTGCCCAGGTCGACGACCAGATGGATGGCCGGCTCGTAGGACCAGATGTTCGGCCCGCGATAGACGCGGGACCAGACGATGGTCAGGTCCGGCGCGGGGGCGCCTGTGTCGGCATGGTCTGTTTCGGGGCGTTCTGTCGAGATGGGAGCTCCTCAGTTCGTACGCCGTGGTTCGGCAACGGGCTGCCAGCCGGCGCGACCAGAGTCAATCTGGGGCTTTGGCGGAGGCCCTGACGGTGACGTCAGGGTGCTTCTCGACGAACCCGATCAACTGTGCCGTGTGTAGGTCGAACGTAGCGCCGCCGGGAAGTGAGTGAACCACCGCACCGGAAATCAGCAGGGGAGCGTGCCTGCGGGCCTCGGGAACATCGCTGACCGCCGCCCGGGCATCGACGACGAAGACCGCTCCCGAACCCACCACCATGAGCCTGCGCCCGTCGCGGACCTCGGCGGCGGTGTCCTCGTCGATGCCCACGCCGAGCAGGTCCGGGGAGCCGGCCACCAATGACATCAGCCGGCCGTACCGGGCCCGCTGGTCAAAGTGCTGGTCGATGATGACCCCCGGAAGCAGGCCCAGCCCGGAGGTCAGCTGGCTGCTGCGCTGCCGGGGGGTCACCCCGTCCGCACCGAGGGAGATCATGAAGCTGCTCATGATGGAGGCGCCCGCTGACGTGCCGGCCACGACCGCGCCGCGTTCGTGCGCCCGCGAGATGGCGGCCGCCAGCGGGGTGCCGACGAACAGCTGGCTGAGCTTCAGCTGGTTGCCGCCGGTCATGAAGACGCCGGTCGCGTTGTCCATCTCGCCCACCAGCGCGCTGTCGGCGGCAGCCTGACGAGAGCGCGGGTTGACGACGACGACCTGCGGCGCCCCGAGCCGGCCGAAGGCGACGTTGTAGGTCTCGACGGCCTCATCCGGGAAGGCGGACGCGCTGGGGATGACCACGATGCGGGCCTTGCGCCCGCCGGCAAGACGCACGAAGCGGCGAAGGACCGTCGCCCTGCCCACCTTGTCCTCGGCGCCGCCGATGATGAGCAGGCACGTGTGAGCTGTTCTGACCATCACGACAGCCTAATTACCGAGGACGGCCTCTTGTCGGACGGTCTGGCGTCAGGCGGGCTCGGTGTCCGCCGGCTCAGCGGGGCGGCAGGTGTGGGGCGGGGGTCGGCGTGCCGTCAGCCTCGTCGGCGTCCTCGATCTCCTCGCGGGTGATCCCGAGCAGATAGAGGACGGCATCCAGGTAGGGGACACTGACGGCCGCATCAGCCTGCTCACGCACGATCGGCTTGGCGTTGAACGCGATCCCGAGCCCGGCGGCGGCCAGCATGTCCAGGTCGTTGGCCCCGTCGCCGATCGCCACGGTGCGCGACATCGGCACGTGCTCGGCAGCGGCGAACCGGCGCAGCGCCGCGGCCTTGCCCTGGCGGTCGACGATCTCGCCGACCAGGTCCCCGGTGAGGAAGCCATCCCTGATGTCGAGCCGGTTGGCGTGCGCGTGGTCGATCCCCAGGTCCGCCGCGAGCGGTCCGACGACCTCGATGAAACCGCCGGAGACGACGGCGACAGTGAAGCCGAGACGCTTCAGGGTGCGGACCAGGGTCCGGGCGCCTGCCGTCAGCCGGATGCCGTCCCGGACCTCGTCAAGGGCGCTCCCGGGAAGCCCGGCGAGCAGCGCCACCCGGGCCCGCAGGCTCTCCGCGAAGTCGAGGTCGCCGTTCATGGCGGCCGCGGTCACCGCAGCGACCTCGGCCTCCTTGCCGGCGCGGGCGGCCAGCAGGTCGATCACCTCATCCTGGATCAGCGTGGAGTCCACGTCCATCACGATCAGCCGCTGCCCACGGCGGGCCAGGCCGGCGGGGGACACCGCGATGTCGACGCCGCTCGCTGCCGCCTCGAGCGAGAGCTCCAGGCGCAGGGCGGTGATGTCGGCCCCGGAGATGTCGAGCTCCACGGTGGTGACCGGATATCGGGACAGCCGCCGGATCCGGTCGATGTTGGCTCCGTGCGCCGCGATGCGGGCGCTGATCGCGGCGACGGCGCTGGCCTGCAGCGGCGCCCCGATCACGACCACGGCGGCGCGGCCACCGCGGCGGGCCGGGTTGTCGCCCCGGCCGGACTCGACAGTGACGTGCATCCCGAGCGAGGAGCCAACATTCACGACGACCTCGCGCAGGCGCTCGTCCCTGGTCCCTGCCGAGAGCAGCAGGGCGAGGGTCAGATGCCCGCGCACGACGACCTGCTCGAGGTCCAGGACCTCGGCGCCGACCTCGGCGATGGCGTCGAAGAGCGAGCTGGTGACGCCGGGGCGGTCGTCGCCCGAGACGGTGACCAGCAGGGTGTGGGTTACGGGATCAGGCACCGGGCAAGGCTAACGCCGCGTCACCCCCGGCGGTGTTCGTCCCGCCAGGCGAGCAGGTCCCGCAGCGGCGCGAGGTCGTAGGCCGGGCCACCCAGCCCGACCGTGAACAGCCGGGTGCCCACGGCATACAGGGAATCGGCGTTGCCATCCGGGTCCGTGGGCGACACACCGGCGGAGCGCTCGATCTCCAGCGGGTCCCGGCCTGCCTTGGCGCACCACTGGTCGAGCACCCGGTGCTTGTGGGCGACCGTCTCGGCATCGCCGAAACCGTGCCAGATGTCGGCGTGCTCGGCCACGATCCGCAGGGTCTTGCGCTCGCCGCCCCCGCCGATCAGCACGGGGATGGGGCGCGTGGGCGGGGGGATCAGCCGCGCCAGGCGGTTTGTGATCAGGGGCAGGTCGCGGTCGAGGGCGTCGAGGCGCCCGCCCGGCGTGCCGAACTCGTAGCCATACTCGTCGTAGTCCTTCTCGAACCAGCCAGACCCGATGCCCAGGATCAGCCGGCCCTCGCTGATGTGGTCGACGGTGCGAGCCATATCGGCGAGCAGCTGCGGGTTGCGGTAGGAGTTGCAGGTGACCAGGGCGCCGATCTCGACCCGCTCGGTCGCCTCCGCGAAGGCCCCCAGCATCGTCCAGCACTCGAAGTGCAGGCCCTCGGGCTCGCCATACAAGGGATAGAAATGGTCCCAGTTGAACAGGACGTCCGCGCCCAGCTCCTCGGCCTGCGCGCAGGCGCGCCGGATCTCCCGGTAGCTCGCGTGCTGCTGTTGCAGCTGCACTCCCACTCGGGCCGGGCGGGGGTCGTGCGCGCTCTGCGGTGCGGCCTGGGCTGCGGTCTGGGCTGCGGTCTGGGCGGTGGTCTCTGCGGTGGTCTGGGTCGCGGCTTCGGACGTGCTCATGGGCGGACCTTCTGGCCCTTGCCGATCACGGTGATACCGGAGTCGGTCACGGTGAAGCCGCGGTCCAGGTCGTGCTCGCGGTCCATGCCGATACTGACGTTGGGGGGCACCACGACGTTCTTGTCGATGATCGCCCGGTGGATCGTGGCGTGGCGGCCGACCTCGACGAAGTCGAGCAGCACGCTGTCGGTGATCGACGCATAGCTGTGCACCTGGACACCCGGGGAGAGCACCGAGTGGGCCACGTGACCCCCGCTGATCACGACGCCGGGCGAGACCGCGGAGTCGAGCGCCAGGCCGACCCGGCCCGCCGAGTCGAAGACGAACTTGGCCGGCGGGTAGTTGCCGTGGTCGGTGTAGATCGGCCATTCGTAGTTGTAGAGGTTGAACACCGGGTGGACGGCGATGAGATCCATCTGGGCGTCGTAGTAGGAGTCGATCGTGCCGACGTCACGCCAGTACCCGTGGTCGCGATCGGTGGAGCCGGGGATCGGGTTGTCCTTGACGTCGTAGACGTTGGCCTCGCCCCGGCGGACGAAGTCGGGGACGATGTCCCCGCCCATGTCCCGTTTGCTCCCCTCGCGTTCCGCATCGCGGGTGACGGCGTCGATGAGGACATCGGCGGTGAACACGTAGATACCCATCGAGGCAAGGATCTCGCCGGGGGAGTCCGGAAGGCCCTTTGCATCCTTGGGCTTCTCCAGGAAGGCCCGGATCCGGTTGCTGCTGGCGGCCACCTGGATGATCCCGAACTGGTCGGCCAGCTCGATGGGCTGGCGGATCGCCGCCACCGTCACGCCGGCGCCACTGGCGATGTGTTCGGCGATCATGTGGCTGAAGTCCATCCGGTAGACGTGGTCCGCGCCGACCACGACGACGATGTCGGGCTTCTCGTCGTACACGAGGTTCAGGCTCTGGTAGATCGCGTCGGCACTGCCCCGGAACCAGCTCTTGTCGATGCGCTGCTGGGCCGGCACCGGCGTCACGTAGTTACCGAGCATCGTCGACATCCGCCAGGTCTTGCTGATGTGACGGTCCAGGCTGTGCGACTTGTACTGGGTCAGCACGACGACCTTGGTGCAGCCCGAGTTCACCACGTTGCTTAGCGCGAAGTCGATCAACCGGTAGATCCCGCCGAAGGGCACCGCGGGTTTGGCCCGGTCGGCCGTCAGCGGCATCAGCCGCTTGCCTTCCCCGCCTGCGAGAACGATTGCCAGAACCTTCGGGGACCCAGTGCGCATTGCCATGAGGCAGACCCTAACCCGGGACACTCTCGCGCGGGACCCCCCCTACGGGACTACCGTTCACCAGATGAGAGTCGACATTCTGAGCAAGGAGTACCCGCCGCTGGTCTACGGTGGCGCCGGGGTCCACGTCGCCGAGCTGGTGCGCGCGTTGCGAGGCAGGGGTGACATCGATGCCCGGGTCCGCTGTTTCGGCGGACCGCGCGACGAGGCAGGCACGACAGGGTATGCCGACCTGCCGCAGCTCGCGTGCGCGAACGCGGCCATCTCGACCCTGGGCGTCGACCTGGCCATGGTCGACGACTGTGTGGGCGCGGACCTGGTTCACTCGCACACCTGGTACGCCAACATGGCCGGTCACCTGGCGTCCCTGCTGGCCGGCGTGCCCCACGTGGTGTCCGCGCACAGCCTGGAGCCGATGCGCCCCTGGAAGGCCGAGCAGCTCGGTGGCGGCTTCGCGGTGTCCTCCTGGGCCGAGCGGACGGCCTACCAGGCGGCCGCGGCGGTCATCGCGGTGAGCGCGGGGATGCGTGCGGATGTGCTGAACAGCTATCCGACCATCGACCCGGCCAACGTCCACGTGGTCCACAACGGCATCGACTCCCAGCTCTGGCAGCCGGATTCGAGCGCCAAGGCGATGGAGGTGCTGCACCGGCACGGGGTGGACCCGCAGAGGCCCTCCGTCGTCTTCGTGGGCCGGATCACCCGCCAGAAGGGGCTGCCCTACCTGTTGCGCGCGGCTGCCGAGCTGCCGCCAGAGGTCCAGCTCGTCCTGTGTGCGGGTGCTCCGGACACACCCCAGCTGCTGGCCGAGGTGGAGGCGCTGATCGCCGGCCTGCGCCAGACTCGCGCGGGCCTGGTGTGGATCACCGAGATGCTGCCGAGGGACGAGGTGATCGCCCTGCTCAGCGCCGCGACGGTTTTCGCGTGCCCGTCGGTGTACGAGCCGCTCGGCATCGTCAACCTCGAGGCGATGGCGTGTGAGCTCGCGGTGGTGGCCACGGCGACCGGCGGGATCCCGGAGGTGGTCGTGGACGGTGAGACCGGCTGGCTCGTGCCGATCGAGCAGGTGACTGACGGGAGCGGGGCACCGGTGGACCCTGATCGTTTCGTCGCCGATCTCGCCGGCGCCCTGAACGAGGCTGTCAGCGACCCGCAGCGAGCGCGTCGACTCGGTGAGGCAGGGCGCCGGCGCGCGGTGGAGAGCTTCTCATGGTCGTCGATCGGCGACCAGACCCTGGTGGTCTACGAGTCCGTGCTGCGTTGACCAGCGACCGACCTGCTGTGGTCAGCCCGCAGTCGCAACGCCGGGGCGGGGCGATCCCGCCATGGCGCTACTTCCCCACAGTCCGACACCTGCCCGCAGCAGCTGTTCCATCGCGGGCGCCGGCAGCGGCCGGCTGAAGTAGTAGCCCTGCGTCTGGTCGCGCTTGTGACGTCGCAGGAACGCCAGCTGGGACGCCGTCTCAACGCCTTCGGCGATGACCTCCAGGTTGAGGCTGTGACCCATTCGGATGATCGCCAGGGCGATGGCGGCGTCATCCGCGCTGCGGGTGATCTCCTGGGTGAAGCTGTAGTCGATCTTGAGCGCCCTGGGGCATTATCAGGACGACCGCGAACTGGTCTCCCCCGAGTCGTCCGACGGCGTCGCGGACGCGCACGCACCGGATCAACCCGTGGCCGGGTCCGCCTTCAGCACTTCCACCACCTGCTGCCCGCTCAGACCGGGCATCATGTCGTCCAGCAGGATCAGGTCCGGCGGGTCGTCTGCGATAGAGGCCGGCGCTGCGCTGCCGCAGTCGGCAGTGCGGGTGACATAGCCCTTCGGCTCTAGCAGCGCCTCGAGGAGCCGGCGGTTCGGACCGTCGTCGTCGACGACGAGGACGGTCTCCGGGATTGCGGGAGCGGGCGACCCCCTTCGGTGGCAACGGTGGCTTCGGTGCCCTCGGTGGTGGACGGCGCGGCTCTTGCAGGAGCTCTTCCATCACCGTGTAGAGCTCGTCGTACCGCAGCGGCTTGACGATATAGGCGTCGCTGCCGGCCTCCTGACCCCGTTCCAGATCGGACTTCAGCGACAGAGCGCTCAGGGTGATGATGGGCTTGGATGCCGTGGCAGGGTCTTCTTTCAAAATGGCGGTGGCGGCATTGCCGTCGATCCCCGGCAGCTGAATGTCCATGAGGATCAGGTCAGGGTGCTCGCTCCGCGCGATCTCTAGCCCCGCCTCCGCGTCTACGGCGCGCAGCACGCTGTGACCGGCGCTGCGCAGCAGCAGCGTTGTCAGCTTCATGTTCGCCGGGTTGTCCTCGACGACAGGTACTTTCGCCATCTTCTGTTCCTTCTGGCGTCGGGGCACCTGGGCGGCGCAAGGACGACTTCGCACCTGTTTGTCCCCTGCTCATCAACTCGACCAGGGTGCGAACGGCACGACACCATTCCGGCCAGGCGTTGGAGCGCACGGCCAGCAGCGGCTTCGCTGGCCCAGCCTGGAACGCCTACCTAGCCCCTTCGCAGTACGGCGACGCACCCCGCAGTGTGGGTGGTTTGACCCAAGACGGGGGCGGTGTGGTGCCACGTCGCGGGCTGTCGCTCCCAAAACCGGCGGCGGCGGGGGAGCAAATGTCGGCTAGGGGTCGTGGTGGCCGGGGCGCAGCCCGGCCGGGGACAGGGCGCCAATGGTCGCGGCGGCCGCCATGGCCGTGTCCGCGCAGCAGTCAAGCGTGGTGAGCGCCACCCGGCGCTTCTCGGCGACCGCGCCGGTCAGGACCTGTGACTGGGCCTCGTCGCTAAGACCGATCCTGGTGGCCACGCTGACCAGGGCAGCCATCGTGATGATGGTGGTCGCCCGCGACGGCAGTCCGTCCGGGAGGCCCCACTGGCCGAGGCTGAGTCCGTCGGCCATGGCGCGGAACGGGCTGCCGGACCAGGGCCTGGCGTCGAGCGACTCGATCGCCGAGGTGTGCTCCGCCAGATCGCGGCGGAACCCCCGTTCGATCTCGCTCAGGGATAGCGCCTCCAGGGCATGTGCCGGGACCGGGTCGCAGTCGTATGCCGTCCAGCTCACGCTGGTTCCCTGGTCGTCAGCCGGGCCGAAGCGGCCGATCGTCGGAACCAGGGCCCCCCCGATGCCGGGCACGTAGACGCACTCGCCCGCGTCGGTGGCGGCTGCGACGAGATCGGCGGACCCGCGCGGCACACCTAAGAGGTTCCCCGGCCGGGGAAGAGCCACCAGGACCGCCCGCTCGCCCAGCCCGAGCCAGAGGGCGAGGTGGCCGAGATCGCCGGCGACGTGGTCCAGATCGGGGTGCGCAGCGGTGATGGCCTCCTGAACGGTCAGGCGGCCGGAATACGCTGCCGTCGCCCAGAGGCAGAGCCGGACGCTCACGGGAAGAACGGACATCTGCTCAGCGTAGGTGCCGCGAACCACGCTCGTCAGGGTGTGGCCTAGGGTCAGGGATCATGAGCGACGTCCTCGAATTCGCCAGCGTGAGCGTGGTCCGCGGTGACAACACCCTGCTGGATGACATCACCTGGGAGGTGGAGGAGGGCCAGCGCTGGGTCATCCTCGGACCGAACGGGGCCGGCAAGACCACCCTGCTGCAGCTTGCGGCCGGCCGGATCCATCCCACCACGGGGGTCGCCGGCATCCTCGGCGAGGTTCTGGGCGCGGTCGACGTGTTCGAGCTTCGCCCCCGGATCGGCCTGTCCAGTGCTGCGATGGCCGAGCGGCTGCCGCCGGACGAGCTGGTCAGGGATGTCGTGGTCACGGCGTCCTACGGCATCGTGGGTCGCTGGCGCGAGAGCTACGACGCGCTCGACCATGACCGTGCCGCCGACCTGCTCAAGGCCCTCGGGGTGTCCCACCTAGGCGACCGGACCTTCGGCACCCTGAGCGAGGGCGAACGCAAACGGGTGCAGATCGCGCGGGCGCTGATGACGGACCCCGAGCTGATGCTGCTCGACGAGCCGGCCGCAGGCCTCGATCTGGGCGGCCGTGAGGACCTGGTGGCCAGGCTCGCCGCGCTGGCCGCGGATATCGAGGCCCCGGCCCTGGTCCTGGTGACGCATCATGTCGAGGAGATCCCCCCGTCTTTCACGGACGTGCTGCTGATGCGCGAGGGTCGTATCGTCGCCGCCGGGCCGGTCGAGCTGGTGCTGACAGCCGCGAACCTGTCCGAGACGTTCGGCCTCCCGCTGGTGGTCGAGCGGCACGGGAATCGCTGGTCCGCACGGGCCGCACAAGTGCCTCCGGCGCAGTACGGTATTGGTTCACCGAGCACCTGACGGGAGCCGCATGTCCTTCTTCAGCGATAACGCATGGCTGGTGTGGCTGGGCCTGGCCCTGGTGCTGGCCGCGGTCGAGGCGGCCAGCGTGGACTTCGTCTTCTCGATGCTGGCCGGCGGAGCCGCGGCGGCGGCCATCGCGGCCGCGCTCGGGGCCCCCTTCGCGGTGCAGGTGATTATCGCGTGCCTGGTGGCCGGCGCGTTGCTGGCGTTGGTCCGTCCCCTTGCCAAGCGCTACTTCGCTGTGCCCGAGGGCACCGGCGGCATCGGTGCGGGCGCTCAGGTCGGTCGCCTGGCGCAGGTGCTGGAGACAGTCACCGACCATGACGGACGTGTCAAGCTTGGCGGCGAGACCTGGTCGGCCCGCACTGTCCCGGACGCCGACGTATGCCTGCCCGGACATGAGGTCCGGGTAGTGTCCATCGAGGGGGCCACCGTGATCGTGAGCAACGTCGCGGCTGGCCGGGAATCGGAGTAGGTCGTGGGTTCAGTAAACGCAGCGCTTGTCGTACTGCTGCTGCTCGTCATCTTTGCCGTCATCGTCATTGTCCGGACCGTCAAGATCGTGCCTCAGCAGGTCTCGCTCATCATCGAGAGGCTCGGTAAGTTCTCGCGGACCCTCGAGGGCGGCCTGCACTTCCTGGTACCTTTCGTCGACAAGGTTCGGGCCAGCGTCGACCTGCGAGAGCAGGTCGTGTCGTTCACGCCGCAGCCGGTGATCACCTCGGACAACCTCGTGGTCAACATCGACACGGTCATCTACTACTCGGTCATCGACTCCAAGTCGGCGGTGTACGAGATCGCCAACTTCATCCAGGGCATCGAGCAGCTGACAGTCACCACGTTGCGCAACGTCATCGGCTCTCTCGACCTGGAGCAGACCCTGACCAGCCGCGACAACATCAACGCCCAGCTGCGCGGGGTTCTGGACGAGGCCACCGGCAAATGGGGCATACGGGTGAACCGGGTCGAGCTCAAGGCCATCGACCCGCCGCGCTCGGTGCAGGACTCGATGGAGAAGCAGATGCGCGCCGAGCGTGACCGTCGCGCGACCATCCTCACCGCGGAAGGTATCAAGCAGTCGGCCATCCTGACCGCCGAAGGCGACAAGCAGAGCCAGATCCTTCGTGCGGAGGGCTCAGCCCAGGCACGCATCCTCGAAGCCCAGGGTCAGTCCAGGGCGATCACCCAGGTGTTCGAGGCCATCCACCGCGGGAAGCCGGATCAGAAGCTCCTCGCCTACCAGTACCTCCAGATCCTGCCGCAGCTCGCCCGCGGGGACTCCAACAAGATGTGGATCATCCCCAGCGAGCTCACGGATGCCCTGAAGGGGATCGGCAGTGCCCTCGGTGGCCGGGACCTTGAGGACCCGGGCGACAAGTGGGTGGACACCGGCGAGGTCATGCCCAATGCCTTTGACGAGACCACCCTGGAGGACCCGGTCAAGGCCCTGGCCGAAGCGCGTGGTCAGGCAGCCGGCGCGACAGCGGAGGCCGAGAGCCACGCGACCGCGAGCGAGCGCCGGGCCCGGCCGTACGGCCGCCCGGCAGCGGACTCCCTGGAGGACCAGGCAAACGCCCTGCACGACTCCGAGCTCGACGAGGAACAGGGCCCGCCGGCGCAGGGTCGCTAGCTGTTCGCAGCCCTGCGGTTCCCGAACCTCTGTGGCTCCGGCCATCGGGTACCCGCACCATCGGGCACCCGGTCACCCTCGCTAGGGTGGCCGGGTGCCCTGGTATGAAGTCCTTGCGTTGCTGGCGGCGGGAATGGCTGCGGGGACCATCAACACGATCGTCGGCGCCGGCACCCTGATCACCTTCCCCACGTTGCTGTTCTTCGGTTTTCCGCCGGTGGTCGCCAACGTCTCCAACACGATCGGTTTGGTCGCCGGCGGCCTCACCGGCATTCACGGCTACCGCCGCGAGCTGGTCGGCCAGGGTGACACTCTGCGCCGGTTGATGCCGGCCTCGTTCCTCGGAGCGGTCGTCGGGGCCGTCCTCCTGCTCTGGCTCCCCGAGTCGGTGTTCGACACCGTCGTGCCAGTCCTCATCGCAGCCGCCCTGGTGCTGGTCCTGATCGGACCACGGATACAGGCCTGGGCCGCCGCCCGCCATCCTGACCAGGACAGTCGGGGACGGCGCGTGCTGATGGTGGCGGGCGTCTTCGGCGCGGGGGTGTACGGCGGCTATTTTGGTGCCGCCCAGGGTGTCCTGATGGTCGGCATCATGAGCGTCCTGATGACGATCAGCCTGCAGCACATCAACGGCCTGAAGAACGTGCTGGTCACGTTGGCCAACGCCGTGGCCGCGGGCACCTTCATCCTGGTCGCCTCCGACCGGATCAACTGGGCCGTGGTCGCCCTGATCGCGGTGGGTTCGCTGGTCGGCGGGGTTATCGGGTCCCGGGTGGGGCGACGGCTGTCCCCGGCGGTTCTTCGCGCGGTGATCGTCGTGGTCGGCGTCCTGGCCATCACGAAGATGGTCCTGTGAGTGAGCCGCTGACATGCCGATCGAGATCAGCGACCCGGGCGACGAGCGCGTTCGTGACTACTTCACCCTGACCGACGTGTTGCTGCGCTCCAGGCTCGAGCCCGAGCGTGGGCTGTACCTGGCCGAAAGCGAGAAGGTCATCCGACGGGCCCTGGCCGCCGGGCACCGTCCCCGTTCCTTCCTGATGGGCCAGCGATGGGTCACCGATCTGTCAGATCTGGTCGAGACCGCTGAGTCGCAGGGCGTGCCGGTGTATGTCGCCCCGGCCGGCGTCATCGAGGCGATGACCGGGTTCCACCTCCATCGTGGTGCCCTGGCCTCGATGCACCGGCCGCTGCTCGTCCCGCCCGAGGAGCTGTTGCAGGACGCACTGAGGGGGAAGGCCTCCCGGGTGGTCGTCCTCGAGGACATCGTGGACCACACGAACATGGGCGCGGTGTTTCGCAGCTGCGCCGCCCTGGGCGTCGACGCCGTGCTGATCACCCCGCGGTGTGCCGACCCGCTCTACCGGCGTTCGGTGCGGGTCTCCATGGGCACGGTGTTCCAGGTGCCCTGGACACGGATCGATCCCTGGCCGGCCGGGATACAGGTGTTGCGAGACCACGGTTTCACTGTCGCCGCCTTCGCCCTGGGCGATGGGGCGATCAGCCTGGACGAGCTCGCGACGGATCAGCCTGATCGGCTCGCGATCGTCTTCGGGACCGAGGGGGACGGTCTTTCTCGGCTGGCCGTCAAGGGTGCCGACGTGGTCGTGAAGATCCCGATGGCAGGGGGAGTGGACTCCCTGAACATCGCCTCGGCCAGCGCGGTCGGAATCTGGGCCCTGCGTCCACCGCGGCGACTTTCGGCCGGGGGCTGAGCGTCATCAGGAGGAGAGCTGCCGGAACTGCGCTCGCCCACATCCCGTGGTTGCGCGGCATTCAGCTGCTTCCGGGGGACGTGCGTCGCCTTCCTGAGGCTGCTGAGCCCGGTCGCCGCGGTGGCCGGTGGCGTGGCGGTCCTGCACCAGTCATTGCATGCCGGCCAGCTCGTCGGGGCGACCGTCATCCTCGGCGCGATCCTCACCGTGTACTCAAAGCCCTTCCTAGCAGGTGTATCCGGCCGAGATCACACCCCTGGCAAGGGTGTGTCCCACCATGGTGAACGCGGCCACTGCGGCGCTGGCGGTGTCGTCCAGACCCAGGTCATCGGTGTCGAGTGCATGCACCGCGAACAGGTACCGGTGGTTCTGGTCACCCGCCGGCGGCGCGGCGCCGTCATACTTCTTGCCGCCGAAGTCGTTGATCACGTGGAAGGCACCCTGCGGCGCGTTCTCGGCGGTGCCGGCGCCGGCGTCCAGACTCGTGACATCGGCCGGGATGCCCAGCAGGAGCCAGTGCCAGAAGCCGGACGGGGTGGGCGCGTCGGGGTCGAAACAGGTGACTGCGTAGCCCCTGGTGCCCGCGGGTGCCCCGGACCAGGACAGCTGAGGTGAAAGGTTGCCGCCGGTCAGGCCCCAGCCGTCGAAGACGTACTCCTCGGGCAGACGGGTGTTGTGCCGGAAGGAGATGCTTGACACCGTCAGCGCGGGCACCGACGGCAACAGGGAGTACGGATCCGGGGACACGGGGCGATCCAGGTTCATGCTGTCAAGGCTATCGATCATCGACCCAGTCCGGTGACTGAGTCACCTGGGACCGCCGGGGGTCACTTCCCTCCGTTGGAGAGTTGGGGTCATCCTGAGTTTGCTCATGGGAAGTGTGTGCCAGGTGACGCCGTGGGCGGTGAGAGTGGCGGTGAGGTCGTGTTGGTGGGCGTAGGTCGTGTTGGTGGGCGTAGGTGTGGTGGTGGGAATAGGTGTGGTGGTGGGCGCACAGGAGGGTGAGGTTGTCGGCCGGGTTCATCTTTAACGGCCGGGTTCATCAATTCTGGTGATGTTGATGTTGATGCTGATCGGGTGGCGCCAGCTTTCCTTCGTGGCCTGAATCGTGATCGCTCGACCTGACCGAAAGGTCGATGTCGTTCACGGTTGGGGTCAACAACCACGGACCCAGGCGTTCACCCAGGCGGACCGCTTGAGGTGGCGCCGCTCGAAGACCTGCCCCGTCGTGGGCGTCCCGGCAGGAGGCAGCCAGGCCAACGAGGGCTGAGGCAGGCTGACGGCCTTTGCGAAGCCAGAGGGATGGGTGCGTTCCGTCATATGCATCCAGGAGTGGACGGATTAGGGTCAGAACATGACTGACCATGAGAGCACCGGGTCGGAGTCGGTTGGCAGTTACAGCCTTGACGACGAGGACCAGCTGCCATCGGAAGACACCCTCGAGGACCGAGGCATCGATGACCTTCTGGATGAGGGCTACTCACCGCCGGAACGTCCGCGGGGGGTCGATGCCTTTGGCACCACCGCGGCCGAGCAGCGACAGGGCGAGAGCATCGAGCAGCGACTGGCCCACGAGGTGCCAGACCCTGCCGCCGGGTGGGCGGACTCCCAAGCCGATGCGGACAGGGTGGGTGGTGACGACCCAGACGCCATCGCCGGAGAGGACGACTTCTTCGGTAGCGAGGAGGTCGGCGATCGACGCAGCGGGCGGCTTATCGCCCATGAAAGTGGGTACGCGGAAGCAGAGTCGGACATGGTCGCCGACGACGTGGGTATCGACGGCGGCGGCTCGTCCGCAGAAGAGGCTGCCGTCCACATCATCGAGAACGAGCCGTTCTGATACCGAGTGATGTGACGGGGACTTCGGCCCTCGTGAGCGGGCTCAGCTGGCTGCTCCCCGGCGGCTGACCTGGTCGGAGCACCCAGGGGAGGCCCTGACGTGCAGTGGCCAAACTGGCTGGTCGGTGAAAGTTCTTCCGGTGTAGCCTTCATCCACGGCGTCCCCCAGAACCTGAGGACGTTGACTTCACCACTTGCTGCTCTTGACCCTCGGTGGCCGGTGTCCTGGATCCCAAGGACAACGAATCGAGTCCACCATGTTGCAGCCAACGCTCAGCCCACGCATCACCTTCACGCGGCCGGTACCGTGGGTCTGGCATGTCTGGCTCGACGACAAGCGCGTCGGGACGGTCAACGGCGACAGCTCGTGCGGCTTCACGGCCAAGGGAAACGACCACCTCCCCATCGGTCATGGCTACCTCACCGCTGAGGCGGCGATGGAAGCCTGGATCCCATTGGTCAGCAGCCACCGCCCTTGATCCCCCTGCCTTAGCCGGCTTTAGCCCTGGCGGGCGCGGAGGAATGGACTTGGTCAATTTGGCGCGGACGGACCAGAAGCGCTTTAGTCTTAAGGGCAGGTCTTTACCCTCGACCCGGGGGTTCAGCACAATCATCCGTGCTCTCGCTCTCGCGGTCGCCTGTCCCCGACCTCACAAGGAGTCTGATCCGTATGACCTGGCGTGATCGTGCTGCGTGTCTGGACGAGGACCCCGAGCTGTTCTTCCCGATCGGCAACACGGAGCCCGCGTTCCGTCAGATCGAAGAGGCAAGGGCAGTCTGTCTTCGCTGCGAGGTCATGGAGATCTGCCTTAACTGGGCGATGGAGACACGCCAGGAAGCCGGGGTGTGGGGCGGACAGTCCGCGGAAGAGCGGCAGTCTCTCAAACGACGAAACGCGCGCGCCCGCCGAGCGGGCCGAACGATACCTCCTGTCTGAGCCAGTGGCACTCCAGCCGGGTTCGCACCAGCTCAGCTGTCCTCCGCCTTGACCCACACGACGACATCGCCGTCAGTGTTCAGCACAGTCGGGATGTCCACCCAGTAGCCGTCGTCGGCGAGGGCTGGCGTCCATTGAAGGCCACGGTGGTCCGCCGGTTCGACATCTCCCTCGGCGTGGCGGCGTTCGCACCAGCTTGGGCAGGTGCTTCGCGGGGGGCGGTCGACGGTGGTCATACCTCCGGTGTAACCCCTCCAGCACAGCCGCGCAGCCGAATGGGAAAGTTGCTGCTATCGCGAGGCGCTGTGCGCGGGGGTGTGACTGAAATGCTCGGGATGCCTGCGACGGTACTGCGCGCAGGCCCGACAGGCCCTGCATCCGTTGCTGCACTCTTTTGAGGCCATGGTGGCACCTGCTCACTCACTTGCTTGGTGGAGCTCTGTGATGTCACCTGCTGATGCACCAGTTTGAGCAATCAGTCTAAGTCGTCCGGCGGTCATCAGGATCCACGGCGGTGCAAGATGGACGCCGGACAGGTCGTGGAACTGGAACTTGCTCGGGAGCTAGCTCGCGGCGAGGTGCCAGTGGACGTACGCGTCGACAGCCGGGCCGGCCCGGCTACTTCACGAGGCCCGCGAGGTCCGCTACTGCCCGAGAGCCGCCCGGTCGACCTTGCGGTGGAAGTGCGTCCCGGCCAGACCGCCGATCAGGGAACCGGCCAGGCTGCCGGCCGCGGCCACGGCCAGGCCGATGAGACCGCCGGTGGTCAGGGTTCCCTGGCTCACCGGGATGCGGGGCATGGTGTTCATCGCACTCAGGATGTTGAACTGGCTGCCGGCCAGCGCGGCCAGCACTGCCACCACGGCGGCGATGAACAAGGCCCACAGCCACACCGCCATACCCTGCCTCACGCCGTGGAACCGGGCCATTCGCGCGGCGACGTACCCGCCGCAGTAGAAGGACGTGAACAGCACGATCAGCAGCGCGATCGCGCCGGCGATGCCCGCCGTCCTGGGTTCCTTGGCCGCCTGGGTCGTCGCGTTGCCGGCATCGAGGTGAGTCGCCACCCCGACAGCGATGCCGGCGGCACCGAGAAAGGCGGTCAACACCACCGCGGTGCCGGTGGCGGTGAGCCAGCCGAAGAAGGCCAGACCGACCTTGACGCCGCCGAACTCCTCCTTCTCGCGCGTGATGACGCTCTGCCGGTCACGGCCTGAGTCCTTGTCGAAGCTTGTTCTGCCTTCGGCCGACCCCGGATGAGTCGGGCTCGGCTTGGTGTCCTGGCCAGTGGCTGACGAGCTCATGGGATGGTCCTCACGTGATGCGCTTGGTTGGCCGGGTGTCCGAACTGGTCAGGCAGGTGGCTGTGCCGGGATCGCGGCTCAGGAGGGATTCGGGGCGCTCAGCGAGATGGAGGCTCAGAGCCCGGCACGAATCGCCAGCCCGCGAAGGTAGGAGGCCTGGCCGGCGTGCTGCAGGTCGTCCGCGAGGATGCTGACCAGCCGCACGGCAAGCGTCACCGGGGGGTCCCAGGACGTGTCGACGACCCGGTCGAAGTCCGCCTCGGTCAGGGTGTGCAGGTAGTCGATGGTCCGGGCGTGCACGGCATCGTGGTAACCGCCGAGCAGATCTGCCCCGGCACGCACAGCCAGCACATCCTGCGCGCTCTGCCCATACCCGGTGGCACCGGATTCGAAGGGAAGTGCGAATCGGTCGACCCAGCCTCCGGCAGTCCATACCTGCTCCTGGTTCAGGACCTCGCTGACATGGTCGTCCTGGACCCGGGTCAGGTGCCAGATCAGCCAGGCCATCGTGTTCGCCCCCGGATCCACCTGGTAAGTGAGCATCTCGGGGCTCGCTCCCCGGAGCGCGGAATGAACGACCGCACTGATCCGGCCGAAGGCTTCACTCAAAAGTTCAGTTGACATCGTCGCCCCAACGTAGTGCATGTTTTGCGGGAGACTCGCGTCCTGACTGCCTGCAACTCTGCGCAAGGAGGCGCAGAACGTCCACGAGGCTCGCCCGGAGGACTGTCGCGGAAGGCGGTGTCAGGTGGTCTTGGTGACGTAGTAGCCAGAGGTCGATCCGGCATACGGGATGGCCGCCCTGACATACAGGCGGGTGTATGTGGTCGTCCGGGCGTTCAGCAGAATCCTGCTCCTGACTGCGGTGCCGGCGACCGTTGCCCGGGGACCGGTCCGCCAGCTCCCGCCCGGATGGCGGTACTGGATGTAGACGACCGGTGCCGGGACCGGGGAGATCGCCCCGGTCACCGTCAGGTACCCGCCATGGGCCATCGACGATGCCGGGCGTGCCTCGACGACCCTGGCGGTCGAGGTGACGGCCACGGTGGGGCTGAACCGGGACGGAGAGCCGGCACCTGGCGCGGTCACCCACCGGTAGTGGCCGGACAGGCCGTTCGCGAACCGGTAGGACGCGCGCCCGGTCGCGGTCGTGGCGAGGGTCCGGACGGATCGCCAGGTCGTCGTGCCCCGCGGTAGCTTCTGCAGGGTTACCGGCCAGTTGGCCACCGCCAGACCGTGCGGATCTGTCACGGTTGTCGATGCCGTGATCGAGGCGCCCACCATAGCCATCCCCGGCACTGACAGCGTCGCCGCCGAAGGGACCACCGCGATGGTCGAGTTCGCGATCGTCAGGGTGGCACCGGTGGCGTCCGCGGCGTTGACCGCGATGGTCAGCTTCCTGGATGCTGCGGTGAAGATGCCGCCCACCGGGATGGACCGGTGGTAGTCCTGGGCGGAACCGGTCGGGGTGGCATCCAGCTCGTAGCTTCCGGCGCTGGCCGGGGCCATCGGGTCCTCGCGCAGAACCCGGACACCCCAGGCAGGGTGCCAGGGGTTGCTGGCGGCCACCGTGTCCCGTCCGGAGTCGGTGCGGTACTCCACGAAGTAGTTGACTCCGCTGGCGTCGGTGACCTTCAGCGTCCTGTTGTCGGTGGTGGTCGACAGCGGGGTGATCCGCGCGGTGGTCACCCCGGAGCCGGCCGCGATCCTGCGGACCGTGCTCGGCAGCAGTCGCATCCCGTCGAGGTGGACCGCGTTCAGGTTGGCCTCGCCGTAGCTTGCGCCCGAGTAGCCCATCACGTCGAACAGGTCGTCGTACCCCTTCGCCTGGCACCCGGGGAACGCGCGGCTGACCATCGTCATGTCCTGGGTACCACCGCACTGCAGCGAGTTGGAGTGGTAGAGGCCCAGGTTGTGGCCGAGCTCATGGGCCAGCAGCGACTGGTTCAGGCCGGAGACGAGGACCAGGTTGCCGTCGGCCGTGACCGCCCCGACCGTCCCCAGACCGTACGCACAACCGAGTGCCGTGGCGCCTCTCGGGACCACCACCACGAGATGCTTGCCCGGCCCAGAGGCCTCCGGCATCCTGGCCGCCGCCTCGTCCCACAGGTCGTAGGTCTGCGCGCAGCTGTAGGCGGACCTGTATGCCAGGACCCGGGTGGCGGCGAAGGAGACCTGGTCACCTGTCTGGTCGGACCAGTAACGCGACACCCGCTCGACCATCGCCCGCGCTGATACCCCGGTCAGGGACGATTCAGCGGTGGCGCCTTTCGGGACGACCAGGGCCAGGTAGACGTCGTGGGCTGCCGGGACTGCCGCAGCCACCGGGGCCACCGGAGCCGAGATCGTCCTGGCGGACAGCACGCGTTTCGTCCCGCCCTCCCCTGGTACGACGGTGACGACCACCGTCGTACCGTCCTTGGTGGTGGGCAGCGAGCCCTCAGCCAGCGGGACGACCTTGGAACCGGATCGCAGGATCTTGACCGTGACGTTCGTGTCTGTGCCAACGCCCGTGACGTTCGCGTCGGTGTTGTTGCCGCCGGTTGTGTTGCCGCCGGTGCTGTTGCCGCCGGTGATGTGCGCGTTGTCGGCGAGAGCATCCAGACGAGGCTGCTCGACCACGATGGTCTGGACGATGCCGGTGACCCCCTCGGGAGCCGGGCTGACCGATGCGGTCGCCGTCGGCACGGTGGTGACCCACAGCCCGACGAGCACGACCGCGGGGATCAGTGGTTGACGATTCCTGATCCGCATCAGAGCCATCCTGTTCTTCTTTGCCGACCGGCGTCGGTTCTGTGTGCGCTGACGCGATGGCCGCTCGTTCGTGCGCTGGTCTGCTGGTGGTTCATGCGCTGGAGTCGAACGCGCGCCGGCCAGTGTCCAGATGCATCGTCACGGTAACGACGGCGGAGCCGGCCGGACCGGCGACTGACCAGGAAAGGGTCGGATTCCCAGCAGGTGAACCCGAACGGGCTCGTCGGATCGTCCGAACAGTGGATGCTGCGGTCAGCGGGGCTATAGGTTGCACGGATGCGGATCACTCATCTCGGACATGCCTGCCTGCTCGTCCAGACCAGCGGCCGGCGGATCCTGATCGACCCGGGCGCCTTCTCCTCCGGCTTCGTGGACGTGACCGGGCTCGATGTCATCCTGGTGACCCATCAGCACGCGGATCACGTCGACCTGCAGCGACTTCCAGCGCTGCTGGAGATCAACCCCCAGGCGCGGCTGTATGCCGAGCCGCAGGCTGCCGCCGACCTGGAGCAGGCGGGGATCGGCGCCGAACACACGGTTGCAGGGCAGACGCTGACCTTTGGGCCGGTCCGGGTCACCCCGGTGGGCCAGATGCATGCGCTCATCAACGAGGCCATACCGCGCGTCGGCAACCTGGGTGTCGTGCTGCAGGCGGACGGCGAGCCGAGCCTGTTCCATCCCGGAGATGCCTACGACGCGGAGCCCGGGCCGGTCGACATTCTTGCCCTGCCGCTGAACGCACCCTGGGCGGCCAGCCGGCACACCATCGCGTTCGCCGCGCGGATCTCACCGCGGGTCTGCGTCCCGATTCATGACGCCCTGCTCAGCGATCTCGGTCGCAGGCTCTATCTTTCTCAGGTGCAGTCCCTGGGACCGCAGACCATGCAGGTGCGCGACCTCGCCGATGGTGCCCCCTGCGACCTGACCTGAGCCAGCGGGGCAGGCACGGATCGGGCCAACCGGCATACGGGTGAGGGCCGGGATTGCTACCGTCAAGACATGCGATTACGGGGAGGTCCCGCGGCGCTGAGCCTGCGCGACTTGTCCAAGTCCTACGGGAGCACGCTCGCAGTCGATCGCCTCGATCTCGAGGTGCCGAGCGGGTCGTTCTTCGGCTTCGTGGGACCCAACGGCGCCGGCAAGACCACCACGCTGTCCATGGCGACCGGGCTGCTCCGGCCGGACTCCGGGACGGCTCACGTCCTGGGTCACGATGTCTGGTCGGGCACCAGCGCGGCCAAGAGGCTGGTCGGTATCCTCCCCGACGGCGTCCGGCTCTTCGATCGGCTGACCGGGTTGCAGCTCATCTGCTACATGGGTCTGCTGCGCGGGATGGACCGCGAGGTGGTCGTCGGCCGGGCTCATGAGCTCCTTGACGCGCTGGGCCTGGCTGAGGCGGGCGGCACCCTCGTCGTTGACTACTCGGCAGGCATGACGAAGAAGATCTCTCTCGCCTGCGCCCTGATCCATGCCCCCGGGCTGCTGGTGCTGGACGAGCCGTTCGAGTCCGTCGACCCGATCTCGGCCCTGGCCATCCGGCAGATCCTCGAGGGGTATGCCGCCGGCGGAGGCACGGTCATCCTGTCAAGCCATGTGATGGGCCTGGTGCAACGACTGTGCGACCGGGTCGCCATCGTGGCCTCCGGCCGGGTCTGCGCGGTCGGCACCCTCGATGAGGTGCGGGCCGGGATGACGCTGGAAGAACGCTTCGTCGACCTCGTGGGCGGACAGACTGATGTCCGGGAAGTGCTGACGTGGTTGCACACATCGTCGCACTGAAGTGGCTTCTCCTGCGAAACGGGCTGAGGCGCAGCACCCCGCAGCTCGTGGGGCTGATTCTGGCCGGGGTGTACGGGCTGGGAGTCCTCGGCCGGGGGTTGGCCTGGCTCATCGCCCTGAGGTCGGCGACCGCGGATGAGGCCCGGATCGCGATCACTCTCGCGGGCAGTGCGGTGACCCTCGGCTGGGCGCTCATCCCGGTCATCGCGTACGGCATGGACGACACCCTGGACCCGGCCCGGTTCGCGACGTTGCCGATTCCTCGCCGTCGGCTCGTTCCCGGTCTGCTGGTGTCCTCGCTGGTCGGGGTCCCGGCAGTGGTCACGACGATCCTGGCGTTCGCGACCGTGACCACGTGGTCGCGTTCGGTCCCGGCCATGGTGGTGGCCCCGGTGGCGGCGGCGGTGGGAGTTCTGACCTGCGTGGCCCTGGGCCGGGTGACCTCAGCGGCCTTCGTGGCGATGTTCCGGCATCGCACGGGTCGGCAGGTTCTGTCCCTGCTGGTGGTTCTGGTCGCGGCGGCGATCTGGCTCGCGGGCGCGTCGATCATGGAACGTCTCTCGGCGCCCGGCTTTCCCGCAGAGGCCGCCGATGTGCTCGGATGGACCCCGCTGGGTCTGGCCTGGTCCGCGCCGGCCGACGTCGCCGGCGGCTCGATCATGACCGGGCTGCTGCGCCTCGTCCTGGCAGTTGCTGTCCTCCTGGCCGCCCTGCTGGGGTGGGACATCCTGTTGCGAGGCGCCCTGGAGAACCCACGCGCGACGTCCGGCGGCCGCGCGGCCACCCGCGACCCGGGCCTGGGGCCCTTCGGCTGGCTGCCGGCCACGCCCACCGGGGCCGTGGCCGCTCGCGCGCTCACCTCGTGGCGGTGGGATCCGCGGTACGTCACATCAGGGGCCCTGATGCTCGTGGCGCCCCTGGGCCTGTTGCTGCCCGCAGTGACCGGCGGCGGCCGTATCTGGACGCTGGCCATGGCTCCTGCCGCGGGCTTCATGCTGGGCTGGAGCACGCACAACGACATCGCGTATGACGGGACAGCGTTCTGGGGGCACCTTGCCACCGGAGTGTCCGGCCGGGCAGACCGTATCGGCCGTCTGGCGCCGACCGGGATGCTGGCATCAGCTCTTCTGCCCGCCTACGCCACCCTCGGTTGCGCGGCAACCGGCCTGTGGAGCCTGTGGCCGGCGCTGTTCGGGGCCGGTCTGGGGCTGCTGTTCACCGGTTTTGGTGTGGCCAGCGTGATGAGCGCGATGCAGCTACACCCCGTGCCCGGTCCGGGCGAGAACCCTTTCGGCGCGCCGCCGGGCTCGTCGGCCCTGACGGTGGTCATGCAGTCGCTGGCCGGTGCCACGGTGTTCGTGCTGAACCTGCCCCTGCTCGGATTCGGGATAGGGGCCCTTGCCGGGAACGTCTGGATGGGCTGGCTCTGCCTGGGGGTGGCCGTCGTGTTCGGGTCCGCGGCGCTCGTCCTCGGGACGTGGTGGGGGGCGCGCATCTACGAGCGTCACGCCCCGGAGCTCCTGGGGGACCTGTCCCGGATTCGTTAGCGGGCTCCGGCCGGACCAGGACTCGACCCGCCCTCAGGTACCGGCGGTGCGCCGGGACTCCGCGTGGTGGCGGGCGAGCCAGGCCGCACCGATGATGCCCGCCGAGTTCTGCAGCTGGGCTGCCACGATCGGCGCTCGCAGGTGCAGGAGCGGCAAGAACTTCTCGGCCTTGCGGGACACGCCGCCACCCACCACGATCAGGTCCGGCCAGAACAGGTTCTCGACGTGGGAGAAGTACCGCTGGAGACGTTCAGCCCACTCCTGCCAGGTCAGGTTCTTGTCGTCCTTGACGCTGGAGGCGGCACGTTGCTCGGCGTCCCGTCCGTCGATCTCGAGGTGCCCGAGCTCGGAGTTGGGGATCAGCACGCCGTTGTAGATCAGCGCGGAACCGATGCCGGTGCCCAGGGTGCTCACCAGGACGAGACCGTCGGCATTGCGGGCGGCCCCGAAGTGCATCTCACCCACCCCTGCCGCGTCCGCGTCGTTGACCACGGTGACCGGTCGGCCGAGCCTCTCGCCCAGCAGCCTCCGGACGTCGGTGCCGATCCACGCTGGGTCGATGTTGGCGGCGCTGCGCACCACCCCGTGGGTCACCACGGCCGGCATGGTCACGCCGATGGGGGAGTTACCGGTGACCTCGGCGAAGCTCTCGGCAATCTTCGCGACGACGTCGGCCACCACGTCCGGGGTCGAGACCTTGGGCGTCTCGCAGCGCACCCGGTCCCTGGCGAACGAGCCTGCGGCCAGGTCCACCGGCGCCCCCTTGATGCCACTGCCACCGATGTCGATGCCGAGCGGGTGATGAGTGGTGGGCATGAGATGGCCTCCGGTTGCGGCGGTGTCGGGTCCTGCGGCTAGGGCAGGGTGAGGATCTCGGCACCGGTGTCGGTGATCAAGAGGGTGTGCTCGAACTGCGCGGAGCGCTTGCGGTCCCTGGTGACAACGGTCCAGTTGTCGTCCCACATGTCCCAGTCCACCGTGCCCAGGTTGAGCATAGGCTCGATGGTGAAGGTCATCCCGGGCTCGATCACGGTGTTGTACTGCGGGGCCGCGTCGTAGTGCGGTACCACCAGCCCGGAGTGGAATGCGGTGCCGATCCCGTGGCCGGTGAAGTCACGGACGACCCCGTAGCCGAAACGCCTGGCATAGCTCTCGATCACCCGGCCGATAATGTTGATCTCGCGGCCGGGTTTTGACGCCTTGATGCCGCGCATCATGGCCTCGTGGGTGCGCTCGACGAGCAACCGGGACTCCTCGTCGACCTCGCCGCACAGGTACGTCGCGTTGGTGTCACCGTGGACCCCGCCGATGAATACGGTGAGGTCGATGTTGACGATGTCGCCGTCCAGCAGCACCCGGTTGTCAGGGATGCCGTGGCAGATGACCTCGTTGACGCTGGTGCACAGCGACTTCGGGAACTTGCGGTAGCCCAGGGTCGACGGGTACCCCTTGTGGTCGAGCATGTA
The DNA here is from genome assembly GCA_014377705.1 of Dermatophilaceae bacterium. Taxonomy (GTDB): domain Bacteria; phylum Actinomycetota; class Actinomycetes; order Actinomycetales; family Dermatophilaceae; genus UBA4719. Next base: position 77,189 of record JACMPC010000204.1, read on the forward strand.
CTCATGCCCGATCCGGTCGATCTCGTCAGTGGTGACCCCGGGTGCGATCGCGGCCGCCGCGGCCGCCATCGCCCTGGCCGCCAGGCGTCCGGCGATCCGCATCTTCTCGATGGTGCCGGCGTCCTTCACCTCGGGGCCGGTGTATTTCGCGGGGGCCGGACGATCGACATACTCGGGTCGGGCAATGGAGGGCGGCACGCCGCGACGCCGGCTGAGGGCTCCCGGAGCGACGCTTCCGTAGGTGATCGTCATACGGTGGAGTCTAGGCAAGGCGCGCGCACCTGACTTACACGGAGGTTCCCATGGCGTACTGGTTCAACGTGAGCACCGGGGTTGTCGAGGATGACACGGACAGGAGTCCGGCGGATCGGCTGATGGGGCCGTTCGACACTCGCGCGGCGGCAGAGCAGGCCCTCGCCCACGCCAAGGAGAACACCCAGCGCTGGGACGATGAGGACAAGGAGTGGGACCACAGGGGACTCGAGGACTGAGGGCGGCTCGACGGCGCAGACGTCAGGCAGTTGCCTCGCCGACCCGCCCGAGGGCCTCGTCCCAGCGTTGCGGCATGCTCTGGCTCAGTGCGGGGTCGGTCAGGCGTTCGTGCCGCAGGTCCAGGCGGGTGCTGCTGCCCTCGGCGGTGAGCCGCAGGTCAACCAGCGTCGCGGAAGCGTGGTCGTCGGCGTGCCAGGTGAGGCGTACCTGCTCCCTCGGGTGGTAGCTGCGAACGACGCCGTGGCTGCCGTCCACGCTGTGCCACGCCTCGCCCTTGGTGCCGAGCATGGCGCCCTGCCCGAGGAGGGCCGCCGCTCCGGCGGAGGTGGTCAGGAGCGTCCAGACCTGCGCAAGAGGGAAGGGCACCACCCGACTCACCTCAACGACGGGGGCACCCTCTGCGCCTTCTGTTGGAACCTTGCTGGATTCCGTTGTTGTTGTCATCGCGACCTCGATCCGTTCCGTCCGGACGGGCCGGCCGGCTAGGGGAATGGCTTCGGGAAAGACCCGACCCTCAGCACATCAAGATCGCGGCGATTGCACAATCCCCGCCGCTGGTCTTTTTGGGCACAGCGCCCTTGCCGCAACGGATGAAGTCCGTGCTCCTGGGCCTGGTTGCGCTCGTGCCGGCTCGGTTCGCTGCCCAACCTGGGGGTATTCGCGGCGGGCTGTCCGTGTTCGTGGTCGGTCTCGGGTTGTATTGCAATGAGTCTTTCGAAAGAGTACTTTCGATGCCATGGTCTCTCTGCCGCGCAAGCTGAACGACCCGCGAGCCCTGCGGGCTGTGGCCCATCCGTTGCGTCTGGGGATTCTGGAGCAGCTCGTGGTGCACGGCGCCATGACAGCGACGGAGCTGGCCGAGCGGCTCGAGGAGACACCCTCGAACTGCTCGTGGCATCTGCGCAAGCTGGCCGAGCACGGGTTCGTCGAAGAGGCCGAGGGCGGCACCGGGCGCCGAAGACCCTGGCAGGCGGCCAGCCGGGGTATGAGCTGGGGTGATCCTGACGAGTCTCCGGAGCTGGCACGAGCCGGCGACACGCTCACCCAGCTGATGATCGAACGGGAGGTGGCCAGATTCGCGCAGTCACGGGCAAGGCGTCGCGAGGAAGCCCCGCGGTGGCAGAAAGCCAGCACGTCGACCCAGTCGATGATGTGGCTGACCGCTGACGAGCTCAGTGAGATCAACCAGGCTGTCAGTGACCTGTTGATGAGCAGATTCGACCGCTTCGAACACCCGGAGCGCCGACCTCAAGGGGCGCGGCTCTGCGCCTTCCTCGCGTGGGGAGTCCCGGCATACGACCTGGGGACCGCGCCGAACACGGGGACCGCAGCGAGCGATGCCGAGGAGTCCCATGCGTAAGGCGTTTCAGCTGCCAGGCTTCCCTCGGCTCTTCGGCGGCCTGACGACGAGCATGCTTGGCGACTCGGTGATGTTGCTGGTGCTGAGCATGTGGGTCAAGACGCTGACTGGTTCCAATGGCGCGGCGGGCCTGACCTTCTTCTGGATGGTGGTCCCTGCGCTGTTCGCGCCCCTGTACGGGATGTACATCGACCGGGTCAGGCGCAAGCCGCTGCTGGTCTGGGGCAATGTCGTCTCGGCCCTGATGGTTCTTCCGCTGCTGCTGGTGGCAGATGCCGGCGATGTCTGGGTCATCTATGTCGTCGCGTTCCTGTATGGCATCTCCTTCGTCGTCCTGCCGGCCGGGCTCAACGGGCTGCTCAAGGAGATGGTCCCAGGCGACCTGCTGGTGGAGGCCAACTCCTGCGTGCAGACGACGAAGGAGGGCTTCCGCCTGATCGGCCCTCTGATCGGTGCGGCCCTGTTCGGATTGTTCGGCGGTGGCGTCGTGGCTGTCGTCGACGCCTTGTCGTTCCTGGCCGCTGCGTTGATCATCGCGTCAATCCCGTTGCGGGAGAGCCCTCCACAGCGAAGTGAGCAGCACTGGTGGCACGAGATGACCGGCGGCGTCAGGCATCTGGTCCGCGAGCCCATTTTGCGGCACACCCTGGTCGCGTTCGCGCTGATGCTGATCGTCATCGGCTTCACCGAGGCCTCGATCTATGCCGTGCTGGACTTCTTCGGAAAGCCGGCGACCTTCGCCGGCGTGGTGGTCACCGTCCAAGGGGTCGGCGCCGTCGCCGGGGGGATCACCGCCACCCGCTGGGTCCGGCGGCTCGGCGAGGCCGGGACCGTGACCGTCGGCATGGGTCTGCTTGCGCTCGGGCTGGCTATCGTGGCGCTCACCTCGACGCTGTGGGTCACCCTCGCCGCCGTGGTGGTCCTCGGCTATGCCCTGCCGCTGACCTTTATCGCGTTCATGACGATGTTGCAGCGGCGCACGCCGCACGCGTTGATGGGTCGGGTGTCCGCGGCCGTCGAGACTGTCATGGGCGGGCCGCAGGCGATCTCGCTGGCCGTCGGCGCTCTGCTCGTGACGCTGCTGGACTACCACGTCATCTTCGCGATCATGGCAGGTTTCACCGGCGCTGCCGTCGCTTACCTGCTGATCTGCCTGCGTGGCAGGCTCTTTCGCCCGGATCCGCCGCTGCCGGCATCGCCGGTCGGACCGAGCCCGATCCTGGATCGTGGCATTGTGCTGTCCGAGATTGGCGTGTCAGGCGGCAGCTGATCGGGTTCGGGGCCGGGTTGCGTTAGCGTGTGGCGATGAGGTTTGCCCGCGCCGGCCGCGCGGCCCTTCCCGGGATCGTGTGATGCCGGCCCGCGACGCCTTCGACCCACGTGACACGCGACGCCTGGCGCGGCGCCGGATGTACCGGCGGCGGCGTCAGGTCGCCGTCAGCGGTCTGCTGATGTTCTGCGCTCTGCTCGTCCTGGCGGGTTTCAAGGTGGCCGACGCGCTGCCCCACCGGCCTCCCTCGGTGCCCGCCAGCAACTCGTCCGTGCCTGTCATCGGGTCGGCCGGGGTGCCGAGTCGGCAGACAAGGCCCAGTCCCACGTCACCCACGGCCGCCTCCGTCGCCGCACCGGCGCCGGCGGTATCGCCCACCACAACGGTGTCCCAGGACGTTGTCCCGGTCCGGGCCACCGGCGTGTATGTCCGTGCCGCTGGTGGCACCCCCAAGAGGGGATCGGGGACAGCCCGGACGTATCGCGTGGAGGTTGAAACCGGGATCGCGCAGAGTACCGGCGACTTCGCCGCAGAAGTCGATGCCACTCTCGCCAGCTCCTCGAGCTGGTCCGGAAAGGGGCGATGGTCGCTTCAGAGGGTCTCCGGGAACAACGCTGACTTCGTCATTCGGCTGGCAACGCCCGCCACCGTCGACACGGTGTGCGCAGGTGCGGGTCTGGACACCCGAAGCTACGTATCGTGCCGGGCCGGCACCTACGTCATGATCAACCTCGATCGCTGGACGCATGCGGTTCCTGACTACCGCGGCGACGTGCCTCTGTACCGGCGGTATGTGATCAACCACGAGGTGGGACATCAGCTCGGCTACGGTCACCAGGCCTGTCCGCGAAAGGGCGCTCAGGCGCCCGTGATGCAGCAACAGACTTTCGGGCTGAATGGCTGCCGGGCGAACGGCTGGCCCTACGTCGACGGAGTGATGGTTACCGGCCCCGAGACGAGCTGAGCAGGTACCCCCGCCCGTCCAGACGCTCCTTGATAGCCCGCGCGCCCTGACGGCAGCCCCGGGGAAGCCGCCAGGACGCGTAGAGGCAGTGGTCAGGCCTCGAAGGAGTGCTCCGCCGCCGGGAAGGTCCCGCCGGCGACATCGGCTGCATAGGCGCGGGCGGCGTCGCCCAGGCTGGTGCGCAGGTCGGCATACCTTTTGACGAAGCGGGGGGACCTGCCGCCCCTGAGGCCGGCCATGTCCTGCCAGACGAGCACCTGGGCGTCGCAGTCCGGTCCGGCGCCGATGCCGATCGTCGGGATGTGCAGGACCTCGGTGACCCGGGCTGCCACCTCTGCCGGAACCATCTCCATGACGACCGAGAAGGCGCCGGCCCGTTCCAGGGCGAGGGCATCCTCGACCAGGCCGTCCGCCGAGTCCCCGCGCCCCTGGATGCGGTAGCCGCCCAGGACATGCTCGCTCTGGGGGGTGAAGCCGATGTGTCCCATGACCGGGATGCCGGCCCGCACCAGGAGCTCGACCTCGGGGACCATCGGGCGTCCGCCCTCGAGCTTGACCGCGTGGGCCCGGCCTTCCTTCATGAACCGGGTGGCGGTGCCGAGCGCCTGGGTCGGGCTGGCCTGGTAGGACCCGAAGGGCAGGTCGGCGACGACCAGTGCGTGCTTGGCCGAGCGGGTCACGGCCCGCACCAGCGGCACCAGGTCGTCCACCGTGACGGGCACCGTCGTCTCGTAGCCGTAGACGTTGTTGGCAGCCGAGTCGCCGACCAGCAGGACCGGGATGCCGGCCTCGTCGAAGATCTCAGCGGCGTACTGGTCGTATGCCGTGAGCATCGCCCATCGCTCCCCGCGGTCCTTCATCGCCTGCAGGTGCGGGATCCGGATGCGCTTGAGCTTCGCGGTAGCCGATCCGGCGGTGCTGCCGGCTCCGGGACCGTAAGGGGCTGGTTCTTCACTCATCTGTCTCCGTCGTCAAACCTAGTGACTGTGCCCTGTTCCTCTGCCAAACCCAGGGACCGTGCTGGTTTTCCCATGCCAAACCTAGGGACGGTGTTGATCTTCCTCCATCAAACCTAGGGACCGTGTGGGGCACGGACCCTTCGGGGTATCAGCTAGGCCATGGCAAGGTCCCTAGGTTTGCGGGCGGTGGGGTGGCACGGTCCCTAGGTTTGCAGGTTGTTCGTGGTGCTCGCGCCAGCGGTTGGTGATGGGCAGGCGGCGGTCGCGGCCGAACGCCAGCGAGGAGATCTTGGGGCCGGGGGCGAACTGGCGGCGTTTCCACTCAGAAGCCTCGACCAGGCCCACCACGTGATCCACCACCTCGGCATCGAATCCTGCCGCGACCAGCTCGACCCGGTCCTGGGCGCCCTCGATATAGCGGTCGAGGATCGCGTCGAGCAGGTCGTACGGTGGCAGCGAGTCCTGGTCGACCTGGTCGGGGCGAAGCTCGGCGGACGGCGCCTTCTCGATGCAGGCCAGTGGTATTGGCGGTTTCTCACCGCGACGCCCGGCCTCGGCGTTGCGCCAGCGGGCCAACTCCCAGACCATCGTCTTGGGCACGTCCTTGAGCGGTGCGTACCCGCCGACGCTGTCGCCGTAGAGGGTCGAGTAGCCGACCGAGACCTCGCTCTTGTTGCCGTTGGTCAGGACCAGGTGCCCCTCCTGGTTGCCCAGGCCCATCCAGATCACGGCGCGCACGCGGGCCTGAAGGTTCTCCTCGGCGATCCCGGTCAGGTTCACGGAGTCCAGGAAGGCGCTGACCATCGGCTCGATCGGGATGACCCGGTAGTCCAAACCCAGGTTCTCGGCAAGGTCGGCTGCGTCGTCGCTTGAACCCTGGCTGGAGTACTTGCTGGGGTTGCTGATCGCCACGACGTTCTCGCCGCCCAGGGCATCGGCGGCGATCGTGGCGACCAGGGTCGAGTCGATCCCGCCGGACACCCCCAGCAGCACCGACCGGAACCCGTTCTTGCGGACGTAGTCGTGCAACCCCAGCTGAACGGCGCGGTAGACCTCGCCGATCGGATCCAGGCGGGCTGCGAGGGTAGCAGGCGCTGCGGCATACGCCGGTGTTGGCGTGTCGCTGATCGTGACGTGAACGACCCCGTCGCCGGAGGAGTCGGCCACGTTCACCGTGCTGGGCGCGAGGTCCAGATCGACGACCAGCAGGTCCTCGTCGAACTGCGGCCCGCGGGCAAGCACCGTTCCCTGCGCATCGACCACCAGCGAGTCACCGTCGAAGACGAGCTCGTCCTGACCGCCGACCAGGTTCAGGTAGGCGAGGGTGCAGCCGGCCTCGGCGGCCCGTCGCGCCACCAGCTCGTAGCGGACGTCATCCTTGTCCTCCTCGTAGGGCGACCCGTTGATGACCAGCAACAGGTTCGCCCCAGCCTGGCGGGTCATCGCGACCGGTCCGCCGTCCTGCCAGAGGTCCTCGCAGATCGCCAGGGCCACGTCCACACCACCGATGCGCACCACGGTGAGGTCCCGCCCGGGCGCGAAGATCCGGAATTCGTCGAAGACGCCGTAGTTGGGCAGGTGGTGCTTGGCATAGCGCGCCTTCACCTCACCCTGGTGCAGCACCGCGGCGCAGTTCTGCGGGAGCGGCCGGTCCGCCCCGCCCTGGCTGTAGGGCGCATGGTCGAGGTAGCCGACGACGACTGGCAAATCACCGTGGCCATCGGAGACCAGGGCACTGGCCAGCTCTCGCAGGGCCGCCCGTGAGGCGTCGACGAACGAGGAGTGCAGGGCCAGGTCCTCTACCGGATAGCCGGTGAGCATCATCTCGGGGAAGGCCACCAGGTGTGCGCCCGCGGCGGCCGCCCTGGCGGTCCACTCGCGGACCGCCCGCGCGTTGCCGGACAGGTCGCCGACGGTGGGGTTGACCTGGGCCAAAGCCAGTCGCATCTGAGCCATGGTGGCAGCCTAGCCACCGCCCTGACGAGCCTGAAGCCAGGTGTGGTGGATAAAGTTTTGACATCAAAAAGGTATAGATCGTGATTATTTCGGGAGCATCGCCCATTTTCTGTGAGAGTCGTGCCACGCCGAACCGCATGGCGTGACCCAGAAACCAGGAGAAATTCGTGAAACGACGCAACCTGCGTGTCCTGACGGGCGTAGCTGTCACCGCACTCGCCATCTCGACACTGCAGATCCCCGCCCACGCCGCCGACGCACCCGCTGACCGAGACCCGGCAGCAGCCCAGGCCAAGAAGCAGGACGACCTCAGGAGCCCGCTCGGCGAGAAACAGCGTGCTCTTCGCGAGAAGGCCACCCAACAGCTGATCAAGGGCACCGCCAAGATCGAGACCAGGGGTGGCAAGCGCGTCATCAACGTCGGGCGGGACGGGAAGAGCGGGAAGGCGAAGTACGTCCAGTATGACGTCGAGCGCGAGGAGTCGATCCTTACGATCCTGTCTGACTTCAGCACCACGGTGAAGTCAGCCACGACCGGGGGGACGCCCGGTCCGCTGAACAACCTGATCGCCGCGCCGGACCGTGTCTGGGACGGCAACGCGACGGACGACAACTCGACCAACTGGACCAAGGACTTCAGCCGTGCTCACTACCAGGACCTGATGTTCGGCCAGGGTGAGTCCTTCCGCGACTTCTACCTCAAGCAGTCCAACGGCAGGTTCCAGGCCAAGGGTGAGGTCAGTGACTGGGTCACGGTGCCCTTCAACGCGGCCAGCTACGGCAGCAACAAGATCACTGACTCCCAGGGGTCGTGGCCGTTCATCGAGGACACCGCCACAGCCTGGTACGCCGCACAGCTGAAGCTCGGCAAGACCGCTGCGCAGATCAAGACTTACCTCGCCGACTTCGACAAGGTCGACCGCTACGACTACAACAACAACGGCATCTTCAACGAGCCTGACGGCTACATCGACCACTTCCAGGCGATCCACGCCGGCGAGGGCGAGGAGGCCGGTGGCGGCGCGCAGGGTGATGACGCCATCTGGTCACACCGCTGGTTCGTCAACGCCAACAGCGCCGGCACGACCGGCCCTCTCGGCAACCTCTCCGGGGGCACCCAGATCGGCGGGACCGGCATCTGGATCGGTGACTACACGACGGAGCCCGAGAACGGTGGCCTCGGCGTCTTCACCCACGAGTTCGGCCACGACCTTGGACTGCCGGACCTGTACGACACCGCCGGTGGCGACAACGGCACCGGCTTCTGGACCCTGATGAGCGGTGGCTCATGGCTGAACCATGGCACCGACTCGATCGGCACCACCCCTGGCTACATGGGCCCGTGGGAGAAGCTGCAGCTCGGCTGGCTGGACTACAAGCAGGTCAACTACGGCAAGAACGCCGTGGTCAAGGTTGGTCCGGCCGACCGTGCCGGCAAGCTGCCCCAGGCACTCCTGGTCAGCCTGCCGGACAAGACCCTGCTGACCGACTACAACAAGCCACACTCCGGCGGCCTCGAGTGGTGGGGCGGCTCGGCTGACGACCTCAGCAACACGCTGACCCGCACGGTTGACCTCAGCGCGGCCAAGGCGTCGGCGCAGGTGTCCGCCTGGGCCAAGTACGACATCGAGGCTGACTTCGACGCCCTCTACGGTGAGGTCTCCACCAACAGCGGCGTCACCTGGACCAAGGTCGGTATGAACGACGGCGTCTCCGGCGAGCCACGTGACCCGGTAGTGGACCCGAGCTATGGCAGCTCGGTCTGGACGCAGATCAGCTACGACCTGAGCGCCTACAAGGGCCAGAGCGTGCAGTTCCGCTTCCGCTACGCCACCGACGGCGGTCTGCACTTCGACGGCCCGTTCCTTGATGATCTGTCAGTGAGCCTTGACGGTGTCCCGACCTGGGCCGACAACGTCGAGACGGGTGTCAACGGCTGGACCGCCAAGGGCTTCACTCAGATGAATGGGTCGACCGCCAAGGTCGTGCCGAACTTCTACCTGGCCGAGAACCGCGTCTACGCGGGGTACGACGCCACGTTGAGGACGGGTCCGTACAACTTCGGCTTCACCAACACCAGGGCCGACTGGGTCGAGCGGTTCCCTTACCAGAACGGTCTGCTGGTCTGGTACTCCGACGGCGCCTGCACCGACAACAACACCATCGCCCACCCTGGTTGTGGTCAGGCTCTGCCAGTCGACGCGCGTCCCGCACCGGTCACCTTCCCGAACGGAAAGTTCCTCGGCAACCGTCGGCAGCCGTTCGACGCCACGTTCGGCCTGGAGGCCACCGACAAGGTGACGTTCCACCGTGCCGGGGTGGCGACCGTCGTGCCCTCACAGCGCGCGATGCCGACGTTCGACGACAAGAACCCGGACCGCTACTGGTCGGCGCTGAACCCGATGGCCTCGACCAAGGTCGCGGGCTCGGGCACGAAGATCAGCGTCCTGGGCACGAGCCAGAGCGCTGACCAGCTGACCGTCTCGGTGAGCTTCAAGAAGTAGTCCCCGCTGAGACAGGAAGTCCCCGGAAGCGTTGCTTACGGGGACTTCCTGTCTCCTGCTAGGAACCTGCACCGATCAGCTGTCGGGGTGCCGCAGCGGACCCCTCCGACCCGCGGACCGCCGCCTCCGACTCGCCGGTCGCCGCCGGCTCCGAGTCGTCCGAGAAGGGCTCTGAGGTCCGGGAAGCGTTGTACAGCGTCTCATCGAGGATGCCCTGACGCTTGGCCACGATGGTGGGCACGAGGGCCTGGCCGGCCACGTTGACGGCGGTGCGGCCCATGTCAAGGATCGGGTCGATCGCCAGCAGCAGGCCGACCCCGGCCAGCGGCAGGCCCAGGGTGGACAGGGTCAGCGTCAGCATGACGAAGGCGCCGGTGGTGCCTGCGGTGGCCGCGGACCCCAGGACGGAGACCAGGACGATCAGGAGGTACTGGGTGAGGTCCAGCGGTATCCCGAAGAACTGGGCCACGAAGATGGCCGAGACGGCCGGGTAGATGGCCGCGCAGCCGTCCATCTTGGTGGTGGCCCCGAGCGGCACGGCGAAGGCGGCGTACTCACGGGGTACGCCGAGGTTGCGCTCGGTCACCCGCTGGGTCAGCGGCAGGGTGCCGATGGACGAGCGCGACACGAAGCCCAGCTGGACCGCCGGCCAGACGCCGGAGTAGTACTGCCGCACGGACAGCCCGTGTGACCTGATCAGGACCGGGTAGACCACGAAGAGGACCAGGGCCAGGCCGAGGTAGATGGCGATGGTGAACTTGCCCAGCGAGCCGATGGTGTCCCAGCCGTAGACCGCGGCGGCGTTGCCGATCAGGCCGATCGTGCCCAGCGGGGCGAGCCGGATGATCCACCACAGCACCTTCTGGATGACGGCCAGGGCTGAGGCGTTCAGAGCCAGGAACGGCTCTGCGGCCTTGCCCACCTTCAGGGCCGCGATGCCCACCGCGACGGCGATGACCAGGATCTGCAGGACGTTGACGCTGATACTGGTGGTGGTGGCGCCGTCGGCGACGGAGGTGCTGGCGCCCAGGCCGAGGTAGTTCTTCGGGAAGAGCCCGGTCAGGAAGGCCCACCAGCTGCCGTTCTTTCCGGCGTACGCTGCCTTCTCGGTGATGCCGGTCCCGGTGCCTGGCTGGAGCAGGACTCCCAGACCGATGCCGATGGCGACCGCTATGAGCGCGGTGATCGCGAACCAGAGCAGCGTGTTCCAGGCCAGCCTGGCGGCGTTGGACACCTGACGCAGGTTGGCGATGGAGCTGACCACGGCGGTGAAGATGAGGGGCACGACGGCGGTCTGGAGCAGCGACACATAGCTCGAGCCGATGGTCTGCAGGGTGCTGCCAAGGCCGTTGGGGCTGGTCTCGGTGCTGCCCGTGTACTTGGCAAGAAGCCCGAGGCCCAGGCCGATGATGAGTGAGGCGATGATCTGGTTACCAAAGGAGCTTGCCCATCGGGGAAGCCTGGTCCCCCTGGTTTGTCCGGGCCCTGGGCTCTGCTGGGCTGACCTGTCCGGGCGGGGGTTCTCGGGGGTGACGTTGCGGGTGTGGGTTTCTGTAGGCACCCGTCAAGTATAAAGGATTATAGGTATACAAATAACACGCGGTTATGTTGTTGCCCGACGCCTCCCAGGACTTCTTAACCCGCCGGAAACACTCTTAGGGCAGGATCAGCGTATGGATCGTCAGCAGGAGTTCGTCCTACGCACCATCGAGGAACGCGACATCCGCTTCGTGCGGCTATGGTTCACCGACGTGCTCGGCCAGCTGAAGTCGGTCGCGGTGGCTCCGGCCGAGCTGGAGGGAGCCTTCGCGGAGGGCATCGGCTTCGACGGCAGCGCCATCCAGGGTTTCGCCCGCGTCTACGAGGCCGACATGCTGGTCAAGCCCGACCCCGGGACCTTCCAGGTGCTGCCCTGGCGCGGTGAGAACCCCGGCACCGCACGGATGTTCGGCGACATCATGCTGCCGGACGGCTCGCCGAGCTTCGCCGACTCGCGGTATGTCCTCAAGCGCACCCTGGCCAAGGCCGCCGACCTCGGGTTCACCTTCTACACCCACCCCGAGGTGGAGTTCTTCCTCTTCGAGCAGCCGATCAACACGGGGGCGCCGCCGATCCCGGTGGACCAGGCGGGCTACTTCGACCACGTGCCGCACGGGACGGGGCATGACTTCCGCCGGGCGGCCATCGCGATGCTGGAGAGCATGGGCATCTCGGTGGAGTTCAGCCACCACGAGATGGCCCCTGGGCAGAACGAGATTGACCTCCGCTACGCGGACAGCCTCTCGACGGCCGACAACATCATGACCTTCCGCACGGTCATCAAGGAGGTGGCGCTCGAGCAGGGTGTCTTCGCCTCCTTCATGCCCAAGCCGTTCGCCAACCATCCCGGATCCGGCATGCACACCCACCTGTCGCTTTTCGAGGGTGACCGCAACGCGTTCCACGAGGCAGGGGCGCCCTACCAGCTCAGCCAGGTCGGCCGGCAGTTCATCGCCGGGCTGCTGCACCACGGCGCTGAGATCAGCGCCATCACCAACCAGTGGGTCAACTCCTACAAGCGTCTGTGGGGCGGGGGAGAGGCGCCGGCCCACGTCTGCTGGGGTCACAACAACCGCAGCGCGATGGTCCGGGTGCCGATGCACAAGCCGAGCAAGGGGCAGAGCACCCGCATCGAGGTGCGATCCCTGGACTCGGCCTGCAACCCCTATCTCTCGTTCGCGGTGATGCTCGCGGCGGGGCTCAAGGGCATCGAGGAGGGTTACGAGCTGCCCGAGGAGGCCGAGGACGACGTATGGACGTTGACAGATGGCGAGCGCCGGGCGATGGGTATCCGGCCGCTGCCGGCCTCCCTGATCGATGCCGTAGGCGTCATGGAGGGCTCCGACCTGGTGGCCGAGACCTTGGGCGAGCATGTCTTCGACTTCTTCCTGCGCAACAAGCGGGCAGAGTGGGCCGACTACAAGGGCCAGGTGACCCCGTTCGAGCTGGAGCGCTACCTTCCTCGTCTGTAGTCATCCGCGCCTGTAGTCATCCTCGTGTGTCGTCACCGTTCTTTGTAGTTCACCGTCCTTTTGGGGTGACTGCGCGACGCACCTGGTCGCACCCTCGGTAAGTTGGTCCGGTGAGCGCATCAGCAAGGTCCGGGAGCCGGGTAGCCCGCCTTGCCCGGCTGGGGTTTGCCGAACCCGCCCGTGCCGACGCGCTGCTGGACGACCCGTCACTGGCCGGCCTGACCGATCCGCTGGACGAGGTCTTCGGCGACGGTCTGCCTGACGCGCTGAGCCAGGTGGCCGATCCCGATCTCGCCCTGCTCGGGCTGGTCCGGCTGATGGAGTCGCTGGCCAGCAGGGACAAGGATGGCGAGCAGGACGGCGAGGATCAAGGCGCTGAGCTGATCGCGGCCCTGCGGCACGCCAGCCAGGGAAGGGACCGGCTGCTGGCGGTGCTCGGGGCGTCCTCCGCGCTCGGCGACCACCTGGTGACTCACCCCGGCCACTGGCGCTCCGTCACCAGGGCGGCTCGCCAGAGCGCTGAGCAGCGCCGCGAGGACGTCGTCGGTGCGGTCGGCACAGCGTTGGCCAGCGCGGGACCGATCCCGGCATACGACGCCCTTCGGGTGGTCTACCGCAGCCACCTGCTCGGGATCGCGGCGCTGGACCTGACTGCGGAGCGGGCCGTGGACGAGCTTCCGCCGACGGCAGCGGCCCTGGCGGACCTGGCTGCCGCAGCCCTGGAGGCCGCCCTGGTGATCGCCCGCGCCGAGGTCGGCCCGGCCGCTGACTCGTGCCGGTTCGCGGTGATCGGCATGGGTAAGTGCGGCGGGGGCGAGCTCAACTACGTCTCTGATGTCGACGTGATCTTCGTCGCCGAGCCGGCCAGCGGCGACGTCGCCGACGAGACCGCAGCGCTCGCCATCGCCACTCAGCTGGCCACCGCGCTGATCCGGGCCTGCTCGGCGTCCACCGCCGAGGGGACGCTCTGGCCGGTGGACGTCGGGCTACGCCCCGAGGGTAAGAACGGGCCGCTGGTCCGCACGGTCGCCAGCCATCTGAAGTACTACCAGCGCTGGGCCAAGACGTGGGAGTTCCAGGCGCTGCTCAAGGCACGGACCGTCGCGGGGGACGTCGGCCTCGGCGGTGACTACCTCGCTGCCGTGCGACCTCTCGTCTGGCAGGCGGCGAGTCGCGACAACTTCGTCGAGGACGTTCAGGCGATGCGGCGCAGGGTCGAGGAGCATGTCCCCGCGGCAGAGTCCGCCCGCCAGCTCAAGCTCGGCCCGGGCGGCCTGCGCGACGTGGAGTTCAGTGTCCAGCTGCTGCAGCTCGTGCACGGTCGCACGGACATGACCCTGCGATCGGGCACCACGCTGGAGGCCCTGGCCTCGCTGTCCCGGGGCGGGTATGTCGCCCGGGAGGATGCCGCCGTTCTGGACGAGTCGTACCGCCTGCTGCGCACCTTCGAGCACAGGATCCAGCTCTTCCGGCTGCGGCGGACGCATCTGATGCCTACCGGCCAGGCGGACCTGCGACGACTCGGCCGCGCTGTCGGCCATCACCAGGAGCCGGCCTCGGCCGTGGTCACCCAGTGGCAGCAGCAGGCGCGCGAGGTCCGGCGGATCCATGAGCGGCTCTTCTACCGCCCGTTGCTGATCGCTGCCGCCAAGCTGAGCAGCACCGAGGCGAGGCTGACCCCCGAGGCTGCACGAGAACGGCTGGCAGCGCTGGGCTTTCGTGATCCGGCCGGGGCGATGCGTCATCTCGAGGCACTCACCAGCGGCCTGAGCCGGCGGGCATCGATCCAGCGCACCCTGCTGCCGGTCATGCTCGGCTGGTTCGCCGACGAGGCCGACCCGGACGCCGGCCTGCTGGCCTTCAGACGGATCAGCGACTCCCTGGGATCGTCGCACTGGTATCTCCGGATGCTTCGCGACGAGGGCAGCGCGGCCGAGCGCCCCGCCCACGTCCTGGCCCGGAGCCGCTACGCCGCAGACCTGCTGATTCGGGCGCCCGAGTCCGTGGCCCTGCTCGGGGATGCCGGGGGGGTGACCCCCCGCAGCCGTGAGGCGCTCCTGGCCACGATGCGGGCGGGGACCCGTCGCAAGCTCTCTGCCGACGAGGCGATGACTGCGGTGCGGGTCCTGCGACGCCTCGAGCTCTTCCGTATCGCGGTCGCCGACCTCATCGGTCAGCTGGACCTCGCCGGCGTCGGCAAGGCGCTGACCGACCTCACCTGCGCCACGTTGCAGTCGGCCCTGGAGATCGCCACCAGGCGGGTTGAGGAGGAGAGAGGGGGGCCACTGGGCACCCGTCTGCTGGTTGTCGGGATGGGCAGCCTCGGCGGTGGCGAGATGGGCTACGGATCGGATGCCGACGTCATGTTCGTCCACCAGCCTGACGACGGGGTGGATGAGACGGACGCCCAGATGGTGGCGACGCTGGTCGTTCAGGAGGTCCGGCGGCTGCTGGGGGCTGCCGGGCCGGACCCCCAGCTGGCCATCGACCCCGATCTACGGCCCGAGGGCAAGGCCGGGCCGATGGTGCGCTCGCTGGCGGGTTTCGCCGCCTACTACGAGCGATGGTCCCTCACCTGGGAGGCGCAGGCCCTGCTTCGGGCGTCGCCGGTGGCCGGCGACGCTGATCTGGGGCGGGCCTTCTGCGACCTGATCAACCCGATCAGGTGGCCGGAGGGCGGAGTGTCAGCACACGCCATACGGGAGATCCGGATGCTGAAGGCAAGGATGGAGAGCGAGCGACTGCCGCGCGGCGCCGATCCGAAGACGCATTTCAAGCTGGGGCTCGGGGGCCTGTCCGACGTCGAGTGGACCGCTCAGCTGGTGCAGCTTCGGCATGCTTACCAGATCGAGGGGCTGCGCACGACGGGGACTCTGTCAGCCCTGACCACGGCCGGCGAGGCGGGTCTGATCTCAGCTGCCGATGTCGAGACCATGTCGCAGGCGTGGGGTTTCGCCTCCTCACTGCGCAACGCCTCGGTGCTGTGGCGCGGGCGACCTGTCGATGCGCTGCCCAGCGACCTGCGGGACGCTGACGGGATCGGACGGATCGTGGGCCGCAAGGCGGGGGCGGGCGATGAGCTGGCCCAGGCCTACCGGCGCCTGGCCCGGCGAGCGCGGGCCGCGGTCAATCTGAGCTTCTACGAGTCGCGCTGAGTTCTACGAGTCGCATGAGTGGCACCGAGCCTCACGAGTAGCGCCGCGTCCTGGTGAGTCGCACTGACCTTCAAGAGTTGTACAGATCTCGTTGAATCGCGCTGAGGTCTCCACGAGTCGCGCCTAGGCTCAGGGAGTTGACCTTCATTTCCACGAGTCACAACACGACGGAGTGGGCGCCTGATGGACGGGACCCGGAGGGGACCACGTGGCGGCGTGGCCATGCCTTCGTACTCTGCCGTATTCAGGACTCGTGGCTACCTGGCGCTCTTTCTCGCCGCGGCCCTGTCGACGTGGGGTGACTACCTGGCCAGGGTGGTGGTCGCCGCGTTCGTGCTGGACAAGACCGGGTCGCCGTTTGCGGCCGCGGCCACGTTCGCGGTCAGCCTGCTCCCCAGCATCTTCGGGCGCAGCCTCCTCGCGCCGATTGCCGACAGGGTGCCGTACAAGTACGTCCTGATCGTCGCGCACCTGTTGCGGGCGGCCCTGGTGGGCGTGCTGATCCTGGCGGTGAGCACCTATCAGAGCGAGCCGGGCCAGGCCGCTGCCGCGCAGCCGCTGCTGACGCTGTTCGCCTTGCTGTTCGTGATCGAGCTGGTGGGAGGGCCGGCCGTCTCCTCCAGCCAGATCCTGATGACCGACCTCTTCAAGGACCGCCGCCTCTACTCCCGGGCGCTGGGTCTGGGCACGATCAGCGAGCAGGTCAACCAGGCGATCGGGCTGACGCTAGGCGGCTTGCTGGTGGCCTGGGTCGGGGCGGTCCTGGGGCTGTGGTTCGATCTCGCCACCTTCCTGCTCTCCGCGCTGGTCATCACCCTGGTCGTCGGGACTGAGGCCGTCCGCGGCACCCCTTCCGCCGGTGTCGCCGGGTTCTTCCGCGATATCGGTGAAGGGGCCAGGTATCTCTTCCGGCACCCGGTCCTGGTCTCCCTGCTCGCGCTGAGCCTGTGCTCGGTGTGGGCGATGGCGGCGCCCGAGGCGGTCGCCATCGCCTATGCCCAGGATCAGACGGGGTCGACCCGTCTTGGTGGTCTGCTCATGGCGGCGCCCATCTTCGGCGCCGTTGTGGGCCTGCTGATGGTCGGCCGCTGGCAACCTGAACGTCAGAACTCCCGGATCATCGTGATGGCACTGCTGATGCCATTGCCCCTGGTGATGACCGTGTTCGCCCCGCCACTGCCGATCACATGGCTCCTGTGGTTCGGCTGCGGGGTGCTCCAGGCGTTCATGCTGCCGCTGCAGGCTACCTTCTCGCTGGTCGTTCCGGCTCAGATGCGTGGCCGGGTCTTCGGCCTCGGTGGTGCGCTTTCGGTGGCCGCCAGCGGCGCGGCGTACCTCGTTGCTGGCTACCTTGCGGGGAAGACGACCCCGGCCCATGCCGTCGCCATCTGTGCGGGCGTCAGCATCCTGGCCATCATCATGCTCGGCTTCCGGTGGCCGCGCGCGGCACTGAGCCAGGCCGTCAAGACGGCATACGACTCTTGAGCTCTGGGGTTTGGCGTCCCCGGGCTGCTCCGTTCCTGAGAAACGGCACGGTTAAGCTGCGGCACCGCTGAGTGGCGCCCATCGGGCTACAGGGGGCGGACGTAGGCGTCCGTCCCCGTCGCGGCTTCGATGTCCGACTCAGCTCGGGCCAGCAACGAGTCCGCCAGGTGGCGCAGAGCCCGGGCCACCGCCACCTCGTCGCCGATCTCGACCATGGGCTCGTCCCCCGGGCTGCGATGACTGTCCCCGCGAGCACGGAACTCACCGTGCTGGTCTGAGATGAGCAGGGCCGTTGCGCGAGTGTTGTCCCCTACCTCGACCACGGATACCTGTACCCGCCACGTCTTGGCCCGCGCGCTCGTGACTGGCTTCACAGCGCCCTCGGAGGTGTCTGCGCTGCTCTCCACCCGCATGACCGCGCCCGGACCGGGATAGACCAGACCGGTGTGTCCGTCACTCCATCTGACCGTGTACGGCGCACCGCCGTCGCTGCCCTTCACCTCCAGGACCTTGCCGTCGCGCATAGGATCGTCAACCCTGGTGCCGGCCAGAATGATGCGGTCCCCGACGTATGCCTTCATGACATCCTCCGATGCGGTGGCGGGATTTCGACGTCCCTCAGCATCCTCCACCGGGACGCTTCGGGGAAGGGGTCGGGGGGGTCTGCAACACGGGTTTGCCAAGACACCTCCACATAAGACACCCAACCCCACCCCGCCCTCACCCTGTGAGTCCGGCAGCCAGCCCCCGAGCTGGCACCGGGCTCCAGTGATGAGTCACAATCCAGGGCAGGGCCTCCGACTAGCCCCGCCACACGTCGCTGCCCCCGCCGTCATGGCGGCCGTGACGCTCACCAGCGATGGCCTGGCGGAGGCCAGCACCTTTGGCCAGGACGCCTCGAACCACACCTTCGGCCACCGTGCGAGGGTGAACTCTCAGCGCCATGCAACGGATGGGGGAACCTTCCCTCAGATCGCCGCCGACGCCATGGCAGAGGTCGACTTTCTCCTCCAGGCAACAGGAACGCTTCAGCGGGTCGTTGGCGCAGCTCCGCGCGCTGACGTTGCGGGCGTCGGTCGGTCAGGAGACCTCCAGAGCCTCGGGCAGGCCCAGCACTTCGGGCAGGCCCAGAACTTCGGGCAGGCCTAGAACTTCGGGCAGGCCCAGAACGCAGGGAGGCCCGTAACGCCGAGCGCTGACCAAGCGTGAAGCCGTCGTATGACGACCCCCCCGCCCGGGCAGCAGACCTTGAGCTTGGTGGATCAGCTGTTCACGGCCGCCATCTGAGCGCGGCGCTCGAGCGCAAGCTCCCGGATCTTGGCGATCTGCTCTGCGGTGAACACGCCGTTGATGCCCGAGATCGTCGCCAGCTTCATCCCGTGCTTGAGGCCAAGCTTGTAGATCTCCTTGACCTTCTCCCACTCGATGTTGCGGCCGACGGTGAAGGTCTCGTAGCGCCCCTCGAGGGCAAGCACGACAGTCTCGGCCAGACAGGCATAGGCCACGCCCTTCGGCAAGCCGATGTTCTTCATCTTCACGTCGCCGGGCAGCGTGATCTCGCCCGACTCGACCACGAGCACGTCGGGACGTTTGGCCACATCCTCGGCCGAGAGGTCCAGCGGGCGGGCCACATCCGTGATCACGCAGCCCGGCTTGACCTCCATGATGTCCAGGATTCGCTTGCCGGCGCCCGAGGTCGCGGTGACGATCAGATCCATCTCCCCGAGGTGTTCGTGCGGGGTGGCGGCAACGTGGATCTCGGCGCGGGGGTTGCCGCGTTCGATGTCGTGCTTGAGGCTGAGCAGCTTCGCCGACTCGGGCGACACCAGCCACACCTCGTCGCTGGACAGGGCCAGCAGCCTGGCACAGACGGACCCGATGGCTCCGCTTGCGCCCACGACCATGACCTTGCCCTTGATCCTCCCCACTTCATCAAGCTCGGTGAGCCCGAGCTGAGACAGCGCATCGTGTGCTGCCCACAGGGCTCCGGACGCGCTATAGCTGTTGCCGGTGGTGATTGGCAAGACAGACTGCTTGGCCACCGTCACGCCGGCGTCACCGACGACCTTGGTGAACGCCCCGAGCCCCATGACCTGTGCGCCGAGCTTCTTGGCGGTCTCGGCAGCCGCGAGCAGCCGTGCATAGGTGAACTCGGGACTGTGGGCCATCAGCTCCTTGGGCGTTCCGCCCACCGAGATGAGCCAGCCCTCGGCTTCCGCGCCGGTGGGTGAGGTGATGCCGGTGACGTGGGAGTACGTGAACGGCGGCGCGTACGCCATCGCCTTCTCGATGGCGTCGACAACCACCGGGGGCGCGACCTTGGTGATCGTCGCGAGCGGCTCGACGACCTCGAAAAACTTCTGCGACAGGGGATGGATGACGAAGGCGAACCTGCTCTTGCGCTTGGGTCCGTTCGGGTAGAGCACCCGGGGCTCGAGGCCCGCCGAGACGATCATGTCCAGCAGGTCGTCGTTGGTCAGGTCCCCTGAGCTGGAAACGGTCGCCAGCATCATGGCCTCGAGCACAGCTGCCACGACGGTGACATGGAACGGCTGAGGAGTGGCGTCCAGCACCATGTCGACGCCGCGACCGGCCAGCTCGGCGAGCCGGTCTTCCGAGATGGACGAGGAGACGACGGTCTTGCCGGCCAGATCCTCCAGCCCGAAGCCGGTCAGCTCGTCGTAGGTGGCTACCACGACGTCGCAGTTGCGGGCCGCGCTGCGCGCCATCGCATTGCTGATCCGGCCGCCCGGCGTCTTGATCAGCGACTTCAGCTCGCCCGGGAGCCTTCGGATCGGCCACATCCCCACGTTTGCTGCCAGCCCGAGGACGGGGTTGGAGTCCAGCCGGGCCGGCAGATCCAGTCGCAGCAGCGGATCGGCGAACTCCAGGTTGGAGGTGAACTCGCGAAGGATCCGGGTGGTCCGGTCGTGGTTCACTCCGCCGAGAACCACGGTGCGGGCGTTGTTGAAGTAACCCGGCATCTCAGTCTGGACGTGCCGGATTGCCCACTCCTGAAGAACGTCCAGCAGCGCATGTCCGTCGGTGACCGGCACAGCAGTGGTGGCGCGCTTGACGCGCTCGATCGCCTCGAGCTCCCCGTCATACAGACCGGCGGCACGTGCCTCCCGGATGCCGGTGACAGCGATCGCGTCCGCTTCGTCGGCCCACTTGCCAACGAGCGCCTCGGCTGCGGCGACGTCACCGTTGGTCCCCATCCGCACGATGCGAAAATCATGGTGGAGGAAGGTCACGTACTCGTCGTAGTCGCGCTCTGATCCGGTCAGGCTGACATGGACGATGAGGGTGGGACTGGGTTTTGGCATCTTGCTTCCTTGAGTTGTCATTGGGTTATGCCGGTGCGCATTCAGACCATCGCCGAGGAGTCGATCTCCGGATGGTCGACCATGAAGTCCAGCAACCTTCCGGCGTAGCTCTCGAACGGTGGGCACTGCACCCCGGTCCCGGCCAGCGCAGCGAACGTGTTGGTGGTGGAGTAGGTGGTCGGCGAGGCAAAGTAGTCAAGAGCTTCGGCCGGAAGTCCGAGCAGGCGCTCAAGGCCCGGCACCGAGCCGACCGCGGCTCGGGTGAGGCGCAGCGGCAGCCATACCCAGATCACCTTCTTGCCGAGGTGGCTGGCAAAGAGGTCGACCAGCTGTCGGACGGTCGGCGGGTTCGGGTCTGTCAGGGCGAACGTCTGCCCGATCGACCGATCGAGCACGGACAGCTGGTCCATCGCCTCGATGACGAAGTCCCGGGGAACCAGGGAGACCCTGACGCGATCGATGGCGCCAACGGCCGGAACCACCGCGAGGGCGAGCTGCCGCTGCATGAATGACGCCAGGAAGTAGGGGCCGTCGTACTTCTGCGTCTCGCCGGTGCGGGAGTCGCCGACGACGATCCCAGGCCGGTAGATGGTGGCCGCCAGGCCGTCCGCCATTGCCTTGCGGACGAGCGCCTCGGCGTCGAACTTCGTCGACTCGTAGTGGTTGAGGAAGCTCTGCCCCTCGTCGAGGCCATCCTCGGTGAACTCACCCTCGTAGTCCCCGCTGACGTAGCACGTGCTGACGTACTGCAACCTGCTGAACTGAGGGCGCGACCGACAGAAGTCCAGGACCCGCGCGGTCCCCTCGACGTTGACCCGGCGTGCTACTCCTTCGGCGACAGCGAGGTCGTAGATTGCCGCCAGGTGCCAGACCTCGGCCACGTCGTCCAGGCCATCGCGGCTGGCCGGGTCGATCCCCAGGTCAGGGGCGGTGATGTCGCCGGCGATCAGCTCAACCCGGTTGAGCGTGTGCGGATGCTCGGTCTCGATCTCGTGGACCCGACGCTGCGCCATCGCCATGTGCCGGGGCTGGACCAGGCAGATGGCCCGGACTCCCTCGCGACGCCTGAGCACCCGGGGGAGCAGAGCAGATCCAAGAAATCCAGGGAAACCAGTCATCAGCAGCGTGGTCATGCGAATCGCTTTCGTTGGGGGGTGGTCGGAGTCCGACACTTGAGACTACGACTCCACACGCCCAGCCGCATGGCGGCCTGTTCCTTCGTGGCCGGTGGTGCTGCGCGGCTCGGCTGCCGCGTGCCGAGTCCAGGAGTGGCGACGTCTTGGGCGGAGGTATTGTGACGGCGGCAGGCCGCGTGCTGCCACCCACCACGATCGCCCTCTTCGCAGGATGTTGCCGGATCGCGCGGTTCTGGAAACCGCGGGCGGAAATGGTGCGGAGGCGGACCCGGAGGCCGCGCTCGCCAGCAGCAGACTGGTGGGAGCGTCCGCCTTATGTCCGCTATCTGATAGGGGTGCCTGGTCGGGTGTCCCTGCCGATCGCTCATGTTTGCAACGACATTCATCGTGTAACTGGCCTGCATTTGTCCGACGCATGTTCTGTACTAGACGTATGTTCTGCATATCCGCTTAAGTGAAGTCCGGTATGGGCGATTCACCGGGTCGGATGAGTTCACGCAGCGGGTGGGGGTCGGTCTCGACGGCCTGCTCGAGGAGGCGGTAGAAGAGCAAGCCGCGGCTCTTGGCGTTGCGGCGGTTGAACCGGAAGGTGTACTCGTCCAGGTAGTAGGGCAGCTGGTGCTCTTCGACGCGGTAGTGCAGGGTGCCGATGATCCAGCGCTTGAGCAAGGAGGCGACGCGGTGCACGCCGGGCAGCACCGAGGCCTTGTCTACGGCGTTGTAGCCGGTCGTGTACTCGTGGGTGTAGCCGAGCTGAGCGAGTTGGCGCAGGGTGCGGGCGCCGTCGGTGCGGATCGTCGAGCCGGGCTCGATGACCTGGGTTGCCCACTTGACCAGCTCGGATGTGCCGGGACGCTGGGCGACTGCCATCCGGACCCGTCCGAGCCGGCGAATCTCGTTGCGTTCCACGGCAATCATCACGGCAGCCTTGTCGCCGTACCCGCCGCCAGCGCCGTGGGCCACACCCCCGATCATGGTCTCGTCGAGTTCGACGAACCCGGAGAGCTTGTCCCGCTCGGGGCGCACCATCGCCCGACGCAGCTTGTGCAGCCACGCCCACGCCGTCTCGTAGGAGCCGAACCCCAGGACCCGCTGCAGGCCGAGCGCGGACACCCCGTTCTTCTGCGAGGTCAGGAACCAGATCGCGGCGAACCATGTCGACAACGGGGTCCGCGTGCGGTGGAAGATCGTGCCTGCGGTCACC
>JACMPC010000024.1 GCA_014377705.1 Dermatophilaceae bacterium
CAACCCGGCTGGCACCCTGACCGGTCCAGCCTAACGACATCCGCCGACAGGCCGACAGGCGAACACGAGGCAGAGTCGGACGAACGAAGCTCAGATGACCTCGCCCCGAATGATCCCCGACCTGTCCACCAGCCTGCGCTCGACGACACCCTGCAGCCACCGACGGGTGATCGGACGGGTCAGCGGCAGGATGAAGAAGAAGCCGGCGATGTCGGTCAGAAATCCCGGGGTCAGCAGCAGGGTGCCGCCGATCAGCACCAGCGTGGCGTCGGCGAGCTCGCGCCCGGGCATCTGGCCGGTGTTCAACGCCACCCGCAGAGCCTGCCAGGAACGTGCCCCTTCGCGCTTGACCAGATAGGCGCCGAGGGCCGACTCCACCAGCAGCAGCACGATGGTCTGCCAGCCGCCGACCACCGAGCCGACAGCAACGATCAGGGCGATCTCGGCCACCGGCACCACCAGCAGGGCCAGGAAGACGTACCACCCCCACCGGGGACGCCGACGACCGCTTCGGTTCAGTTTCTCAGCTGGTGCCACAGTGGCTCCCTGTGCAGCAGTGAACGAACCTGACCCAGCCGGTACCTCGCGCCCCACATCGTGATCTTGCGCAACGACTCCTTGACAATGTCCTGGCTCATCTTGGAGTCACCAATGGTGCGCTCCACAAAGGTGATGGGCACCTCGACGACGGTCAGGCCGGCAAGGACCACCCGCCAGACCAGGTCGACCTGGAAGCAGTAACCGAGGGAGGCCACATCCTGCAGATCCAGGGTGCGCAGCGCTGAGGCGCGGTAGGCTCGGAATCCCCCCGTGGCATCACCGATCGGCATACCAAGAAGCGCGCGCACGTAGAGATTGCCACCCCGGCTGAGGGCTTTGCGGTGTATCGGCCAGTTGACCACTGAGCCGCCCGGCACCCAACGCGAGCCCAGCACGACATCGGCGTCGCCCAGGGCCGCGAGCAGGGACGGCAGCTGCTCGGGCTGATGGGACCCGTCCGCATCCATCTCCACCAGAACGTCATAGCCGCGCTCCAGCGCCAAGTCGAAGCCGGCGAGGTACGCCGCCCCGAGCCCGTCCTTGCTCGTCCGGTGCAGGACCTTCACCTGAGCGTCCCCCACGGCCAGCCGGTCGGCGACGGCCCCGGTGCCGTCCGGGGAGTTGTCGTCCAGCACGAGGACGTCCGCCGCCGGCACGGCTGCCCGCAGCCGCGACACGATCAGTGCGATGTTCTCGCGTTCGTTGTAGGTCGGGATCAGCACCACGATCTTGTCGATCGGGGGCCAGACCGGCGGTGGTGTCATGGACGTCCTTATCGGTGAAGCGTTCAAACGGTGTCAGTGAACGAACGGTGTCAGTGAACGAACGGTGTCAGTGATTCGACGAACCGACCCTATCGGCGGCGACTCAGACGGCTCAAGGCGAGCAGTGCCAAGGACGCCACCAGAGCTCCGCCGGCGACAATCTCGGGCCAGGGACCGACCCGGTCCGCGACGGTACGATCCGTGCGCAACGGGAGGTCGGCTGCAAGCACGTCCGAGGTGAACAACGCACTGCGCTGGTGTGCGGTTCCGTCGGGCGTGATCATCGCGCTGACCCCGACCGTGGACACGTGCACGATCGAGCGTCCGTGCTCGACGGCCCGGATCCGCGAGATGGCCAGCTGTTGGACCGACTCATCGGTGAAACCAAACGTGGCGTTGTTGGTCTGCACGAGCAAGACGTTCGCGCCATGGTCGACGGTGTCCCGGACCAGAGTGTCGATGGCCACCTCGAAGCAGATGACGGTGCCTGCCGCGATCGTGTCACCGCCCCGCGATGGCACCCGGAGCACCCCCGCCCCCTTGCCCGCCACGAAGTCCCCCGCGAGATCGGCCTTGTCGCTGAAGTTGCGGAAGAACGAGCGGTAGGGGATGTACTCGGCAAACGGGACCGGGTGCTGCTTGACGTATCTCCAGGTCAGGCCCCGGCCCGGCAGATACAGGAGGCTGGCATTGGACTCCCGGGGGCTGGGCTCCCGCAGGACCGCGCCCAGGACGAGCGGTGCGTTGATGGCTTCCATCGCCCCCTCGATGACGTTCGCCGCGTCGGGGTTGCGGGTCGGGTCGATGTCCGAGGCATTCTCCGGCCACACCACCAGGTCCGGCCGGGGCTGGGCTCCTGCCCTCACCGACACGGCGACCTGCTGGGTCGCCCTGGCGTGGTTGTCCAGGACGGCCCGACGCTCGGCATTGAAGTCCAGCCCGGGCCGGGGGACGTTGCCCTGGACGGCGATGAAACGCCCGGTCGGCCCAGCGGCGGGTCTGGGGACCAGGGCTGGCGCCAGGATGACAACGGCGGCGCTGACCAGACAACACACTCCCAGCACCGGCACGACACCGAGCCTCCGTTCCCGTGAGCCGAGGTCGAGCGAGCGGCCGGCGCGGATCAGCCGGGCAACCCCTGCCGCCAGCAGCCCGCCCGCCAAGGCCACCGCGAAGGTCACCGCGGGCGCGCCACCCAGAGAGGCCAGTGCGGCCAGCGGCGAGTCGGCCTGGCTGAACGCGAGCCGCCCCCAGGGGAACCCGCCGAACGGGGTGTTGCCCCGCAATGTCTCCTGGGCCACCCAGGCCAGGGCCACGACCAGGGGCCGGATGCGGGCGACACTGCCGATCCGGGCCTGCCACGGCCGGCTCTGCAGCAGGGCGCACACCAGGCCGAGCAGAGCAAGGTAGAGGGACTCGAGCACGGCCAGCGCGATCCACGGGAGTGCCCCCACGTAGACACCGGACCAGGACAACAGCGGGAGGAAACACGCCAGTCCGCTGATCAGGCCGAGCAGGGCGCCCTGCCACGCCGGGGCCCCCTGAGTTGCCAGGGCGAGGACCGCGACGCCGACCGGCGCCATGAGCCAGAGGTCATGGGAGGGAAAAGCGAGCCACAGCGCCAGGCCGGAAGCGACGGCAAGTGGGTAGCGATACACCGGTTTAGGCTAGATCACGGCGGCCCGACCCGCTTCATCCGCGGGTGGATGGCCACATGGAGCTGCCCGTTCGGTATGTGTCAAGGTGGTTGATTGCGTGGGCTGTCCCTGTGAGGTTGCCCCTTGATGGACGGCGGCTCGCGGTCCGGACAGGGTGGCACCGGATGCGGCGGGGCCCGTTGCCGTTGGGACCAACGATGAAGCGACTGGATGCCGCTGCGACGTTGTTGTCTACTGAGCACGTGACCCCACCGCCAACCGCCTCCGGTGCCGTGCGAACTGTCACCGAACAAGGAACCCCCGTCGATCTGGTTTCAGATGACGGTTACGCACCCCAACCGTCACGGACCCCGAGGACGTCCATGCCCTGTGACCTTCGCTTCTGTCCTGATTTGGCGGCGGCCAACGGTCTCGAAGATACAACCGGTTCTGCACCTGCTGTCAACCCTGCGTTCACCTGCACAGATGGACAAAACCGCAGGTCAGGGACGCGTCGACATCTGTGGTAAATATTGAGTTGTTTCACCGATGCGGCGTGTCGCCCGCGACACGCCGAGCACCATCAGATGTCGGATGGCACGACGACGGACCTGATCAGCTGTCTCGGTGCCACGACGACGACGCCGCGAGCCGTGGTGGCGACGATCGGTTGGTCGAGAAGGTCGGCTGCGGACTCGCCGCGGGCCGGGTTGCTCCGGGTGACGACCCGCACCTCGAATGTTATCTCCCGGCTGCGCGAACCGACCCGGACCAGAGTGGCCTGGATCTCGATGCAGTCCCCGGCCCGGACCGGCGCCAGAAACTGCACGTCGCTGTAGGAAGCGAACAGGCCCTCGTCACCATCGTTGCGAATGCACATCTCGGTCGCCACGTCACCGAATGCCGCCAGCGAGTAGGCGCCGTCGACGAGGTTGCCGGCGTAATGGGCGTGGCTGTACGGGACGTAGCGACGGTGGGTGACCGTCATCCCGGCTATGGCTGTGGCTGTGCTGGTCATGGGTGCTCCTTGGTGGTGCTGCCTGCCTGGGATATGGCGTGGACGAGATAGGACGCGACCTCGCCGGGCGTCGTGCCCTTGCCGAAGATCCGGTCGACCCCGAGCCTTTCCTCCGAGCCCTGCTCGAACCGGGGGCCGCCGACGATCAGCAGCGGCACCTTCCCGGCGGGGTAGGCCTCCCGGAACGCCGCCGACATCTGGGTGGTGTTATGGATGTGCCGGTCCTTCTGGGTGACGACCTGGCTGACCAGGACCGCATCGGCCTTCTCCGCGCGGGCACGGGCCACAAGCTCGGGAACCAGCACCTGGGCGCCGCAGTTCACCACCTTGATCTCGCTGTAGTACTCCAGGCCCTTCTCCCCCGCGAACCCCTTGATGTTCAGGATGGCATCGATGCCCACCGTGTGTGCGTCGTTGCCGATACAGGCGCCGACCACGACGAGCTTGCGATGCAGCCGCTTCTTGATGGCCGCGTTGGCCTCCTTGGCGCTCAGCAGCGCGAACTCGCGCTCGATCACCACGACGTCGCGCAGGTCCACCAGGTGGCTGACGCTGCCATAGACGATGAAGAAGGTGAAGCCCGAGCCCATCGCCTTGGCATGGACCAGGAGGGCCGGCGCCACACCCATCTTGGCGGCCAGCTGCAGGGCAGCGCCCTCGGCCCGCTTGTCGTGCGGGACGGGCAGAGTGAAGGAGACCTGCACCATGCCGTCGCCGGTGGTGTCGCCATACGGCCTGATGATGTCAGGCAGGATCTGCGGCGCGTCCTTGGCCGGCGGAGCCGTCGGGGACGACGGCTCCGAAGCCGCCTTCTGCGAGCCTGTATCGCGAGTGCTCACTTCTGCACACCTCCTTCTGTCCGTGCGGTGGCCAGCAACGTGCCGGCCGGGTTGTCGTAGCCGGGTGCGCACCTGATCACGCCATCGCGGCCCTTGCCGGCATCGGCCGGACGCTTCATCAGCCCGAAGGTCCCGTCGCTGATGGCCTGCAGGAGCGGAACCGACCCGGGCTCGCCGGTGTCACCCACGATCTTCTCCAGCAGATCGACCGCCTCGGAGAGCACCTGACGGGCCCGGTTCTGGATGAACCCGTCGCGTGGGGGGTGGAAGTCCTCAGCCAGTCCCCCCGCTGCGTTCAGGACGTAGCGGACGTTCTGCAGAGCCAGGTCACGGTCGGACAGGAACGGGGTGACGACGGCCTCGGTCATCATCCCGACCAGCAGGATGTCCTGGCCGGTCATGGCGCCCACCAGGTTGAAGAACCCGTCCAGCAGGTAGCCGCGGAAGATGTCCCCGGTCATGTGCTTGGTCGGCGGCATCCACTTCAGCGGCGCGTCCGGGAACAGCTGGCGGGCCAGCAGCGCCTGGGCCAGCTCCATCCGGAACGAGTCCGGGATCTCGGGGCTGATCTCGAAGGCGTGACCCAGGCCGAGCTGCCAGTCCGCCAGCCCCGCCTCCTTGGCGAAGTACTCGTTCATCAGCTGGCTGACGGTGACCGTGTGCGCCGCGTCGACAGCATCGGCGGTGGTCAGGTAGTTGTCCTCGCCGGTGTTGATGATGATCCCGGCCCGGGCATGGATCTGACGCGAGAAGCGCTGGTCCACAAAGGTCCTAATCGGGTTGATGTCCCGGAACAGGATGCCGTACATCGAGTCGTTCAGCATCATGTCGAGCCGCTCCAGGCCGGCAAGGGTCGCGATCTCCGGCATGCACAGGCCGGAGGCGTAGTTGACCAGCCGGATATAGCGACCCACCTCCCTGGACACGTCGTCCAGGGCGGCCCGCATCAGGCGGAAGTTCTCCTGGGTGGCGTACGTGCCGGCATACCCCTCGCGGGTCGCGCCCTCGGGCACGAAGTCGAGCAGCGACTGCCCGGTCGAGCGGATGACCGCGATGATGTCCGCGCCCTCACGGGCCGCGGTCTGGGCCTGCGGAATGTCCTCGTAGATGTCGCCGGTGGCCACGATCAGGTAGATCCACGGCCGCTGCCTCGGGTTGCCGTGCCGTTTGATCAGCCGGTCCCGGGTGGCCCGGTTCCTGTCGATCCGCGCCATTCCCGGCCTGACCGAGCGCAGCGCGAGCCTCTGCGCGGCAACGCCTTCGCGACCCTGCGGAAGGCGGAAGGAGACCGAGCCGGCAGCGGCCTTCTGGGCCAGTGTCAGCAGGTCCGGGGCCTCCCCGCGGCGCAACGCGTCGAACACCGGTGTGGTGACTCCTAGCTCGAGCCCCACCTCGTCGCGAACGGCGTCCACCAGGTGGTTGACCCACGGCTCTCCCTCATGGTCGGCCCCGGACAGGCCGGCCAGCCGCAGCACGGCCCGCTCCACAGACACGGTGGTGTGCGTCTTGGCGATCTTGACCACCGGCGCGCCGGCCTTTCGGGCTAGTGAACGCGCCTTGCGGATGACGATCGGGTCGAGCTCAAGCTTGGGCCTGGCCTGGCCGTTCTGGTTAGCCGTGCTCACAAGAGAGCTCCTTCTCGGTCGAAGACGGTGCGACCGCGTATGACGGTGCGCAAGTTCGTGGGCAGCGTGGCGCCCGGCGACAGGTCCGGCAGGCGGGTCTGCCCGTCAGTGACCCGGCCGCCGGACCCGGCGGCCAGGTCGGCTGCGGACCAGAGCGCGAAGCTCGCGGGCTTGCCGACCCCGAGGTAGCCGCGGTCGTCGATCCCGGCAGCGCGCCAGCCGCCACGGGTATGCGCCAGGAACGCCGCCTCAGCCGAGATCTGTTGCGCCTGGTCATGGCGGTGGACGCACTCTCGGACCGCCTCCCAGGGCGCGAAGGGCGTCACAGGGGTATCCGAGCCCAGAGCCAGCGGAATACCGGCGGCGGCCATGGTGGCGAACGGGTTCATCATGGCGGCACGCTCGCGACCCAGCCGGGCGGCATACATGCCGTCGGGCCCGCCCCACAGGGAGTGGAACGCCGGCTGGACCGACGCGGTGATGCCGAGCTCGGCCAGCGCCCTGATCCCGTCGGCGTCGATCATCTCGACGTGCTCGAGGCGATGGCGGGCCGCAATGACCATGGCCGTTCCGACCTGCGCGGCAGCAGCCTGGAACCCGGCAATCATGGTGTCGATGCCGGCGTCCCCGATGACGTGGAACCCCGCCTGCAGGCCCGCCAGAGAGCAGGCCGCGACATGGTCACGGACGTTGTCGACGGACAGGTGCCGGTGGCCGCTGCGGGCAGGGTCGTTGCCGGCACGGGAGTCGGCATACGGCTCTCGCAGGGACGCGGTCCGCGATCCGATCGAACCGTCGATGTTGAGGTCGCCGGCGAGCCCCCGGGCACCCATCCGGTCGGCGAGCGCCCTGGCCGACCCCTGGTCGGCGACCAGCTCGGCCCAGTAGCCGATGACCTGCGGGCGGTCACCGCGCCGCCCGGCCGCGAGCACGTCCGCGAAGTCGTCCTCCGAGCTGAGCGTTGGCCCGCCGTTCTCGTGGACCAGGCCGATCCCGGCCTCCGCCGCGGCCAGCAGGGCCACGTCGATGTCCGCGCGCCGGCCGGCTGCGCTGATCCCGGCGTAGAAGGCGTCGCGGGCTGCGTGGTGGGCCCCCCGGGTGACCAGCCCGCTGTCGTTCCAGCCCGGGTGGTTGCGAGCACCGGAGGCGGCGGCCAGGGCGGAGGAGATCACGGCCGAGTGGCCGTCCACCCGCGGGGAGTAGACCACCCCGCCATAGGTCGCCCGGTCGAGCTCCGTGGCTGTCCGAGGGCGGTGCTCGGGCCAGTCCCGCTCATCCCAGTTCGGGGCATAGATCGGACGGCCCGCCCGGGTGCGCGCGGCCTGCTCGATCCTGTCGAGCACCTGGCTCAGCGACCTGGCGTCGGTCAGACCGACGCTGCGCAGGCCCAGGCCCGTGGCCGACGTATGGACGTGGGCATCGACGAAGGTCGGGGTGACCAGCGCGCCGTCGAGCCCGACGACGTCATCGACCCCGTCGGCAAGTCCGGCGGCGGCCGCGTCGGAGCCGATCCACGCGATCTGCTCGCCGGCGACCAGCATCGCCGTCGCGCCGGGGTCGGTCGCGCCGTAGACGTGCCCGCCGCGATACAGCGTGGAGGTCCCGGCCGGTGACTCGGCTGGTGACTCGGCTGTCGGCTCGGTGGCTGACTCTGACAAGGCCTCGTTGCTCACAGGGACCTAGTCTGCTTCGACTCGAGCCGGCCCTCGAACAGGCCCCGGACAGCGACGTTCTCGCGCAGCACCTTCAGGGCATACTCGGCGTGACCGGGGACGTACCCGTTGCCAACCAGCATCCGCACATCGGCGGCCAGCCCCTCGGCTCCCAGCGCCGCGGCCGCGAAGTTCGTGGCCATCGAGAAGAAGATCACGGTGCCGCCCTGCGCCGTCGACAGGATCGCTGGCTGCTCGCAGCCGGGAACGTCAACACAGACGACGGTGATGTCTGCCGGTCCGCCGGCGGCCTGCACCGCGCCGGAGAGGCCCAGCGGCGAGCGGGCGTCGGCGATGACCACGTGGTCGGCCAGGCCGAGGCCCTCCAGCATTGCCGCCTCCCCGGCATGGGGCACCACCGCCACCCGACGTCCGGCGCCGGCGTCCTGGGCTGCAGCCAGGGACATCGACCCGGACTTGCCCGCGCCGCCGAGGACCAGCACGGAGGGTGCCGCACCCCGGGCGACGTATTCGCGGACCAGCCGGGCCACCAGGGCCGGTGCCCCGCAGACATCCATCACCATCAGTGCCAGCTCGGGGTCGAGGTCGACGGGCAGCACCGCGGCAATGGACCGGCCGAACAGAATCGCGTGGCCGGCCGCCGGCACCCGCTCCCCCAGCCCGTCCCATCGGGCCAGGCCGTCGGTGATCTGCAGCGGAGTCAGGGACAGGGAGACCAGGGTGGCGACGTGGTCGCCGGCGCGGAGCCCCAACGGGCTCTGCGGGCCCACCTCGGCAACGGTCCCGATGAGCATGCCGCCAGAGCCGGTGACCGGGTTCTGCATCTTGCCGCGGGTGGCCACGATGTCCAGGACGGCCGTGCGCATCGCGGCGCCGTCGATCTGGTCGTCACGGGTGCGATGCACCCCGGCCAGCTGCCGGTAGGAAGCCGCGTCGAGGTTCAGGGTCTCGATGTCGATGCGCACCTCGTCCGGCCAGATCCGCGATGAGGCGTCCAGTCGCCCCGCGGACTGGGGCAACGTGATCTGGTCGCCCGACGGCTCAAGAACGCGGTGCAGTCCCACCGGCGAGCCGAGGGTGCCTTCGGACTGTCGAACCACTGTTTTCTCCTTCATGTGGAGCCGGGTAGACAGTTCTTGCTGTCCAGTGATGCAGAGAGCGCAAGTTCTCCCGTATCATGTCATTCATGCATCCAAAGATCGAACAGCCCTATGCCTACCGGCGCCACGAGCTGGTGGAGCCAGACTGGACCCGACTGCCGGGATGGCGCCACATCACGGCCACCGAATGGGCCAGCGTCCAGTGGCAGCGGGTCAACTGCGTGAAGAACATCAAGGGCCTGCGGGCTCTCATGGGCGATCTGCTCACCGACGCGTTCTATGCCGATCTCGAGCGGGACCAGGCCGAGCGGGCCACCATGTCGATGCTGGTGACGCCGCAGATGATGAACACCATGGTCCCCTGTGCAGGCAGCACCGCCGAGTCCGATGGCTCGATGCCACCGGCGGGCGAGGAGTTCACCCGCGCTTTCTATGCCGACCCGGTCCGGCGCTACATGCTGCCAGTTCTCAGCGACAGGCGCGACGACTGGCCCAGCCACCCGTTCTCCGCCCGCGACTCGCTGCACGAGCACGACATGTGGGCCGCCGAGGGCCTGACCCACCGTTATCCCACCAAAGTGCTCGCCGAGCTGCTGTCGACCTGCCCGCAGTACTGCGGCCACTGCACCCGGATGGACCTCGTCGGCAACTCGACACCGGTCATCCCCAAGCTCAAGTTCGACCTCAAGCCGGTCGACCGTTATGACGCGATGATGAAGTACCTGCGCGCGACCCCCCAGGTGCGCGACGTCGTCGTCTCCGGGGGCGACGTGGCCAACATGCCGTGGAAGAACCTCGAGTCCTTCCTGGACCGGCTGCTCGACATCGACAACATCCGCGACATCCGGCTGGCCACCAAAGCACTCATGGGCCTGCCGCAGCACTGGCTGCAGGAGGACGTCGTCGAGGGTGTCGCCCGGGTTGCGGCCAAGGCCCGCGAGCGCGGTGTCGCGCTGGCTATCCACACCCATGTCAACAGCGCCCAGTCCGTGACACCCGCTGTTGCGGCAGCCTCTCGGGCGATGCTGGACGCCGGCGTCCGCGACGTCCGCAACCAGGGTGTCCTGATGCGGGGCGTCAACGACTCGGTCGAACAGCTTCTCGACCTGTGTTTCGCCCTGCAGGACGAGGCCTCGATCACGCCGTACTACTTCTACATGTGCGACATGATCCCGTTCGCCGAGCACTGGCGGCTCTCGCTCGCCGAGGCGCAGCGGCTGCAGCACGATCTGATGGGATACCTTCCGGGCTTCGCGACTCCGCGCATCGTCTGTGACGTGCCGTACGTGGGCAAGCGCTGGGTGCACCAGGTCGACTCCTACGACACCAAGCACGGCATGTCGTTCTGGCGTAAGAACTACCGCACCTCGATCGAGGGTGCAGACACCGAGGCGCTGTCGCACGAGTACGTCTACTACGACCCGATCTACACTCTTCCCGAGTCCGGTCAGGACTGGTGGCGCGAGCACGGCGGGGTCGCGAACGCGCACACTGCCGCTCTGGCCAAGGCCGCGTCCAGCCGGAAGGCATCGGTTGACCAGCTCATCTGAGAACCCGGCGGGTCAGCGGTTGTTGCGCGGGGGCTCGCCGGGCACCCGGCTGCCGTCGTCGTCGTTCCCGTCATCCTGGCTGAAGAGCAGGTCGGAGATCTGGAGCTGAACCTGTTCCACATTGGGAATGTCCGGCAGGACCACGCCGGACTTCTCGGTGGCGTCGGAGATGATCAGGGTGCCGCAGCCCAGGATCCGGTCCAGCAGGTGCTTCTCGTAGGCCACGTCGTTGATCCGGAACAGCGGGATGTCTCGACCGGTCCGGGTGATGATGCCGTGACGGGTGATCAGCCGCCGGTTGGTGACCGTGTAGGTCGAGGACAGCCAGCGCAGGAAGGGGATCAAGGACAGGAGAATCAGCACCGGCACCGCCACCAGCGCCGCGCCCGAAGCCACCGCGGTGTTGTTCGGCTTCAGCATGAGGGCGGCGATCACACCGGCCACCACCAGGAAGAGCAAGGCAACCGGCCCGATCAGCGCCTTGCCGTGCGAACGAACACTCAGGACGACATACTCGCCGTCCGACAGCAGCTTCTGCGAGATCCCCATACCCGCATGGTGTCAGACTCACGGGGGATCACGGCGGTACGGTGAGGTCCTGCCGACTGCGCGTGGGCCGGACGCCTGAGTGGTCGGCCGGCCCGCGCTGCAGTCCTCTCGTGATCAACACCGTGAGCACCCAGTGGTGACACGTCTGAACCGGCGGTCCATCCTGTTGCGCATGCGATCAAAGGCCGCCTCGTTGAGGCGGCCTTTGCGATGAGCGGGGCGGGTTCCCGGCGGGGCCTTGACAAAAAGACTAGACCGCGTCGCTGCTGCTGGCCTCGGGCCTGCCCGCCAAGTCCGTGTTCCTCCAGTCGGCCGTCCCCGCGCACGCCCAGCTGGCCTACCTGCTCGAGTGCACGGCCTACGTCGGCGAGCTCTCCCGGATAATTCAGTATAAGGAGAAGGGGCGGGGTGAGCCGATGACGCGGGCCTCGCTGTTCACCTATCCGTGACTGATGGCCGCCGACATCCTGCTGTATGCCGCCCACCGGGTCCCCGTCGGCGGCGACCAGGACCAGCACGTGGAGCTGGCCCCGGACCTGGCGATCCGGTTCAACCGCACCTACGGCCAGACCTTCGTGGTGCCGGAGCTCCATCGCGGGCCGGCCACGGGACGGGTGCGAGACCTGCTGACCCCGACGGCCAAGATGAGCGAGTCCGACCCGGACGAGGCCGGTGGGGTGCTGCGGATGCTCGACAGCCCGGAGGTGCTGCGCCGCAAGGTGTTGCGCGTGGTCACGGACTGCGACGGCGAGGTCCGGCGCGACGAGGCGGCCAAGCCCGGCGTGACGAACCCGCTGGAGATTCTGGGCGTCTGCAGCGGCACGGACCCAGCCGACGCGGCGGCGCGCTACACGTCATACGGGGACCTGAAGACGAACACGGCCGACGCAGTGGTGACCCTGCTCGAGCCGGCACAACGCAGGTATGCCGAGCTGGCGGCGAACCCCGGCGGGGTGGACACGCTGGCGGCAGCTGGACGCGACCGGGCTGCCGCCGGCGCGGCGCCTCAGCTGGACGCCGCCATGCGCGCCATCGGCCTGCGGTCGTGAGTGCGGGAGACTGAAGTCCGACGGCCGTACGCAAGAACCGCCGGAATGGCGGCCAGCTCAGCGCCACGACGCAGGACTCCATCCTCCAGGAATGCGACGTGGTGTCCTTGTCTGTGGTGTCGCCCTCGTGCCCGCCCGGGCCTACCAGTGATGTGTGCGGCGGGGCCGCGAGTCATTCAACGGGGTGCGAACGCTCTTCCCAGGGGGTCGAGAGCACCACCGTGGTGCGGGTCGAGACATTCGCCGAGGACCGGATCAGGGCCAGCAGGTCCTCCAGGTCGCCGGGCGAGGGAACCCTGGCCTTGAGGATGTAGCTCTCCTCCCCCGCGACCGAGTGACAGGCCTCCAGATCGGCCACCCCGCGAAGGCGGTCAGGCACATCGTCCGGTGCCGACGGATCCGTCGGCGTGATGGAGATGAAGGCGAGCAGCGGCATGCCCACCGCCGTGTGGTTGATCACAGCACGGTACCCCTGGATCACGCCACGCTCCTCGAGCCGGCGCACCCGCTGGTGAACCGCCGAGGTCGACAACCCGGTGGCCTTGCCGAGATCGGTGAAACTCATACGGCCGTCATGGGACAACAGCCCGAGGATGTGACGATCCAGATCTTCCATAGAGCTAGATTACTGAGGTATCCGCGCTTGCGGACTACTGCGGCTCGGCAATGGCACGATGGCGTCATGTCCCAGCGCCTGATGCTCCTCGACTCGGCCTCCTTGTACTTCCGTGCCTTCTACGGAGTACCCGACCAGCGACGCAGCGCCGACGAGCCGCCGACCAACGCCGTGCGGGGCTTCCTGGACATGCTCGCAACCCTGGTCAACACCCATCACCCGACCCATCTGGTGGCCTGCTGGGACAACGACTGGCGACCGGCGTTCCGGGTCAACGCCATACCGACCTACAAGACGCACCGTCTCAGCGAAGGCAGCGAGATTCAGCAGGAAAGCCCTGAGCTGCTCACTCCACAGGTGCCGCTGATCGTGGATGCGTTGCAGGCCCTGGGGATTGCCCGCATCGGCAGCGACGGCTACGAGGCTGACGACGTGATCGGCACCTTGACCCATCGCGCTCGCGGAAAGCAGCACGTCGATGTCATCACCGGTGACCGCGACCTGTTCCAGCTCGTCGATGATGACGCTGGCGTCCGGGTTCTCTACACCGCACGCGGCGGGGTTCGCGATCCCGACGTCGTCACCCAGTCCTTCCTTCAGACCAAGTACCTCGTGCCCACCGGGCAGGCGTATGCCGACCTGGCGACGTTGCGCGGTGACACCAGTGACGGGCTTCCGGGAGTTGCCGGGATCGGCGAGAAGACCGCCGCCACCCTGATCAACCGGTATGGCGATCTGGCCAGCCTGCGTCGCGCGCTCGCCGAGGGGGACCCGCTGATCAAGGGCGCGCAGCGGACGCGGCTCTTGGCCGCATCGGACTATCTGGATGTCGCTCCCGTGGTCGTTCAGGTTGCCCTGGACGCGCCGATCCCAGACTTCGACGCTGCTCTCCCCCGCCAGGTCGGCGACGTGACCCTTCTCTCGTCCCTGGCGTCGGGCTACCGCCTGACCAACCCCCTCAACAGGGTGCTCGACGCCCTCGGTCTCGGCGAGTCCGACTGACGTCGAACCTGTACGGGTCCCTGGTCTGAGCGGAACGAACCGCACCGTCCCGAGATTTGACTGGAACCAGGACCAACCGCACGGTCCCTAGGTTTGACCGGCACCGACCCGCACCGTCCCTAGGTTTGACTGGAGGCGGCGGGCTGAGAGGACTACGGCCAGGGGCCAGAGGGCCTGTGCGCCGGCTGCGACGCGTTCTGAGAGGCCCACCGCGGGGCCGCCGCTCAGCTGCTCGACAAAGAACCAGGCGAGAAGGAGCAGGAGGACCCCAGCCGCGGCAAAGGATGCCGTCGGCCCAAGAAGAACGCCCACCGTCCGACCGGGCTCCGGTGAACGCACCCACGCGAACGCGGGCCACAGCGCAAGCGAGACGAAAGCGACTGCCGCTGCGACGGTATGCGCCGATGAGGAGCCGTTTCCGCCTGGCAGCGGGAATGCCGCCACCAGGATCGTGGCCAGCCCACCGAACGCAAGAACCAGCCGCCCGACCACTGCCGCACAGCCCAGCGCGCAGGACGTCACGAGGTGGCAGACACCGACGCCGACCAGGGCGATGGTCATCAGCCAACGATTTGCGGCGTCGCGGGCGGCAAGGTCACTGATCGTCCGTATGACGACATCGAACGGTACGGGCTGAACCGCAGCAGCCACCGTCCAGCCACCGATCAGCAACAGCGGTGCGGCAGCGGAGGAGACCAGTCCCCACCTTGGCACCCGACGCATAACAGCACCGTACTACTCGGCCCGGCGCCGGGCCGTCGGATCCGGAACCTTGCTAAAAGTGGACAGTGACACGGAATACGGCTCCTGCATGACCTGTCCGGCCAGGGCCAGTGCTCAGAGCATGCCGGTCAGCGGTAGGCTCCCCCCACCGAAAGTCCTGCAACCGGCCCTTACGTCCGGTTCAACGACAGGGATCTCCATGACTCAGACGTTGTCAGAGAAGGCAGTGCCCCAGACCTTCCTGCAGAAGGTGATGCGTAAGACCCCGCTTGACGAGGTCGGCAAGCAAGTCGGGGGCGGGGAGCGTCTCTCCAGAACGATCGGGCTGTTCCAGCTGACGATGCTGGGTGTCGGCTGCACCGTCGGCACCGGGATCTTCTTCGTGCTGACCACCGAGGTGCCCAACGTCGGACCCTCCATCATCTTCTCGTTCATCGCTGCCGCGGTGGTGGCCGGCCTCACCGCGTTGTGCTACGCCGAGCTTGCGAGCAGCATTCCCGTTTCTGGTTCGTCCTACTCGTACGCCTACGCGACCCTGGGAGAGGGAACTGCCATGATCGTGGCCGCCTGTCTCCTGCTGGAGTACGGCGTCTCCTGCGCAGCCGTCGCCGTGGGGTGGTCGCAGTACGTCAACCAGCTGCTGCAGAACCTGCTGGGCTTCCAGATCCCCGACGCCCTCGCCTTCTCACCAGAGGAAGGCGGCATCATCAACGTCCCGGCGATGGTGCTGGTCCTGCTGTGCATGATCCTGCTGATCCGCGGTGCCAGCGAGTCTGCCAAGGCCAACGCCATCATGGTCTGCGTCAAGCTCACCGTGCTGATGCTCTTTGTCGTGGTCGGCATCACCGGATGGAACACCGACAACCTGGCCGACTTCGCCCCCTTCGGTGTCAACGGCATCTGGGTCGCCACCGGCGGGATCTTCTTCTCGTTCATCGGCCTGGACGCGGTCTCGACAGCGGGCGAAGAGGTCAAGGACCCGCAGCGCACGATGCCCAGGGCCATCATCCTGGGGCTGATCATCGTCTCGACCATCTACGTGCTGGTAGCGGTGGTCGCCGTGGCCGCGCAGCCGTGGAAGAAGTTCGACGGTCAGGAGGCCGGCCTCGCCCAGATCCTGCAGGACGTCACCGGCTCGACCTGGCCCGGCACCGTTATCGCGGCCGGAGCCATCATCTCAATCTTCAGCGTCACCCTGGTCACCCTCTACGGGCAGACCCGCATCCTGTTCGCGATGTCTCGTGACGGCATGGTCCCGCCGCTGTTCCACAAGATCAACCCCAGGACGCTCACCCCCGTCAACGGCACGATCGTGGTAGCCGTCGTGGTGGCCCTGCTCGCCGGCCTCATCCCGCTGTCGAAGCTGGCCGACCTGACCAGCATCGGCACCCTGACGGCCTTCTCCGTGGTCTCCGCGGCCGTGATCATCCTGCGACACACCGCTCCTGACCTGCCGCGGGGGTTCCGCGTCCCGTTCTACCCCTGGGTGCCGATCGCCTCGATCGTCTTCTCCATGCTCGTCGTCATCGGCCTGCCAGTGATCACCTTCGTGATCTTCGGGGTATGGGTAGCCGCCTGGCTGGCGTTCTATCTTCTCTACGGGATCAAGCACTCCCGGCTCGGGCGGCTTCCCGACCAGGACGCCCCGCTGCAGCCGGCTGACCGTCCATGACAGTCCTGGTCGGCTACCGGCCCGGAGCTCGCGACCGAGGCGACCTGGCCCTGGCCGCCATGCTCGCAAGGTCGTCCGGCGACAGGCTCGTCGTCTGCTGCGTCGTGCCGGACCGTTGGGAGATGCCGAGCGTCGCGCGGGTGGACGGCGAGTACGAGCAGCATCTCGGCGGGATGGCACACGATGCGCTGCGGGACGCGGAGATGTTCCTCAGACAGGACACCAAAGCCGAGTACATCGTCCGTACCGGCCGGTCGGTGCCGACCACGCTTGCCAAGGAGGCCGCAGCCCGAGGAGCGCGAATGCTCGTGCTCGGGTCGTCCTCACACGGGTCATGGGGCCACGTTGCCCTGGGCAGTGTCACGGACCGGTTCCTGCACAGCGCCGAGCTCCCCCTTGCCATGGCACCACTGGGCTTCCGGACGGAGGCCGGCTCCGTGATCCACCGGGTCACGGTCGGACTCGACGGATCACGGTTGTCCGAGGCTGTGCTCGTCGCCGTGGCGAGGATGACACGCCACATGGACGTCGCCCTGCGAGTGGTCACCTTCGCCGTTCGGGGCCGCACCATGTACCCGAGCCAGGCGGGGTATCGCGCCGAGGACATGGTCATGCAGGCCTGGCGTGAGCAGGCGGACGTCATGCAGGCCAAGGCGATGAAGTGGCTGGCCACCCATGACGGCGTGTCCACGCCGACCGACGTCGCCATCGTCGACGGCCGGGACTGGGGTGACGCGCTGGAGCACGTGGGCTGGGTCGACGGCGATGTGCTGGTCCTGGGATCCAGCCATCACGGACCGCTGTCGCGAGTCTTCCTGGGCTCCACCGGCACGAAGATCTTGCAGAACTCACCAGTCCCGGTGATCCTCCTCCCGGCAGGACGAGGTAAGGCCGCGGCCGACGATGCGTCTGCCTTCTGAGCCGAGCGTGACGCGACCGTGCTGGCCGGAATCTGACGGGGTCGACGTCATGCTTGGATGCCCTGACCAGCCTGCCTCACATGAGGCCTCCGGGGTCGGCGGGGACGTCGATCGCGTTCTCCTGCATCGCTTCCAGAGGTATGACGTCAAGGGCCCGCTCGTGGGTGGCGGCCAGGACCACCGGCGCTGCCGCGCCGTCCCGGTAAGCCTGCATCCAGCGGCTGGCGACGACACACCAGCGGTCTCCCGGCTGAAGACCCGCGAAGCCGTACTCAGGGCGCGGTGTCGACAGGTCGTTGCCCACGCTCTGCTGATGAGCCAGGAAGCCAGCGGTGACGACGGCGCACACCGTGTGGCTGCCCAGGTCCTGCGGCCCGGTGTTGCAGCAGCCGTCCCGGTAGAACCCGGTCACCGGGTCCGTCCCACACTCCTCGAGCGGACCACCAAGGACGTTGCGGGCCGGCTGCTCAGAAAGACTCATGATCCCATCATGTCTGGTTCCATTCACCCGGTCGTTCTGGTCCGCGACAGATGGGGCCGGTGCGCCTGGGCCTCGGGGTCAGCCCGGCGCACAATGGAGCCATGGACCGCACTGACGTCGTGAAGTGGGTTGCCTTCTACGAGCGCCTCTGGCGCACCCCCGGGACTGAGCTGCTCGGTGAGCTCTTCGTGCCAGACGCCTCCTACCTCCCTTCCCCCTGGGCCCGACCCGTCGAAGGCCTGGAGGCGATCACCCGCTTCTGGGACGGCGAGCGCAACGGTACAGACGAGCAGTTCACGATGTCCAGCGACCTCGTGGCAGTGGACGCGGATATGGCGGTCGTCCGGGTATCCGTCGAGTACGGCGCCTCCGGGAGCAGGCCCTGGCGTGACCTGTGGGTGCTCCGTTTCGCCCCAGACGGTCGGTGCTCCTGGTTCGAGGAATGGCCCTTCTCGCCAGACCAGCCAGACGGGCACTAGACAGCTGAGGATCACGAGGCAAAGAGGCGAAAATGGCAAC
>JACMPC010000205.1 GCA_014377705.1 Dermatophilaceae bacterium
CCACCACGGTGGCGGCGTCGATGGTCTGGGGTTGCGGTCACCGGGTCCCCCACCTGGTCGGCAAGGGCAACAAACCAGCCACCATGCCGCTGACCGTCCCGGCGCTCCGCGTCATAGAGGCCTGCCGCGGCCAGCGGGCCTGCGGGCCGCTGGTCCTGCGACCGGTCTCCGAGAAACCGATCCACCGACGCGACGCCTACCGCATGGTCGCCCGGATCGCGAAAGCCGCTGGCATCCCACGGCACATCAGTCCGTATTCCCTACGGCACGCCGCCATCACCAACGCCCTCGGCGCCGGCGTTCCTCTACGCGATGCCCAGATCCTCGCCCGCCACGCCGACCCCCGAACCACCGAGCACTACGACCGCGCCCCGGCAACCTCGGCCGACACGGCGTCCACTTCCTCACGGCACACGTCGCCGGCGGCTAACCAGCGTCGATTCCGCCCGGATGGACGCGCTGTGCGCACGAGTGGAGGCTGCCGGGTTGCCCTGGATTCGTCAGGAGACGTTGATCGGTGAGTCGCAGGACCAGCTTGCGGAGCTCGTCGTACCAGAGCACGACCGAGCCAAGGGCAATGCACGCGGTCCAGTGGGTCAGGTCCATCGGCGCCGTGCCGAAGAGGACCTGCAGGAACGAGACCTCGACGACCGCGACCTGGAGCACCACCCCAAGGCCGATCGCACCCCACAGCCACCTGTTTGCGAAGAGGCCCCGGAAAGCGCTTGTCGTCTCCGAACGGGCGTTGAGGGAGTTGAACAGTTGCGCAAGCACAAGGGTGGTGAAACCGGCGGTACGGGCGACCTCGAGGGTGTCGTTGCCCGAGACAAGGCCGCCTGGCAGGAACAGGTCGATCGCGAAGAGGGTCGACAAGGCCATGACCAGCCCGATCGACACGATTCCTCTCCACATGCGTCTGTTGATCGCCCGGTCGGTCAGCTTGCGCGGTGCGCGTGCCATCACGTCGTCGATCTCGGGGTCGATCCCCATCGCCAGTGCGGGCGCGGAGTCGGTGATCAGGTTGATCCACAGGATCTGGGTCGCGAGCAGCGGCAGCACGACCGCGGATCCGTCGCTCGCCTCGTCCAGGCCGATGAACCCAGCAAAGACAACGCCGAGGAAGACGGTGAGCACCTCTCCCATGTTCGACGACAGCAGGTATCGGAGGAACTTCTTGATGTTCTCGAAGATCACGCGCCCCTGACGGACGGCAGCGACGATGGTGGCGAAGTTGTCGTCAGCCAGGATCATCCGCGCGGCCTCCTTGGTGACCTCGGTCCCGGTGATACCCATCGCCACTCCGATATCGGCGGACTTGAGGGCGGGGGCGTCGTTGACGCCGTCGCCGGTCATGGACACGATCTGACCATCGGACTGCAGCGAGTCGACGAGCCTGAGCTTGTGCTGGGGTGCCACCCGGGCATAGACGGAGACCTCGCGCGTGAGGGCGAGCAGCTCCTCTTCGTCGAGGGTGTCCAGCTCCACCCCGGTCACGGCGCGATCTCCGGCCACGATGATGCCGAGGTCCTCCGCGATGCGGCTGGCGGTGCTCGGATGGTCCCCGGTGATCATGATGACGCGAATGCCGGCACGGTGCGCCTCACCGACTGCCGCAGCCACCTCGGAGCGCGCAGGGTCGATGATGCCGACGACGCCCACGTAGACCAGGTCGCGCTCCCAGGACTGGTTCATCTCGACAGCGCAGTCAGACCCCTCGGCGGATGCCTCGGCCACGCTGCGATAGGCGACGCCGAGGGTCCGGAAGGCGCCGGCAGAGAGGCTCTCGATCTCGGCAAGCCGCTCGGCCCTGGCCTCCTCTGTGAGGGGCACCGTCTCGCGCCCCACCTGTTGCCTGGTGCAGCTGGATAGGAGAACGTCCGGCGCGCCCTTGCTCAGCATGAGACGGGTGCCGTCGCTCGACTTCTGGTGCAGGGTCGACATCATCTTGCGTTCGGAGGTGAATGGGATCGCCGCCCGTCGTTCGAAACGACTTATCTTCTCCGTCGTGCCCTCCAGCTTGCGCGCCGCGACCAGGAACGCGGCCTCGGTCGGATCGCCCACGATCTCCCACTCGCCAGCACGCTCGGTCAGCTGTGCGTCGTTGGCGAGCGAACCTGCCCCCAGTACGAGTTGGGCCTCGTGCAGGTGGGCGTCGAGGAGCTGGCGTCCACCGCTTCGCACCTCACCCTCGGGGCGATATCCGACACCACTCACCTCGGCAGTGCCCGACGCTGTGACGATCCGCTGGATCGTCATCTCGTTTCGGGTCAGGGTGCCGGTCTTGTCGGTGCAGATGACCGAAGCGGACCCCAGCGCCTCCACGGAGCTGAGCTTCTTGACCACGGCATTGCGCTTCGCCATCCGTTGCACGCCGATGGCGAGCACGACCGACAAAATGGTCGGTAGGCCCTCGGGCACCGCGGCGACCGCGAGCGAGACACCCAGCAGCAGCACGATCACCAGGTCGCTCGGCTCGGTGACACCGTCGACCAGGATGATCGTGAGCATCACTGCGATCGCGATGACGACGACCCCTGCCCCGAGCATCCTGCTGATGCTCTTCACCTCGTTCTGCAGGGGCGTGGGTTCCTCGACGGTGGCGTCCAGCATCTCTGCGATGGCCCCGACCTCGCTGTCCATCCCGACGCCCGTGACGACCGCGCGTCCGGTGCCCTGGGCTACGGCGGTGCCCTTGAACACCATGTTCAACCTGTCACCGAGGGGCACCTCTCGGCCAAGGGTCGTCGGGTCCT
The DNA here is from genome assembly GCA_014377705.1 of Dermatophilaceae bacterium. Taxonomy (GTDB): domain Bacteria; phylum Actinomycetota; class Actinomycetes; order Actinomycetales; family Dermatophilaceae; genus UBA4719. The sequence goes on from JACMPC010000205.1 coordinate 2,754, forward strand.
TCGTGACGGCCTCGCTCTCCCCGGTCAGGGACGCCTCCTGGATCCGGAGCGAGTTCGCGGTCAGCAAACGTGCGTCTGCTCCCACTGCCGCGCCCTCGTCCAGGACCAGCACGTCCCCTCGCACCAGCTCCGTCGAGGCAATTGTGTGGAGCTTCCCGTTTCGCAGGACCGTGGACGCGGCGGCCGTCATGCTGTCGAGGGCCGCCACCGCATCCTCGGCCCGCGCCTCCTGGGTGTAGCCGAGCACGGCATTAAGCCCGATGATGGCGGCGATGACGAGGGCGTCGACGGGCGTGCTCCGGGCACCAGCGATGCTCCAGGCGATGATCGAGATCGCCACGGCTGCGAGCAGCAGGTAGATCAGGGGATCCTGGAACTGGGCAAGGACCTTGCGCCAGAGGGGCACTGGTTTCTTGCCCCGCAGCTCGTTGGCGCCATCGGTGGCCAGTCGGCGGGCGGCCTCGTCGTCGGAGAGCCCGGTGAGCGGGTCCACGTCCAGCTCCCGGGCGACGGTCTCGACGTCCAGCAGGCACGGGTCACAGGAAAGTCCCGGAGTCAGTGAATCTCGATCCATAAACATTTCCTCCATGCGTTCGCCGTGCCACTCCACGCGGCTCTCGGGTGGACGCTAGCCCTCGAGGTGCACGATCAGGCGCACTGGTCGGCCAAGAGCTCCGAGGTGGCAGCGAGTACGGGACACCCGCCGCGTATCCGGGACACGGGGCACACGCCGTCGCCGCCTTGCCGATGCAGCTGTCGCAAGGTGGTGGACGCCCGGGTTGTTGAGGCTCTGGAGGATGCGGGGGAAGACCTCATCAAGTGAGGGGACCAGCCAAAAAACATGAATATAGGGTGATGGTGTGAGTAAAAGGTGAGTGGCGGCCCCCCGTAGAGGAGGACCGCCCACCCTGCAGGTCCGTGACCTGCGCTGATAGTGCGCCGTGAGGGACTTGAACCCCCAACCCGCTGATTAAGAGTCAGCTGCTCTGCCAGTTGAGCTAACGGCGCGCAACGAGGAGTGAGGCTAGCAGGGGCGGTGCGGAAGTCGGAAATCCGGTCGCGATTCAGGGCCCCTGAGCATCTGCGGGAACACGCTGTCGCCGAACCTGAGGTGGGTTCTCACCTCCCGCTCAGGGCCTTGCGCCGCTTCGCCCGCGCCCTTCGATTAACACTTGAGAAGTGCAAGCAACTGTTGGTACCAGGGACAACCACGAGCTCGCGGACGCGCTGCTCGGGCTTCAGCACCTCGTCTGGGTGGTCATCGCGAACTTGCTGGCTTCGACGGCGTCACCGCGCTATACGGCAAGATCTCCGACTTCTACGGCCGCAAGCCGGTATTCCGTCTTGCTATCTTCGTGTTCCTGATCGGCTCGGCGCTGGTCGGCGTGTCGACCCAGGTGTGCCAGCTCATCGGAGCCCGCGGGGGCCAGTGGCTTGGTGCCGGCGGCCAGATAGCGCTGACCTTCGCGATCATCGGCGATGTCATTCGCCTCGCGAGCGGTGTTGATGCTGACCCTGGCCAGATCTGCGGGACCCTCTAGCATGGATGCTGACCTCACCGGGTCCGCGATGATCACCGCAACACCGACGTCAGAGGGGCAAAGCCATGAGCGTCGAGCACTACCTGCGGTTCGACCAGGTGAGCGCGGTGGAGGCAACTGAACGCGGTCTGCTGGCGCAGATCCACGGGGAGCTGCTGCGCGTCGACCTCGTCCGGACCGATGTCGTCCGGATCAAGATCAGCCGCGGGGGGACCTTCGACGAGTCGCCGACCTTCGCCGTCTGCGTCGACCCGCTGGGCGAGGAGGTGGAGTTCACCGCCGAGTATGCCGACGAGGTGGTGCGGCTGCGCACCACGGACCTGGTCGTCTCGCTCTGGCTGGACCCGTTTCGGCTCGACGTGCATCGCAGCGACGGATCAGCAGTGATCGAGACCGTGCAGGACGACGGTCGTTTCTGGGGCTACGCGACCCTCAACGATGCCTTCATCCTGCGTCGGAAGTGCACGCCCGAGGACGCGATCTACGGTCTCGGCGAGAAGTCGGGACGTCAGAACCGGAGGGGTCGGGACTTCACCTTGTGGAACACCGATGTTCTTGACCCGCACGCGACCCGCGAGTTCACCGCCGGCAGGGCGGAGTCTGATCCCCGCTCGGAACGCACGAGCACCGAGTTCGACCCGTACTACGTGTCGATCCCGTTCTTTTACCACCAGAGGCACCCCACCGGGCAGATGGCCGCGTCCTTCGTCGACAACGGCTACCGCGGCCACTACGACTTCACCGACCCGTCGGAGTACCGGATCCAGTTCGACGGCGGGCAGTACACCGAGTACGTCTTCGCCGGTCCGGACATGCCTGCGATCCTTTCGGCATACACCGGGCTCACCGGACGCACCGCCCCTCCGCCCCTCTGGGCCCTCGGCTACCACCAGTGCCGCTGGTTCAAGTACACCCAGGAGGCCGTCGAGCAGATTGCGGCGCAGCACCGCGAGCGCGGGATCCCCTGCGACGCACTGTGGCTGGACATCGACTACATGGACGGCTACCGCGTCTTCACCTGGGACGAGCAGGCCTTCCCCGACGTGGCCGGGATGCTGGGGCGCCTGGACGAGCAGGGGTTCAAGGTGATCACCATCGTCGACCCGGGCATCAAGGCGGAGCCCGGGTACGCGGTGTTCGACCAGGCCCGAGAGCGGGACGTCCTGTGCAAGACCGAGGGGGGTGACACCTACATCGGCCAGGTCTGGCCCGGCAGCACCGCCTTCCCGGACTTCGCGAGCGAGGCCGCCCGCCACTGGTGGGGCGAGCTCAACGCCGCGCACGTTCGATCGGGACTGGCGGGCATCTGGAACGACATGAACGAGCCTGCCACCGGGACGATCCCCGCCGGCCGGATGCGCTTCGGCGGTGGGCAGTACTCGCACGAGCGCTACCACAACCAGTACGCGCTGCTCATGGCGATGGGGACCACGGCCGGGCTGCTCGCCGCGATGCCCGACCGACGCACCTTCGTCCTGTCGCGGGCCGGCTCGGCCGGCATACAGCGGTATGCCGCCAACTGGCTGGGCGACAACCTGTCCCGGTGGGACCACCTGTGGCTGAGCATGCCGATGGCCGGCGGGCTCGGCATCAGCGGGCAGGCCTTCGTGGGCGCGGACATCGGCGGTTTTAAAGGGAACTCAAACGCGGAGCTCTACCTGCGCTGGATCCAGTACGGCGTCCTGACCCCGTTCTGCCGCAACCACTCCGAGATCGGCAACGTCGACCAGTACGCGTGGACGTGGGGTCCTGTCATCGAGCAGTGGGCTCGCGACGCCATTCGTCTGCGCTACCGGCTGATGCCCTACCTGTACGCGAGCTTCCTGCGTGCCGCCGAGACCGGCGCGCCGGTTCAGCGCCCGCTCGTCTTCGACCACCAGTACGACCCGACAGTGCGGGACCTCGACGACGAATTTCTCCTGGGGCCGGACCTGCTGGTCGCCCCGGTGTTTGAGCCCGGCTGCACGGCCCGTCAGGTCTACCTGCCTGCGGGCACCTGGTACGACTGGCACTCCGGAGAAGTCGTTGAGGGTGGGACCTTCCGGGTGGCCCCGACCCCCATGGCGACCATCCCCATCTTCGCCCGCGGCGGGTCGGTGATCCCCATGTGGCCGGATGCGCCGGCCTCGACCACGGGATACCAGCCGTCCGCGATCGAGCTGCACCTCTTCGTGCCCGGGGCGGACGGCACTCATACCTGCCTGCTTCAGGAAGACGACGGCCTGACCTTCGCCGCGCAGGAGGGCTCGCGGTATCGGACCACTCTTGAGGTGACCAGGGCGGGCGGCCGGCTGACCGTCCGGGGTGACGTCGACGGCGCGGGGTACGAGGGCTTCGCCCGCGAGGACTTCGACCTCGTCGTCCATGGCGCGACTCCTGAGGCGGTCGAGGTGGACGGGGTGCGGGTGCCAGTGTCGGCCGGGCGTCTCACCCTGCCGAACAGGGGGACGTCGTTCAGCATCGCGTTGGACCTGTAGCGGGGGTCCTGTAGCGGTGGTCCTCTAGTGGGCTCAGTCCGGTGTGACGGTGCGTGCCGTCTGGGTGGATAATCACGGACGTGGGCCCACTGCGACGGATTGGCAAGGCGCTTCTGGCGTTTGCTCTGGTGCTCCTCGTGGGAACCGTCGGCTATGTCATCCTCGGGTTCGGTGTTCTCGAAGCGGTGTACCAGACAGTCACCACCGTCACGACGGTCGGCTTTCGTGAGGTTCACCCCCTGACGCCGGTGGGTCAGGTGTTCACCATCGTGCTCATCCTGATGGGTGCCGGAACCGCGCTGTACACCTTCGGCGTGCTGCTCGAGGGGCTCATCGAAGGACACTTGCGCCAACGTATGGGGAGGTGGCGGATGGATCGCCAGATCAGCCGGATGACTGGCCACGTCATCATCTGCGGCTGCGGCCGGGTGGGCAGTGCCAGCGTGCAGTATCTCAGCTCGCTCGGGAAGCAGTTCGTGGTGGTCGACCGCGACCCGGGCCGGCTCGAGGGACTTGAGCATCCGAACGTGCTCGGCGACGTCACTGACGACCGGGTTCTCGAAGCCGCCGGGATCACCCGCGCGAGGGCCCTGATCAGCGCGGTCGACACCGACGCCGGCAACATCTACGTGACGCTCTCCAGCCGGGCGCTGGGGCCTGATCTGGTCATCATCGCCCGGGCCCGCACCGAGGCTTCGAAGTCCAAGCTGCTGCGCGCCGGCGCCAACCGCGCCGTCAACCCGCAGCTGATCGGCGGCCGGCGGATGGCGGCCTTTGCGATGCAGCCCCACGTCAGCGAGTTCCTCGACGTGGTCATGCACGACGAGACTCTCGACTACCGGATCGAGGAAGTTGAGATCGCCGCAACGTCACCGCTGGCCGGTCAGTCCCTTGCCAGTGCGGCGATACGCGAAGCCACCGGAGCCCTGCTGCTGGCCATTCGATCTGGTGCAGGGCAGTTCATCGCCAACCCGAGCGGGGACACGCGCCTGGACCCGCGCACGATCCTCATCGCCCTCGGGACCTCAACTCAGCTCGACGCCGTACGTCACCACGTCGAGGCGCAGTAGCTGCTGGGCCGATCAGGCCTGGCCCCGCTTCTGCTCGGGCAGGCTGAGGTAGGTGCAGTGAGTCATCGACACCCACCGAGATTCGCTGGTCTGCCGCCTGTTGAGCTTGCCATCGTCGTCTATTCCCACCCCGGGTCTCCCGGTGTTTGCCGTCCAGTCAATACTGACCAGCATCGCGCGACGACCGTCTTAGCTGGAGGTAGTCATGGCTTTGTTGGCATCACAGACGCTGAGTCTCGATCTCAACGTGTTGGACTACGGCATTCTCGCCGTGTACTTCGCGTTGGTGGTCACCATCGGCCTCCTGGCCAAGCGGGCAATCGCCACCAGCGAGGACTTCTTCCTGTCGGGCCGGTCGCTGCCCGCGTGGGTCACCGGGATCGCCTTCGTCTCGGCGAACCTGGGGGCGATCGAGATCCTGGGAATGGCCGCCAACGGTGCGCAGTATGGCATGTCGACCGTGCACTTCTACTGGATCGGCGCCGTGCCCGCCATGGTTTTCCTCGGCCTCGTGATGATGCCGTTCTACTACGGCTCGGGGGTACGCAGCGTCCCGGAGTACCTGCGCCGCCGCTTCAACCGGCCCACCCACCTGTTCAACGCCCTGACGTTCGCGACATCCAGCGTGCTGATCGCCGGGGTCAACCTGTTCGCGCTCGGCATCGTGCTCCAGGCAACGCTGGGCTGGCCACTGTGGGCCGCCATCGTCGTGTCGGCCCTGTTCGTGCTGGTGTACATCACCCTGGGTGGTCTCTCTGGTGCCATCTACAACGAGGTCCTGCAGTTCTTCATCATTATCGCGGGGCTCATCCCTATCCTCGTCGTGGGCCTGAAGTCGGTGGGCGGCTGGAGCGGCCTGGAGAAGGCCGTGGCCAAGACCGACCTCGGCGCGAACTCGTTCTCCACCTGGCAGGGGACCGGGATCCCCTGGAGCAACGCCCTCGGTGACTGGGTCGGCATCGTGTTCGGTCTCGGTTTCGTCCTGTCCTTCGGCTACTGGACGACGAACTTCGCCGAGGTCCAGCGGGCATTGTCGGCCAAGGACATGAATGCGGCTCAGCGCACCCCGCTCATCGGCGCCTTCCCAAAGATCTTCATCCCGTTCCTGACCATCATCCCGGGCCTCGTCGCACTGGCCCTCGTCCCCAAGCTCGGCAAGAGCGACTCCCTGCCGTACAACGACGCGATCCCGCTCATGATGAACCAGCTCCTGCCCAACGGGGCGCTGGGAATTGCGATGGCGGGCCTGCTGGCGGCGTTCATGGCCGGTATGGCGGCCAACGTGTCGTCGTTCAACACCGTCTTCACCTATGACATCTGGCAGGAGTACATCCGCCCCGGCCGCCCTGACGGCTACTACCTGCGGGTTGGGCGGGTCGTGACCGTTCTAGGCGTGCTGATCGGCATCGTGACGGCGTTCATCGCCTCCGGTTATGGCAACATCATGGAATACATCCAGATGCTGTTCTCCTTCTTCAACGCCCCGCTGTTTGCGACCTTCATCATCGCGATGTTCTGGAAGCGGGTGTCCCCGATGTCAGGTATCGCCGGACTGGCCGCAGGCACCGCGGGCGCGGCCGCGTTCCACTTCTGGGCCTTCAACCTGTCGTACTTCTACCCCGGTGGCGTCATCGACCCGGCCCACGCCACGATCAACGCCCAGATGGTCAACTTCTACGCCGCCATCATGGCGTTCCTGGTCGACGCAGTTGTCACGGTGATCGTGACGTACATGGGCAAGCCCAAACCGGTCGAGGAGCTCGCCGGCCTCGTCTGGGGAATCCCGGACCCGAGCGCACCCGATCCGTCAACGGTGCCCAAGCCGGTGTGGTGGCAGTCGCCCAAGCTGCTGGGCTTCGGGGCGCTCGCACTGACCGCCGGCCTGTCCCTCGTTTTCCTCTGACCTATCTGATCGGGAGTGACCATGAGCAACGAAGAGTCCAGTACACCGGAGTCAGCATCAAGCAAGCTGTTCGACCTCAGAGTCCTCATCGGGGGCCTGTTCACCGTCTACGGCGTCGTGCTGACCATCGTGGGAATCCTGGCATCGGAAGCGGCACTGGCAAAAGCCGCCGGAATCAACATCAACCTGTGGATGGGCCTGGGCATGCTGGCGCTCGGCGTGTTCTTCCTCTTCTGGTGGCGACTTCGTCCCCTTCAGCGGGACGTCCCACCGTCAGACTGACATCTTGCTGGTGAAGCCTTCCAGCTTTTGCCATCCACCCCGGCGAAAGGCGGGTGTGGCGGTCGCCAGGAGCAGCAGGGCCGCGGCCGCGCTGACGATCATGACCAAGCACATGGCGCGTGCGTCACCGCCGAGGATCCCGACCATCGGGCTGACGACCCCCGCAACCCCGGCCGACATCGCGCCGATGAAGGCCGCGGCGGTGCCGGCGATCTCACCGTGCCTGCTGAGCGCGATCGCGGAGGCGTTCGGCGGGATGAACTGGATCAGGCCCAGGGTCACCCAAAGCGCCGCGAGCAGTCCGAGCAGCCCGCCGCCTCCGGTCAGGGCGACGATCAGGAGTATGACGGCTGCCGCGAGCAGCAGGGGCAAAGCGCAGCGCAGGATGCGGATCGGCGCGACCCGCCGTACCAGCGAGGCGTTGATCTGGGCGCCCCCCACGAGCGCGACCCCGTTCACGGCGAACAGGAGCGCGAACTGGTTGGCAGAGAGCCCGTAGCCCTCCCGGAGAACGAAGGGGGACCCGATGACATAGCTCATGAGCACCGCCATACCGAGCCCGGGGAGCACTGCGATAGCGACGAAGTGCTGGTCGCGCAGGAGGATCCGGTACCCGTGCAGCGCGGGGCGCAGGCCGGCCGCACGACGTCGCCAGGGCGGTAGTGTCTCGGGCAGCCGCAGCCACACCGCAAGCCACAGCGCGCCGCCGAACACCGCGAGCCCGACGAATACAGAGCGCCAGCCCCACTGCCCGGCGATCAGCCCGCCGACCGTGGGCGCGAAGAGCGGTGCCACGCCGATCACGAGCATCAGCCGGGAGAGCAGCCTGGACGCGTCCGAGCCGGTGAACCGGTCGCGGATCACGGCGATCGCGACCACCGTGGCCGCGGCGTTGAAGAACCCCTGCACGACGCGCAGCGCGATGAGGGTTCCGATGCCGGGAGCCAGCGCGCACAGCAGCGAGATGACGATGTGCAGTGCGATGCCGATCAGCACGGGCCGGCGCCGCCCTAAGCGGTCCGAGAGCGGCCCCACGACCAGCTGGCCGACGGCACCGCCCACCAAAACCCCGGTCATGGTGAGCTGGACGGCTGTGGTGGTCGTGTGCAGGTCGCGCGCGACCTCTGGCAACGACGGCAGATAGATGTCGCTGGTCACTGCGGGCAGGGCGCACATCAGCCCGAGCAGCAGGACGTATTTGGCGTTGGCCTGATATGGGCTCGGGCCCGAACCCGAGCTCAGGTTTGGTTTTGGGTACGGGGTCGGGGTGGGGGTAGGGGTCTTGTTCGGGATCGCCGGACTGCCAGTAGTCATCGGGATGGATTGTCTCACCCGATCCATCCCGCAACTGAGGGATCCCGGTCTTTGCGCCTGGCGGTCAGGGTCACCAGCTCGGGTCGTAGCCGTCCTCCAGGTATGCCGTCCCTTCCGTCTGAGGCTCGAGCCGCATCAGCATCCGGGTGACGTAGGCAGCGCAACGGCGCTGGACGTCCTCGAGGGTGCACCAGTGCAGTGCCCTGATCTCTCGTGGCTCGAGCCGGGCCCGGGCGATCACCTGATCGTCGATGCCGAGGTCGAACACGCACAGCATCGCGTCGTCCCATCCGCGCCACGAGGGGAGCCAGTTGACGGCCACGAGCGACCGCGGCGACATCTCGACCTGCAGCTCTTCCCGAACCTCGCGGACGACCGCATGGGCCGGTGACTCGAGAGGGTCGACCACTCCGCCCGGCAGATCCCACTCCTTCTTGTAGGTCAGCTCGCACAGCAGGATCTCGCCGGCGTTGTTGCGGATGAGGCCCTGTGCTATCACACGTTTGGTCGGCAGCCCGGCGTTGAGGACCCCGATGAAACCGTCGCGCGAGGTGGGTTCGGGGTCGGTCGCCAGCCGAGCCAGCTGTACCCGGTCCTGTCGCGCGGCGCCGAGTTCACTGGAGCTCTCACCGCCCTCCGTTGCGGCCCGGACGACGCCCTCCCTGCGCAGCCCGGCGCGGCCGGCGATCCTCAGCGAAGCCCGGTCGTTCGGGTCGGCGTAGGCAGCCACCCTGTCCAGTCCCAGCTCGTCGAAGGCGTAACGGAGCATCAGTCGCACCGCTCGCCCGGCCACACCCTGACCCCGATGTTCCGGAGACACTACCCAGGACAGCTCGCCACTGCTGCCGTCCATGCGCGTGACCTCGACCGTGCCGGCGACCCGACCGAGATGCTCCACCAGGAAGGTCACGGCATTGCTCGGCGCGGCATCTTCGCGGCGCCGAAGCACCACATCGCCGTCCTTGGGTGCTGGCCCGGCTGGAGAAGTAGTCACCCATGCACCTTAGGCGAGTTCCTTCGATCGGCCGGAGCGTTGGCACGGTGACTGCGCGGGCAGGAACCCGTCAGGAGGCTCCACGTCTCGGCCGCAGCCGGCTCAGTGGGATCACGTCCAGCTCGCCCGGTGCAGCTACAACCTCCGTGGTCTCCACCTCGGCGGAGCACTCGCTCATCCGCGCGACGAGGGCGGGAGGAAGACACCATTCGCCACGATCTCGACGTGTCTGTCGCTGCCCTGCTCCTGTACGGAACGGTAGATCATCGCCGCCACGAGCAGAACCGCCGTGGGCGCCCAGGACACCCGACGCGGCGATCGGGCCGAGACGAGGTTGACGGTGATGAGCACCGCCGCGAACACGCCGGGCACGGTGATCGGGTAGAACACCAGGGCCGCGACCGAAAGCAGTCCGACCGATGCTACGACCGCAGGCAGCCGGGTGCGGCGCCACAGAAGAACGGTCGTGGCGGCGAAACCCATCAGCGTTGGGAGGATGCCGTCGTCATTGGGGGTTGTGACGATGACGGTGAAAATCATGCAGCACCGCGATGGCGACAGTGGTGAGTAACAGCTCGCACCGAAAAAGCCCTGTGCTGTTTCGGTGCGGCCGCGCGACCCTGCCTGCGGCCTGGGCTTGCTCGAAGCCCTTCATGCGGCCCACCCTTTCGACGCACGAGGGTTATGCCTGACGTGGCCGACGCAGGGAACGAAAAAGCCCCCGGCCCGCGTTTCCGCAGGTCAAGGGCTCTTTCACGTGGGGTGAGTGACGGGACTTGAACCCGCGACATCCGCCACCACAAGGCGGCGCTCTACCAGCTGAGCTACACCCACCACGCCAAACGACCACCGTGAGGTGATCAGCACCAGGCGGCGCTTATGCTACCTGCTTTCGCGCTGGGTGCGGACCATGGGGCGGTATGCCGGGAGCGACAGGTGGTCGCAGGCGTACTGCAGTACGGCGCATCAGGAGATGGCCGGCTCGACCTTGTGCCGGGCGGCGATGTCCTTGGCTGTCGCGGAGTCCGGGCCGGGCGGCGGCACGAAGATCGCCTCCCGGTAGTAGCGAAGCTCGGCGATGCTCTCGCGGATGTCGGCCAGCGCCCGGTGCCCGCCCTCCTTCTTGGGGGAGGCGAAGAAGGCCCTGGGAAACCAGCGAAGGGCAAGCTCCTTGATCGAGGACACGTCGATGATCCGGTAGTGCAGGTGGGCCTCGAGCTCAGGCATGTCGCGGGCCAGGAACCCCCGGTCGGTTCCTACCGTGTTGCCGCCCAGGGGCGCCTTCACGGCCTCCGGTGCATGCTCGCGCACATAGGCCAGGACCTTCTTCTCGGCCTCCGCCATGGTGATCCCGGCGTCCAGCTCCTTGAGCAGGCCGCTGGAGGTGTGCATGTCCCGGACGAAGTCATCCATCTGCTCGAGCGCCGCAGCCGGAGGCTTGATCACCAGGTCGATGCCCTCGCCGAGCTGGTTCAGCTCGTAGTCCGTCACCAGCGCTGCCACCTCGATCAGGGCATCGGTAGTGAGGCTGAGGCCGGTCATCTCGCAGTCGATCCAGACGATCCGGTCATTGGTCGCGCGTCGGTTGATGTTCTGTGCCACACACCCACCTTAGAGCCCGCAGGACCAGCCCGCGGGCAACTCCGGCGCCCCCGGCAGGACTCGAACCTGCGACCTAGAGATTAGAAGGCTCTTGCTCTATCCATCTGAGCTACGGGGGCATGAAGCCCGCGACTGGCGAGGGCAACGCGTGAATTGTAGGGGAGCACGCGGGATACGGGTGAGATTCGGTAGTGTTGACCACATCGGCCATGCCGTGCAAGTTCCACGTTTGTCGGCCCGCCGGGGGTTGGGTTGCGGGCATAAGAGAAGGGCAGGCTTGCCGCTTGTGATGGTCGGGGACGAGGGCAAGGAGCTGTTGAGCGCTGTCGAGGGGCTCCGCAGCCAAGTCCACGATGCCACATTCCCCCTGGACATTCCTGGCGTGGACAAGGCCCAGATGTCGCGCTCGGCTCTGCTCAAACAGCTCGACGACTACGTCATCCCGCGGCTGAACGCCCTGGATGCGCCGCTGCTCACAGTCGTCGGCGGATCGACCGGGGCCGGCAAGTCCACCCTGGTCAACTCGCTGGTCGGCTCGGTCGTCAGCCAGGGTGGCGTCCTGCGCCCGACCACCCGCGTGCCGGTGCTCGTGCACCACCCGCACGACCAGAACTGGTTCGACGGGAGCCGGGTCCTGCCCAATCTGGCCCGCATCACCGGGGCCGACGAGACCGAGCACGCTGCAGGCGAAACTGGTGTTGGCCAGGGCGCGCTTCGGCTCATCGCCTCCCGGGCCCTGCCGGCCGGCCTGGCCCTGCTGGACGCCCCCGACATCGACTCGGTCGTCCACGCCAACCGCGATCTCGCCGGCCAGCTGTTCCTGGCCGCTGACCTGTGGCTGTTCGTCACCACCGCGGCGCGCTATGCCGATGCGGTGCCGTGGGACTTCCTGCGACGGGCCTCCGAGCACGGCACCTCCGTGGCCATCGTCCTGGACCGCGTGCCGCCCGAGTCCATGGATGAGATCCGCACCCACCTGGTGTCCATGCTGCGCGACCAGGGTCTGGCCAGCGCGCCGATCTTCACCGTTGCTGAGACCACGGTGACCGCTGATGGTCTGCTCTCGGAGCGCGAGATCGCACGGTTGCGCTCATGGCTGTCAGCGCTCGCGCGAGACGCCAAGGCGCGGTCGATCGTGGTGCGCCGGACGCTGGACGGGGCGCTGAGGTCGATCCCCGATTCCGCGCTGGTCCTGTCGGCGGCCTCCGACGAGCAGGAGGCCGCCACGGCTGCGCTGCACCGCGAGGTGGAGACCGCCTACGTCGATGCGATGCAGTCGGTGCAGCACGCGATGACGGACGGCACCCTGCTGCGTGGCGAGGTCCTCGCACGTTGGCAGGAGTTCGTCGGCACCGGGCAGTTCCTGCGTCAGGTCGAGGCCGGAATCTCTCGCCTGCGCGATCGGCTGGCCGCTGCGATCCGGGGCAACTCTCGGCCCACTGCCGAGCTGGGGGAGGCGCTCCAGTCTGGGGTGGCCGAGCTCTTGACCGCCCAGTCGCGCGCGGCTTCGGCGACCGTGCTTCGCCGGTGGCGTCAGATGCCCGGCGGCCCCGCCCTGGTGGCGGCGCACCCCGAGCTCGCCGACCCCGCCCCCGGCAGCACTGGCAGGGTTGAGCGGCTGGTTCGCGACTGGCAGGGGGAGGTTCTCGATCTCGTCCGTGCCGAGGCCGGCGACCGGCGCACCACCGCGCGGGTGTTCTCCTTCGGGGTCAACGGCGCTGGCGTGATTCTCATGCTGCTGGTGTTCAGTCAGACCGGCGGCATCACCGGCGGCGAGGTGGGCATCGCGGGCGGTTCGGCGGTGCTGGCCCAGCGCATCCTGGAGGCCATCTTCGGGGACCAGGCAGTTCGTACCCTCGCAGCCCGGTCCCGGCACAGGCTGATGGAAAGGGCCCAGCAGATGTATGCCGTGGAGCAGGCGCGCCTGACCGCAGTCGTCTCAGCTGTCCAGGCCGTGCCAGGCCAGGCCGAGCGGATCAAGGCTGCCGCGGCGTGCGTCCAGGGGACGCGATGAGCATGAGAGCGGCGAAGGCTCGTGCGGCTGACCATGGCGGGCCGCCCCCACTGGTTGCCGGGGCTGCAGGCTCGGCCGCGTCCGCGTCGGCGTCCGCGTCGGCGCCGGCCGTGACGGCTGCCTCCGTTCAGGCCAGGGCGGCGGCGCTGACGTCGGCTCTGGAGTCCGGTCTCGGTTGCCTGCCGGTCGACGGCGTCGAGCAAGCGGCGTCTGCGATCGCCAAGACCGCGGCCCGCACCTCGATAGCGGGCGGCCGCACCGTGGCCGCGCTCGCGGGCGCCACCGGCAGTGGCAAGTCAAGCCTGTTCAACGTCGTGGCGGGCGCCGAGATTGCCCAGGTCGGTGCTCGCCGGCCGACCACCTCCGCGCCGAGCGCCGCGGTCTGGGGCGCCGGGTCGCCAACGGCTCTGCTCGACTGGCTCAAGGTCGGGACGCGTCACCTGGTGGATCAGAAGCCAGCTGAGGCAACGGTTCCCGACTCCGAACCGGCCGATCCGGATGATCCGGCCGGTCCG
>JACMPC010000206.1 GCA_014377705.1 Dermatophilaceae bacterium
CGCGTGGCCGACACCGTCATCCCGGCGCTCTCGATCATCGAGCAGATGGTCGAGCGCCAGGCACCCGTGCCCGCTTTCGCTCCAAGCAGTCGGGCGGCGCAGTGCTACGAGGACCTGTGGGCCGAGGTCCGCCCGAGCTGAACGGTCCGAGGACATCACATATCCCAGGACAGCACACCGAGCGCTGCAGGACGAACGTGATCACGTCAGCGGTGCCGAGGAGGAGTACCGCGACGAGTGCGACGACATGGACAGGCGAGCCCACACGCGCGAGTCGGCTGCCGCGGGCGACATGATCCAGCTCGTCCGCGAAGTCGCCTGCGGTCGGTGCGTGTTCCCCTTGCGGAAGTCAGTCCGCGTGGGTCAACGATCTGCGAATGCCCCGTGTCGTCCTGAGTTCGGAACCGAGATGTCCACTCAGCGAGGGGATGTTCTCACCCACCAACTGCCGCAAGGCAGAGTGCAACGCTCAGGCAGCCGATCACCGACTGAAGCGAGTGGCCCCTTCGATCGTTCTGCCGTAGCTGACGGCGTCAAGCAACGCAGGAGGAGCGGACGCGCCGAGCTCCGGGTCGGGGTGCACGCCGAGGGCGTCGTTCATCGTCGACCATGCCATTCGAAGGGTGACGAACGCCGTGATCGCAACGATTTTTGCATCGCCGAAGCCTACGTGTCGCAACGGTGCAAGGTGCTCTGCGGTAGTTCCGTTCGGATCGCGGACAACCTTCCGGGCCCAGGCCGCGAGCGCCTGCTCGTCTTCGGTCCATCCGCTGTCGTCGCCGCCGATCAACCCCGCGGCGAGGGCGGGGGTAGCCCGGCGGGCCAGGCGCTCGCCCCAGGCCAGGGAGCAATAGGAGTCGCCGAGCGTCGAGGCCATCGCCGCTATCAGAACTCCCCGCTGTCGGATGCTGAGCGAGGCTGCTTGGTGCGCTTGTGCCTGCAGGTCGAACAGACCGTTGAGGACGGCCGGTTGGTGGGCGAACATCCGGGTGGTGTTCATGACGTAGCCGTTGTCATCCATGTCGTCCGCGTACAGCCGTTCCACCTCGGGCGTCGAGGCCGGTTCGGCAACGAACCCGGCCCGGCTCGGCTCGGCGGGAGGTTCAGGAAGGCGGGAGGGTGCGGGCTTGCGAGCGAGGTAGCCGACGACCTTGATCTCGGCGCGCAGCGGAAGCCCGTCGCGCAGGCGTTCCCTCGCCACGTCGGTCGCGTGCGCCAGGAACGCCTGCTCACCGACGGCTTGGATCGCTTCGTACGCCGGGCCGCTGGAGGCGAGGGCACGGGCGTAGGTCTCGGGGTCGGGGAACTCCCAGGCGAAGGGGATATCCACGCGACGTACGTCGGCGAAGCCGCACCGGGTCAACAGTTCCTCCCCGGCGCCGGGCCGGCCGAGGCTCACCATCGCGGCCTGGTTGGCCACCTTGGGTTCGCTGGCCAACCTGAACGGGGAGAGCGCCCAGGCACCGAGGGAGGCCTTGAGGTGTCCCCAGACCGTGATCCCGACTCGTCCGCCGGGGGCCAGCACCCGGAACACCTCTGTCACCGCGTCAGGCGTCGTCCCCCAGATGCCGCGGAAGCTGGTCACCACGTCGAAGCTGCCGTCGTCCCACGGCATCGCACACATGTCCCCGACTCGTAGGTCCGCGCCGGGCGACCGATCCTTCGCGACCGCCAGCAGCCGAGGCGAGGCGTCGATGCCGGCGCACACCGCTCCTCGCAGCGCCGCAAGCTCCAGGGCGAGGCCGGCGCCGCAGGCTACGTCGAGCAGCCGCTCCCCGGTGTCCACGGCGAGCTCGTGATGGAGGGCGACGTACTCCCGGCAGTTGCCGGGCTCGCTCAGGCTCGCAAACGTCGCCGCCTGCCGGCCCCAGCCCTCGTCGACCTGGTGCCATGGGTCGTCGGTGGTCGTCATCGGATCGTTCCTTCCTTCGTGGCAGGTGGGCAACCGAGCCCCGCGACCAGGTCCGCGAGGACCGGGTTGTCGATGGTGGCGGCCGCCTGCCGCGCGGCCGAGACCGCCCCGTCGCGACCAAGACGAGCGCTGTGTACGTGGGCGCGTGCGACGAGCTCCTGCATCCCCGACCGCGCGGCGACGTCGGTCAGCGCGTCTACCCACGCCGGGGCACGAGGTGATCCCGAGTCGATCGCCACCTGACAGGTGGCGTCGAGCACGTAGGCGTGGATCCACTGGTACGGGTCCGACCACCGCAGGCACCGAGTGTCAGCGTCCGCCAGCCAGTCCAGCGCACCGAGCGGGTCTCCCGCGTCGGCATCGAGCATCCCGTGACCGCGGGCAGCAATAGCTTCCCAGCAGGGGTCGGACACCTGACAGGAGAGCGCGAACGCGCGACCATAGCGATCGCGGGCCTCGTCGTGGCGACCCTCCAGCCGGTCGACCTCGGCCATGAAGCACTCGGGCCAGGGTGCGAAGACCATCCACTTCTCGGCACGTACGACGTCGAGCACCGTGTCCAGCACCGTCCTGGCAAGTCCGGTTTCGCCTCGCAGCACGTGCACGCGGCCAACGTGGCTCAGCGCCCAGGCGAGCTGCCGGGGCGAGCCACCACGCTCTGCCCATTCCGCCGACCGTTGCAGGCTCTCCAAGGCCGCGGCGTACTGCCCCATGTCGGAAAGGTTCATGCCCCGGATCGCGAGAACCGCGGACCGTTCGACGTCGTCGTCGGCGAGCCGCTCGGCCCGGATCAGCCATTCCTCGGCACGCCGGCGCCGACCGGCCTGCAGGTCTACGAAGCCGAGCTCACGGCTCACACGACCTGCTGCGGCCTGCTCACCCGTGGCCTCGGCCGCCGCGAGAGCCTCGTGAAGCACCGCTGCTCCCTCCTCGTCACGCCCGCGCACAGCGTGGACGAGGGCGCTCCCCAGGGCGATCCGGGCCCGCAGCCGGAGGCCGTCGTCCGGCACCCCATCCGCTTCGGCCACCGCCCGCCGCAGGCACTGCAGTCCAGCGTCGACAGCCCCCGCGTCGATCGCCGCCTGCCCAGCCTCGAGCTGCGCTGCAGCCGAGGCCCGCCCACGTGCCGGGCTGACGGCCGCGGACCCCCGGGGGCCCTCCAAGGCTTCCCGGAGCTGGGCACTGGGCCCCGTGCCCAACTCACGGCGGAACAGCTCCTCGCACCGGTTGGCCTGCGCCAACGCGTCGGCACGAGACCCATCTGCGGTCAGGCAGCGCACCAGCAGGACCTGGTTGGCCTCGTCGAGCGGGTTCTGCTCGACCAACCGGGCGGCGATCGTCACTGCCTCCGGGAACCGGCCCGCACCCAACCGACGTAGGGCAGTCTCGCGGAGGAGTGCCTCGGCATCAGAAGCCAGACGTCGCCGTTCCACCGACAGCCAGGTCTCGTATGCGGGACAGCCCTCGAACGTCATTCCCTCGAGCAGCTCCCCGGCCATGTCCAGGTCCGGATCACCAAGCGGGCCGGATCCGCTGAGCGCTACGTCGGTGGTCACGCCGTCCCCAAGGACCAGACGGACCGGGTCGCCGCTGAGACTCCCCATACCCCCGAACGAACGACGAAGGTCCGCGAGACTCCAGCGCAGCGCCCCCAACGGGTCGTCGGCATCGGGAAACAGGAGCGCGGCCAGCCGTTGTCGCGACGGAGGATGCTCGGTCAGGAGCAGGTACGCCAGCAGCCCCCAGGACTTGCGCCCCCTGGGCGGAGGCGTCGGCGCGCCCCCGGTGTCGAACCGGGGGGCACCGAGCAGCCTGACCAGCGCGGTCATTTGCTGACAATACCCGTCAACCGACCGGGACGCCCGCGGCCAGCGCCTTCACGTCGGCCGTGGTGAGCGGGTTACCCCCGATGCCCCACTCGCCGCTGGCGACCTCCTCGACGACGACCCAGGTGACGGGGCGCATGTTCTCACCCTCGATCTCGACCATCGCATCGGTCAGCCGGGTCACGATCTCCCGCTTCTGGCCGGCGTCGAACACTCCCTCGATCAACTTCACGTTGATAAACGGCATGGCAATCTCCTTACTCGTAGCGGTGGCTCGTGCGAGCCATGTACCCACCCTGCGCAGGGAGCGTGTGAGGGAACGTGTGAACATCAGCCCGTCTCGAGCACAGTCTCACGAAGCGCCGTGCGAGGGCTCGAAGATCGTAGGTGGATAGAACATGCCGCCGCCGCAATCCTGCCGATTTGACGTCCGCCGCGCAGGCTGGTCCCTGCCGATCAAGGGGCAATGGAATCCTCAAGCCGGCCGAACCACGGGCAGCTGGGCTGAACGGAGCCGCGATCGCCAGTGCCGTCCCGGCGCTATGGCGAGGTGGATCCCGCCCACAGGCAACGACCACACCACCGCCTGGAGGATTGCGAGCCTGCCGCCCGTCGCAGTCGCGTCCAGAATTGCGGTAGGACGGGGTAATCCCCTCAGCTCAACCAGGAGGTCGTCGTGCGTCGACCATCCTTCAGGGTGGCGATGTGAGGGTGGCCTTCCTTCGCGTCTGCCCGTGGCGCCGGGTCGAGGCTGGACGGCATCGTGCACTCCACATGACACACGCTTGCTGGAAACCTCTGCGGTCCCGGCCCGAGAACTGAGACACTGGAGATCGTTGACGAGGGGAATCAGCATGCGGAGCACCATCGTGGTGAGGTTCGCTGCACTGACGCCTTTCGCGGTCGTCACATCCCTGGCTGCCA
>JACMPC010000207.1 GCA_014377705.1 Dermatophilaceae bacterium
GAGCGACCTCGCGGGAGTATCGGAGCGGGTTGAACCAAATAGTGCTGCCCGGGTCGCACTCACCGAAGCAGATCCGGTCGCGTTCCCCGAACGTGTTCGCCAGAACGATCGGGACCGAGGTAGTCGTCACCACCCGGCCACCCAGGGTCTGCGAGGCAAACACCGACCAGGGCAGCAGGATCGCGACCAGCACCACCGCCGCGACGATCAGGTGGAGGACGCCGCGACGGCGTTCGCGACCCCTCAGCATCAGCAAAGCGGCCGCTCCGACGACGATGAACATGCCGATGATGAGCACCGAGGTGCTCGAGCGGAGGTACAGGGCCGCTGTGGCCAGAAGACCAAGTCGCACTCCCTGCTGCCAACTCGGTGAAATGCCGACCCTCAGTTGACGGATGATCTCGATCAGGTGCGTGACGAACAGGAGGATCAGCAGCCCGGCGCAGAGGTCGCCATAGGCAGTGTAGGAAAAGATCAGCCACATCGGCACCAGGCCCGGGGAGACCAGGACCACCCCGGCGTAGAGGTCGCCCAGGACACGCCGTACCGACTGGACGGCCAGTATCAGCAGCAGGCTGGACACGACGCCAAGGTATCCACGGATCATTGCCAAGGACGCGTCTGGATCGACCACGAACAGCGGCGTGAGCAGGATCGAGATGCCAGGCATGAACCAGCCGCTGCCCACGAGGCTCCGCTGCAGCTCGGACACATTCACCGGGCCGAAGGTGGAGAGGTCACGGACCAGGTTCGACAAGGCCCTGGCACCATCGAGGTAGGAGGCCTCGTCACCCACCAGCGGCGCGTTCGCCAGTCTGGGGAACAGGGCGATCTTCAGCACCACATGGACGATGAAGAGGATCACGAGCAGTACGCCGGCCCTCGGCAGACGCTCCCGCCACCGCGGAATGGGCATCCTCACGTCGGGTTCCCTGGCGGGAACCGCTTGGTCGCGAAGGGCTGCGAGCACACCGGGTCGTTCGACTGAACTCTGGTCGACGGCAGGTCGAGCACGATCGTGCCGCGGACGATCGAGTCGCCCGTTGTACCTGGCAGTGCGCTCAACTTGACGGCCACCTGTCCGACACCGGGCTTGTGGAATGCAAGAGCTTCCCCACTCCCGACACTGCCCTGGTCGAAGCCGGCCGCGATGAAGGCCCTCGTCACTCGGTCATGAGCAGTAGCCACATCGATCAGATCGAACTGCATGACGAGCCGTCGCCGTTCCTGGCCGGCGTCCCCGATATCTCCGTCCACGCGAACCTGATAGGCGAAGTCGAATCTCACCCCAGAGGGAAGCGGCCAGCATCCGGTGCTCAGAGCCGCCGGGGGCAGGTCGGGGCGGTAGCTCCCGGTCGGGGTCGCTCGTCCGAAGGAGCTGCTGAATGCGATCAACGCGATGCCGATCCCGACCACCCCGAAGATGACAATGCGCCGACCGCGCTGCCTGGCGGAAAGAGATGTGGACACGGTGCGTCAAATCCTAGACCCACTCGTCCGGCACAGATCGATGGAGTTGTGTCGGCAAACGAGAGAAGTCGTGGTCGGGCGCGCTCCAGGCTGCCCGGCAGAGGATAGTGGCTCCAGCGAAGTGCGTGCCTTGAGTGAGCTGAGCAGCATTGCCGGAGCCCCGGGGGCATCCGTGCGCGGTGCTCTCAACCTTGCGATGGCCGCGATTCGGGCGGTTGCGGTGGCAGGCCCGGCGACGTCGGTTTTCAGCGCCGACGCCCCAAGGGCCGCGGCCAGGGCGCCGTCCATCATCGAATGGTGTGGCTCCCGGCTCGATCGGGAAGCGGCCGCTCGTTTCCCCGTCGGCAGCTTTCAATACGTGCCTTCCGGTGCTGTGCGCTTTGATGGGGCTGAGGAGGACACGGTGCTCGTCGGCACGGCTGTCGGTCCTTGGTCTACCGACTACGTCAACAACCAAGCCCCAGCGCGCCACCCGTCAGTCCGCTGTTGGTCCTGTCCAAAGAACGATCCTCTTCTGCGGCGGGAAGGGCCAGTCGCCGACGTCCTCTTCAAACGTCGTGACGTCGCCGTGGGAGGTTCTGCGGGACGCCGTTGCCCGCACGTACCCGGGGCTGTCTGCTGCTGGCACCCACGCCGCCGGACGGCAGTCGATTCCGCTGCGAACAATGGCCATCATCGGCCACGGCCGATGGAGACGGTGGCCAGGCGCCAACCACGTCGTGCGCTCGCGCCGTGAGCGAGTCGAGCCACGAGGAGATGTGTCTCAGGGGCTCAGCAGCTGCTCCTGGAGCATGGCCGCGAGCCAGTCCTCGTACTCCTCGTCGGACCAGCCGCAGGCTTCGGTGGCACTGAGGTACAGCTCGACCCCGGTCAGCATCCAGGCCCGGACGAGCGCGCGTTCTTCGCTCAGCTCGGCGAGCAGGGCGTGGACCTGCGCCAGCGAAGAGATCACCACGCGAAGACCCCCCCTGCGATGCCGGTTCACTTCATTTCGAAGTTCGATGATCGCGGGGTCCCCAGCCGCGCCATGCGCTGCCTGGATCGTTGC
>JACMPC010000208.1 GCA_014377705.1 Dermatophilaceae bacterium
AAGTGCCGCGTCCCAAAGATCTGGCGAGGTCATCATGTCTCGCGCTACTCCCGAACCCCGGTGGCCCGTGTCTTGTCTCTTCCGGGACCTCTCGAATTGAGTTCGCTATGGCGCAGCCTCAGGGCAGACCCCCCGACTTTTCCCGAACCCCACCGCTCTTCCACAGGAGTGGGCCATCTCGTTGACGAGCTCCCGACCCGGCTGACCGGCCACTCACGGCCGCACTCCCAGCGCAGTCAAACGGCCGTCCTGCGCTGCACCGGCAGGTAGGGACCGGGGTCGGATCGGACGAGCCCCAGAGATGGATGGCAGGAGCGAGCGTCGATGCCCTGGCTGTTCTCCCTTACGGGCTCGCCAGGGCGCAGCCTGAAAAGTGGCTCAGGTCAGGCCCCCGGACAGTTTCGCTGCTCGCTTCGGCTGAACCGGTGGTTCTGCCCCTGTCTGGGTCAGCGGCATCCGAAGGGGTTTGGTTCGGTTCAGTGCACTGCGGGCGCCGCGGTGTGCAGTTCGGCGGTCGCCATCTTCGTGCGGATCCACGGCACCAGCGCCAACAGGATGCCGGCCACAACGAGGGTGATGACCGCGTTCACCAGGTAGTAGGTGGAGTCGGAGAGGCCGCCCAGGGCTTGGATGAGCTGGGCCGCCAGGGCCTGACCGGCCGCGCTGGCGAGGAACCACAGGGCCATCGCCTGGCTGGCGAACGCCCTGGGCGCCAGTCGGGTGGTAGCGGACAGGCCAACCGGCGAGATGAAGAGTTCGGCCACGGTCTGCAGCACGAACACGCTGCCAAGGATGTAGACGGGCGCAGTGTTGCCCTTGAACGTGGCGAAGGCCCACGACAGGGCTAGCGCCGATACCCCGATGAGCGTGACGCCGAGAACAAACTTCATCGGGGTCGAGGGAAACCGTCCCGCACGACGCGTCCAGATCCAGCCGGCGACGGGCGCCAACACCACGATGGCGAGCGGGTTGATCGATTGGAACCACTCCGGGTTGATGTCGATGCCGGCCGTCTGGGTGACCGTGCGATCGGCGGCGAAGAGGGCCATCTTGCCGGCGGCCTGCTCGAAGATCATCCAGAAGAGCATGGCGCCGACCCATAACGGCAGGTATGCGAGCAGGTGCGACTTCTCGTCCTTCTCCAACTTCGGGCTGCGGAACATCATGGTGAAGTAGGCGATCGGGGTGAGCAGGGCGACGATCGAGATGGCGTCGATGACCTGCTCGAGAATCGTGTCGCGCCAGAGGCCGGCCAGCACCACGACGAGCCCGAAGGCGACCAGGGCCCCGACGGCAAGGCCGCCCACTTTCGTCTGTTCCTGACTGGTGAGGGGGTTGGGCACGTCGTCGACGTGGGGCCCGAGCACCTTGCGACCCTTGACGAACCACACGACCGCGACGGCCATGCCGACGGCGGCGGCGGAGAAGCCGGCGTGGAAGCCGTAGTTGTCACGTAGCCAGCCGACGACAAGAGGTGAGAAGAAGGCGCCGATGTTGATCGACATGTAGAAGATCGAGAAGCCCGCGTCACGTCTTGGGTCATCGCTGCTGTACTGCATGCCCACCATCGTCGAGATATTGGGCTTGAGCAGGCCTGTGCCGAAGGCGACGAGGGCGATGCCGAGCCAGGCGGTCGGTGTGGCCGGGATCGACAGGCAGATGTGCCCCGACATGATGACCAGGGCGCCGTAGAGCGTCGAACGCCTGGGCCCGAACATCCGGTCGGCAGTGAACCCGCCGATGATCGAGAGCAGGTAGACCGAAGCCCCGTAGATGGTGACCACGGCGGTGCCGGTCGTCTTGTTGATACCCAGGCCGCCATCGGCCGTCTTCGCGATCAGGAAGTAGAGCAGGATGGCGCGCATCCCGTAGTAGGAGAAGCGCTCCCACAGCTCGACAAAGAACAGGGTCGCTAAACCCTTGGGCTGGCCGAAGAAGGCACGGTCACCCCCGTCCTGGTCTGTGTGGCTGCTGCGGGGGGATTCGGTGGTGCTCATGGGTCCTCCTGGTCAATCGGCTGGGCTGCGGGTCTGCGATTTCCGTGTGAGGCGGCAAACGGCTGCGCCGCGGTGCTGGCTACTCCCGCCAACACCAAGACGCACCGGGCGGCCACGTTGAACAGGTCCGGGTCATGGTGGACATCTTCAGCGGTCATGAACGTGGCGTGTTCGAAGCCGGCTGCGACAGCAT
This sequence comes from Dermatophilaceae bacterium, assembly GCA_014377705.1. Lineage (GTDB taxonomy): Bacteria > Actinomycetota > Actinomycetes > Actinomycetales > Dermatophilaceae > UBA4719. The sequence continues at coordinate 2,191 of JACMPC010000208.1, forward strand.
CGGCGACCCCTTGCGCGCCAATGGGCCGGCCTTCAGCTCCTCGCGCAGTTTCAGTGTGAGGCAGCCGCGGTCGCCAAGGTCGCGCACGCTCGTGATCCCGGCCTGCAGGGCCGCTCTGGCCGCGGGCCCTGCAGTGCTCGAGACGACGTCGTCCTCGGAGGTCGCGATGTGCCCCACTGGCTCGTTGCTGGCGTCCAGGATCAGATGGCGGTGACTGTCGATAAGTCCGGGAAGCAGGGTGACGTCGCCTAGATCGACCATCTCGACATCCTGGTGCGCGTCGGCGGGCGTCTTGACCGCAACGACCGCCCCCTGGTCGACCCGCACTACTGCGTGAGCATGAAAGTGATCAGCTACTCCGTCGAACAGCCGATCCCCTCCGATCCCAAACATGTCACCACGGTGACATGTGCGGGCTAGATTGCGCCACCCCACGGGGGCCCCAACGCCGGAATGTGTATCCAATGCCCGACTACCGAAACGTCCGGGCGTCGCCAAGCTATTCAACGCAAACGTCCGGAGCGCGCCCCGGGCAGGGATCCTGCTCCGGACAACGACACACACGTAACCGGGCATTTCCTGACGTTCGGCCGTGGACCAAGGGTTGGGCTCCGCTATGGCAGAAAGGAAGCGGGGGTTCTCGGGTTTGCCTGTTCGTCCATAGTCCTCGTCACATCTGAACTGGCTCGACGAACCAGTTCAGCCGCGGCGAGGGTGCGATGTCCAGGCCCGGGCAGGACACAGCCTGGAGGCAGTGCGCGGGTCGAACCCCTCAGTCTGCGACGGAGATGACCAGCTTGCCCCGCACGTGCCCCTCGCGGCTGAGCGCGAACGCCGCGGGCAGCTCCTCGAGCGGCAGGACGTCGGCGACGGGGACACGCAGCTGCCCGGCGTCGGCCAGCCGACCGAGCTCGGCCAGGCCCTCGGCCGAGGGCCGCACCCAGAACCACGAACCTCCGGTCTCCAGCACCGACGCGTCGGCAATGGAGGCGTGCCGTCCCCCTGCGGCCAGCACGGCCATCGTGACGTCGCGCACCCCGCCCACGAAGTCGGCGACCACGTCGACGCCGTCCGGTGCGACCTCGCGGATGCGCTCCACGACGCCGTCGCCGTACGCGACGGGGGTCGCTCCGAGGTCGGAGAGGAACTCGTGGTTCGCCGGCGACGCGGTGGCGATCACGCGAGCACCACGCGCCCTTGCGATCTGGATGGCGAGGGCGCCGACACCGCCGGCCCCACCGTGCACGAGGACCGTGTCCGAGGCGGAGACAAGCAACCGGTCGAGGGTCTGCAGCCCGGTGAGCCCGGTGAGCGGGAGGCCGCCCGCCTCGTCCCAGCTGAGCGCCGCGGACTTGTGCGCCACGCCGCGGACGCTCATGGTCACGAGCTCGGCGAAGGTGCCGCCGTGGACGACGTCCTTGCGCGCGTAGGCCACGACCTCGTCGCCGACCTCGAACTCCGGGGTGTCGATGCCGACCGTCTCGACCGTGCCGGCGACGTCCCAGCCGGGGACCACCGGGAACACGACGTCCATCAGGCCGTCAAGACCGCCGGACATCACCTTCCAGTCGACCGGGTTCACCCCCGCCCGCCTCACCCGGATACGGACCTCGCCTGGGCCTACCTTCGGGTCTGGCAGCTCACACAGGGTCAGAACGTCATCGGATCCGTATGCGTCGTAGGTCATGGCTCTCATGGCTGAACGCTACCCCCGGTAGGGCGCCCCCACATCAGCCGAGGCGTGTGCATCCTCACGTCAGGCGCGGGAATGGGCCGCGCCCGCCATCGCCCGCGCCCGCCACCCCCCAAGCCGGGTGACGCGTCTTGCCTTCCGGAGGGTGCACGTCGTGTGTGAGATTGTGTCAATTCACGCCTTGGAGTCCGAGGCAACGAAAACCAGACCCAAGGAGCCGCATGTCAGATATCGCGATCATCGGGGGACACGGAAAAGTTGCCCTTCACCTGGCACGAATCCTGACCGACGCCTCCCAGACGGTCGGTTCATTGATCCGCAACCCGCAGCAGCGCGCGGACATCACGGCGGTCGGTGCCACGCCGGTCATCGCTGACGTCGAGAATCTGACGACCGAGCAGATCGCCCAGGTGCTCGTCGGGTACGACGCCGTGGTGTGGGCGGCGGGCGCGGGCGGCGGCAGCGCCGAGCGCACCTACGCCGTGGATCGTGATGCCGCCATCCGCTCCATGGACGCCGCCCGGCTGGCCGGGGTGACCCGCTATGTGATGGTCTCCTACAAGGGATCGCGAGTCGATCACGGCGCGTCGCAGGACGACGGGATGTTTGCCTACTACGAGGCGAAGGCCGCTGCGGACGACTACCTACGCGCGACGGACCTGTCCTGGACGATTCTTGGCCCGAGCACCCTGACGCAGGGGGTCGCGTCCGGTCGGATCGATGTCGGTGCGAGCCTGCCGCGTGGCGATGTCTCCCGGGAGAATGTCGCGCGGGTCATCGCAGGCGTTCTCGCCAAGCCTGCCACCATTGGCCGGTTCATCGAGTTCAACGACGGGCAGACCCCCATCGACGAAGCCGTCGACGCGGCCTCCTGACTCGGTGGTCGCAGCTGAGAGCGCCTGCGAGGCGCGCGGCAGGCGCCCCCGAGCCGGAATCCTCCATGAAGATCTTGACTCGAAAGATCTGTTTGCGCGCTCTCTGAGAGAAGCAGTGAGCGTCGTACTCTCCGGCGTGCGCCAGTGGGGCAGTCGTCCGGCGCACAAACGGGGATGAACCTGGGTGGGCTGTCAGGATCGCCCGCGGGACCTACGGTGCCGGCGGGTAGTGTCGCAGCAATGACTGGCACTTCCTTTGAGGCGATCGCCACTGCTGTCCGACAGGTCCTCTCGGTGCGCGGCCCGATAGCCGAAGACGACCTGTTAGCCGTGCTGGTCGCGGACGGCATCGACCTCGGGCCCGATCCGGAAGACATGCTGACCGACATCCTCGATGAGGAGGCCGAGCTGGTCATGCCGCTGGCCGACGAGCGGTGGGCCTGGATCCCGGCTTTGCTCGACGGGCGGATCTTCACGCACCGCCTGAGCGCGCTGGAGGCCGAGCACGACATGCTCGGGTTCGGTCCCGATCTGGCGCCGCTGTCGATGCTGACCGAGAGCCAGACCTACCAGCGGCTCACGGACGGCTCGCCGATCGCGGACGTGTCCCCGTTCCTCGACGGCGACATCCTCGCCGAGCGCGGCGTGCCGGAGATGGTGCTGGGTGACGACGGGGTGTTGCTCTTACAACCAGGTCAGTTCGCGACGCTGGGCGTCGGGGCCGGTGATCTGGTCGGGTTGCGTGTCACCGCGGCCGGGCTCGAGCTCGCCGCGGGCGGGGAGCTGACGACGTGCGAGATCGGCCCGGCGCTGGCTGCCGTGCTGGATTTGCGTCCCGACCGGCCCGAGATGCTCGACGTCGCCGTCTGGACGGCGTGTGCCGCGGACGAGGGCCTGTTCCGGGAGCCGGTGGCGCCGCTGGGTGAGCTGCTCTCGGTCGGCGGCCTGGCCCAGGAGGGTGGCTGGGTTGCCCGCGGCGGCTTCGATTTCGACATGTGGCGCGTCCATGGCCGGATCGAGACGACCGCGGCGCGCTACGAGCTACACGAGGACGAGGCTCTCGCCGTGCTGGCAACGGTGCGGCTGTACGAGCAGACGGCCGCGCTGATCGATACCGTGACCAGTGTCCAGCAAGGCGGCGATGCCGAGGAACTGGTCGACATCGTGTCCCGGCTGTTCCCGCCGCAGCTCGATCCGGCGCCGTTGCGCGGCGACCCAGAGCTGCGCCTGGATCGCACGACGGTGCGCGCAACCCTGAAATTCCTCGCTGAACCGGCCGTCGCCGCTGCCGTGCTGGCCGAGACGAGTGCCGACGAGGAACGTGGCGCCGTCGCGTTGGGGCTGTTCGCCGAGGCGATCGAGCCGCTGGCACCGCGCGCGGCGCGCCCAGCGCTGCGTTGGCTGCGGGCCAAGGCGTACGAGCGGCTCGGTGACCTCGAGCAGGCCGAGCAGACCTACGGCGCCGCGCAGTCGCTGGACCCGTCGTGGCCGTTGACGCTGATGTCGCTGGCCCGCTACGCCAGCGACCGCGGCGATGCCGTGCGCGGGCTGGCCCTGCTGCGCCGGGCCGGGGCGCCGCGCGAGCATGAGCTGGTGCAGCTGCTCGAACATTTCCAGCCCGCTCCGCGTCCGGGTCTCGGGCGCAAACAGCCGTGCTGGTGCGGCTCGGGCCGCACATACAAGGTGTGCCACCTGCACCGCGAGCAGCTGCCGCTGGCCGAGCGGGCCGCATGGCTGTATCAGAAGGCGGGGGCGGACCTGTTCGACGGCCCGACCGGCCCGCTGCTGATCCAGACCGCGCAGGAGCGTGCTCGGTACTGGGACTCACCCGATGCGCTGGAGCGGGCCATCGAAGCCGGCCTGGCTGCTGACGCGGTGCTGTTCGAGGGCGGCGCGTTCGCCGATTTCCTTGCGTTGCGTGGCTCGCTGCTGCCTACCGACGAGCAGTTGCTGGCCGAGCAGTGGCTGCTCGTGCAGCGTTCAGTGCACGAGGTGCTCGCCGTCCGGCGCGGCGAGCAGATCACACTGCGCGACGTGCGCACCGGCGACGTCCACGAGGTGCGCGAGCGAGCCGGCAGCCGGCAGGTGAAGGTGGGCGAGCTGTACTGCGCCCGGGTCGTCCCGGCGGGCGACACGATGCAGATCTTCGGCGGGATCGAACCGGTATCCATCGGCGAGCGCGACGAGCTCATCGCACTGCTCGACGACGATCCCGACCCCGTCGAGCTCGTCACGTTCCTGTCCCGCCGATTCGCCCCGCCGGTGCTGCAGAACACCGAGGGCGAGTCGTCAGTGCTCTGCGATGCAACGCTGCGGATCGCAGAGCCGGCCCGGCTGGCCCAGGCGCTGGATGACGAGTACGACCGCCACGATGACGAGCCGGACGGCGCCCTGGCTTGGTTCGAGCACGTGATCACCCACGGCATACAGCGGATCCGCGCGAACATCGAGCTGCGCGGTGACGAGCTGCACGTCCACGCCAACAGCGAGGCCCGCTTCGAGCGTGTTCTGGCCACGATCGGCAAGCTTGACCCGTCAGCGACGGTGCTTCACGAGACCCGCGACCCCGCCGGCGACCTCCGAGCCGTCCAGCAGCTCGCCGCGCGCAGCCCGGCAGCGTCGCCCGCCACCGTCCTCGACCCGGCCGCAGATCCGGCGATCGCCGCGGCGCTCGAGGAGATGGCCGGCAAGTACGAGGCAGCCTGGCTCGACGAGTCGATTCCCGCGCTGGCCGGACACACACCCCGCGAATGCGCGGATGACCCCACCCGCCGCCCCGACCTGATCCGACTGCTCGGCTCCTTCCCGGCGGACACCGGCCAACCCGGCACCATGAGCCCGGCGCGCCTACGCGCCGCCCTGGGCCTGAGCTGACGCGTCCGGCGCCGACCGCCTCGCCCCGGACGGGACGATCCGTACCCGCTGGTTGTGCCACAGGCGGATCGTCAAACGAGACGGGACCTTCGCGGACCACGGGCGTTGCCACGGGTCGATCCCGATCGATGGAGTCGGAGATCCGCGCCATTCTCGCCGAGGCGGTCAATGGGTCCACCCCGACGACCCGATCGCCAAGCCCGGCGCGTGCAACAGGTCGCAACAGGTCGGCGGACGACAGGGCCCCCAGGGTCACCTACAGCGCCCTTGTGATCAAACGGGTGGTGAACGGCGGATCCGGTGCGACAGAGGCGCAGGTCCGCGCCACCGTGGGTGGATGTGCCACCACAAGGACCAATGTGCGTGAATGACCCATGCCTTCACGGTGCCATCGGGGGCGGTTCAGCGAAAGCCTCAGGCGGCACCCGCTCAGTAGCCGGTGCTGCCGGTCGGGAGCCCGGTGGTGTTGAGGTACCAGACCGCTGAGGTCAGGACCACGATGACGATCGCCGAGAACAACAAGCCGCCGGCGAGGGGAAGGAGCCAGCCCGGACTCGTCCTGCTCCTCAGCGCCAGGATCTTGGTGACGAACGCCCCGTAAAGGACGCAACCGAACAGCGAGTGGACCAGCACCCTGGTGTCATAGCTCTGGAAGCCCAGGGACCAGAGGCAGCTATAGGCCACGGGCAGGCTGACCAGTATGGCGGTCGTGCCCGAGAGGCGGTGCGTGATGGCGACCGCCCGACCTGCGGGACGGCCCAGCTTGCCGTACATCCACAGCGCCGACACCAGCTGCACCAGGGCCAGCACTCCGACCGCCAGCGCCAGCCAGACCTTCATTGCGATCATGCTGCCCAAGCCGAGGGTGAAGGTCGCCTGGCCGGTCGGCTGGTGCTGGCCGCCGTACACCCCCAGTGCCACGGAGACGACCGCGCCTGCTGCCACGGCCGCGGCAGCTACCCGGGACGTCCCTGGATGTTGTTGTGACTGAACGGTCATTTGATCCCCCTTCCCATGATGATGAAGTCGTTCGCCCCAAAGCGCAACGATGAACACCCCACCCGGCGCGGCGCAATCCGTGAAACCCTCGCTTTATGACGCTACGGATCGGCTACAAGGCTTCGGCAGAGCAGTTCACCCCTCGCGAGCTCGTCGAGTTCGCGGTCCAGGCCGAGCAGGTCGGGCTGGACAGCGTGATGATCTCCGACCACTTCCAGCCCTGGCGGCATAACGGTGGCCATGCCCCGTTCTCGATGGCCTGGCTGGCCGCGGCCGGCGAGCGCACCGAGCGGGTCCTGCTGGGCACGTCGGTGATGACCCCGACCTTCCGCTACAACCCGGCCGTGGTCGCCCAGGCGTTCGGCACTCTTGCCTGCCTGTATCCCGACCGGGTCATGCTCGGCATCGGCACCGGCGAGGCGCTGAACGAGGTCGCCGTCTCGCGGCTCGAGTGGCCCGGTTTCAAGGAGCGGTTCGCCCGGATGCGTGAGGCCGTCGCCCTGATGCGCGAGCTCTGGGCCGGCGAGCGGGTCACCTTCGAGGGCGACTACTACCAGACCCACAACGCCACCGTGTATGACCGCCCGGAGGGGCCGGTGCCCATCTACGTCGCCGCGGGTGGCCCGGTGGTCGCCAGGTATGCCGGGCGCTCGGGGGACGGGTTCATCTGCACCTCGGGCAAGGGCGCAGAGCTCTATCGCGACAAGCTCATCCCCGCCGTCGACGAGGGCCTGGCCACCGCCGGGCGAGCCGTCGACTCGTTTGACCGGATGATCGAGATCAAGCTCTCCTACGACCCAGACCCCCGGCTGGCGCTGGAGAACACCCGGTTCTGGGCCCCGCTGTCGCTGACCCCCGAGCAGAAGCACGGCCTCAGTGACCCGACCGAGATGGAGGCCGCCAGCGATGCGCTCTCGATCGAGCAGGTGGCCAGCCGCTGGATCGTGGCCTCCGATGCCGAGACCGCGCTCGCCCAGATCACGCCGTACCTCGACCTCGGCTTCAACCACCTGGTCTTCCACGGGCCAGGTCATGACCAGTCCCGGTTCCTCACGTCCTTCGCCGCCGACCTGATGCCGGGACTGCGCACGCTGATGAGCAAGCGGCTCGGGGCCTGAGCCGGCATACCCGGTCGTGAGAGTACAGGTCGCCCAGCACGAAGCTGCCCCCGCGGGTGAACATCACCAGCGGGCGCGGTTCCGGGCTGGTCCGGTAGGGCCGCCCTCTCAGGACACCGTCGATAGTGACGTCCTGGACGCGGGCCGGGTCCGGTCCTGGCGGGCGCGCCGCGGCGCGGTCCCAGGACGACCGCCTCAGTGACTCCAGGTCCCGCCTCCGGCGGTCGGGGAGCATACGAAGGCGATCCTGACCGACCTCGGCCTGCCCGGCGACGAGACTCGCCGGCTGTTGGAGGCCGGGGTGGTGGGGTCGGCCGAGGTTCGGGTCTGGCGGATCGGCAGGGCGGCGGCTGTTGCTGCTCAGCTCTTGGCGGATCCGTCGGGCTGGTCGAAGGTCGCGGGTCGGTTGAGGGTGCCGGCGCGGTTCAGTGGCCAGGCGATGACGAAGGCCCGACCCACCACCTGGTCGACCGGGACGAATCCCTTCCCAGGGTCCTGCTGGTGGAACCGGCTGTCCGCCGACTCGGCGCGGTGGTCGCCCATCACCCACAGCTTGTCGGCCGGCACGGTGACCTTGAAGGGGACGTCGCTGGGGCGGTTCCCGGGGAAGACGTAGGGCTCGTCGAGCCTGGTCCCGTTCAGATAGACCGTGCCGTCTCGTCCCTCGACGGTGTCTCCCCCGACGCCGATCACGCGCTTGACCAGGTTGCTCTCAGCGCTGGACGGCGCGAGGCCGATGAAGGTGAGGGCGTCGTGCACCCCACTCTGGTCCCCTGACGTGAGCGCCGGTGGGAGCCAGCCGTCGGAGTCGTGGAACACCACTACGTCGCCGCGGTGGATGCCGCCCAGCAGGCTGGTCTGCTTGTTCACGAGCACCCGGTCGTTGAAGCATCCCTCACAGCCGTGCAGGGTCGGCTCCATGGACCCGGACGGGACGAAGAACGCCTGGACCAGGAGGGTCTTGACGAACAGCGACACCAGGATGGAGGCCCCAAGGATGCCGGCCAGCTCGCGAAGCAGCAACCAGGCGCGCCGGGCCTGGGACATGTCAGGCTCCGGGCTCGACGGAGGCCGCCGCCTGGTCGAGGGGTCCGCGGGCGCGTCCCCTGAGGGCTGTGACATGGAGGCCACTCTGTCACCCGAACCTGCGAGTACGCCGGGCTGGGACTACCGGTCCGGCGGTTTCAGCTCCTCCTGCCGGCAGGGTGCCACCTGCGGTCCGTAGCGTTCGACGCAGTACTCGCTCAGTCGCAGTGCCAGCGCGCCGATCGTAGCGGCGGCGTGATGCTCACGGTCCCACCCGGCATACAGCCGGATGTGCAGCGCGCCCCGGGGGCCGATGATGCCCAGAGAGTGCAGGCCGAAGCGCGCGTCGTCGGAGACGATGGCGATGCCGCGACCCGCTGCGGCAACGGCCTGGGCCACCTGTGGCGTGCCGAACTCCAGCATCCCGCAGTAGGTGAGCCCGGCCTGGTCCACCCAGCGGTCCAGCACCCTGCGCGGGCTGTAGTCACCGGTGAGCAGGAGCAGCCGCTGGCTGACCAGGTCGGCGACGCTGACCGAGCCCCGGGCGGCCCAGGGGTGCCCGGCAGGCACGTAGGCCCAGATGGGCAGCACTGCCAGCGGCCGCGACGCCAGTCCCGGTGGTGGGTGCTCGGTGGAGATGGCCAGGTCGGCGCCGGACCGGAGGGCATCGTAGATCAGCTGTGGGGGCTCCTCCGAGACGGCCGGCAAAGGGTCGTCCGGACGCAGGGTGGCCAGGAACGGGGCGAGGACATCGGCGAACGTCGTTCCGGGGGCAGCGATGCTGAGGTGCTGGTGGCGTCCGGCCGCCAGGGTGGCGGGGGCCTCCGCGGCGGCATCGGCGCGGGGGGCCAGGTCGCGCGCCACGGGGACGAACAGGCGGGCGGCCGCGGGCAGGGCCAGGCGGGCCCCGGGCCCGGGGGAGAGGGGGGGGGCGGGGGCCCC
>JACMPC010000209.1 GCA_014377705.1 Dermatophilaceae bacterium
CACCCCCCGACTTCTTCAGTGCCTCCTGCACCGACCAGTGCCTCAAGCATCGACGAAGCGCACGGCAGGAAAGCTATCGCCTCGCCACCAGGAAGAACTTGTCAATCCTGACGAACAGGCCTGAACAATCCTGATTTTTTGTCACGCAAACATACTTCACCTCACTGAAACCACAGGAGAAATTGTGCGACTAAGAACTCTTGCCATTATTCCCATCGCGATCATCTCCATGCTCGCTGCCGGCACCTCGAGTGCCATCGCGGCATCCCCTGAGGCGCCGGTGAACCTGGCGTCCGCCGGCGACTTCACCATCCTGTCGAAGACGGGGATCACCGATGTCTTCAAGACCACCGTGAACGGAAACGTGGGGACCAGCCCCATCACCGGCGCTGCCCTTCTGCTGAGCTGCGCAGAAGTCAACGGGATCATCTACACGGTCGATGCTGCCGGGCCGCTCCCCTGCCGGATCACAGACGCCACCCGTCTGACCGCTGCCGTCGGCGACATGGAAGCGGCCTACAACGATGCCGCAGGGCGTACGTTGCCCGATGCTCTTAACCTGGGCGCCGGAGAAATCGGCGGGCTGACCCTGACCCCAGGCCTCTACAAATGGACAACCAACCTTTCCATCTCGAAGGATGTCACTCTCGCGGGTGGCCCGAACGACGTGTTCATCCTCCAGGTTGCCGGGAGTCTTACTGAGGCCAACGCCAAGCAGGTCATCCTCTCGGGTGGCGCACAGGCCAAGAACGTGTACTGGGCGTCCGCCGGTGCGGTTGCCATTGGCACCAACGCGCACTTCGAGGGAACGATCTTGTCCAAGACGATGATTGCCATGAACACCAACGCGTCGATCAGTGGCAGGCTGCTGGCGCAGACGGCCGTCACGCTGCAGATGAACACCATCACGCCCCCTGCTCTGTAGGTTCACCAGAGCACGAAGGCCGGAACCTAGAAGACGATGTCTTCCCGGTTCCGGCCTTGCTCTGCGTGGTGGTGGTGTTCTAGGTGGGGAGATCTAGGCCGACCGAGTCCATGATGCGCGCGCGGCCGTCCCCCAGGGTGTACACGGCGCCCACGACAGCGAGCTCGCCACTGGCGACGCGGTCCGCGATCAGCCGGGAACGATCGGTGAGCAGATGCAGCGTATGCCGGACATGCTCAGCCTCGATCTCGTCGGGCGACGACAAGCCGGCCTGATGCGCGGCCAGGACGCTGGGGGTGACCCGTTCGACGATGTCGCGAATGTACCCCCCGGGCAGCACGCCGTCGCGGACCGCATCCACTGCCGCGGCGACGGCCCCACACGAGTCGTGCCCGAGGATGACCACGAGCGGGATGTGCAGGATGGCGATCCCGAACTCGATGGAGCCGAGCACCCCCGTGTCGACGACGTGGCCGGCGGTGCGTACGACGAAGAGGTCGCCGAGCCCGCGGTCAAAGATGATCTCGGCTGCCACCCGGGAGTCGGCACAGCCGAAGAAGACGGCGAACGGCGTCTGTCCTTCAGTCAGGCTGTCCCGGCGGGCGGCGTCCTGGTTCGGGTGCGAGTAGTCGCCGGCGACGAACCTTTCGTTGCCCCGGGCCAGCTTGGCCCAGGCTTCCGCCGGGGTCCAGGCACCCCGGCCGGCCTGCGGGCGGACCGTGCGGCCGACCTCGCTCATGCGTCGATCACAGCCCCGGTCGCTTGTGGATGCTCATGGCCACGGGCTTGGCAGCCTCGGCGTAGAAGTCGTTGCCCTTGTCGTCCACGACGATGAACGCCGGGAAGTCCTCGACCTCGATCTTCCAGATTGCCTCCATGCCGAGCTCGGCATATTCGAGGACCTCAACAGACTTGATGCAGTCCTGGGCGAGCCGGGCGGCCGGACCTCCGATGGAGCCGAGGTAGAACCCTCCGTAGGTCATGCACGCGGCGGTCACCTGGCCGGACCGGTTGCCCTTGGCCAGCATGATCATCGAGCCGCCGACGGACTGGAACCGTTCGACGTAGGAGTCCATCCGGCCGGCCGTGGTGGGGCCGAACGAGCCACTCGCATAACCCTCTGGTGTCTTGGCCGGACCGGCGTAGTAGACCGGGTGGTCCTTCAGGTACTGCGGCATCGGCTTGCCCGCGTCAAGCAGGTCCCTGATCTTGGCGTGCGCGAGGTCACGGGCCACGACCAGTGTCCCGGTCAGCGAAAGGCGTGTCATCACAGGGTGTTTCGTCAGCTCGGCACGGATCTCGTCCATCGGCCGGGTGAGGTCGACCTTCACGACGTCGTCATCGGCGGTCGAGTCGTCCGAGCCGAGGTGCTTGTGGGTGGTCTCCGGCAGGAAGCGGGCGGGGTCGGTCTCGAGCTGCTCGATGAAGACGCCCTCGGCCGTGATCTTGCCCAGCGCCTGGCGGTCGGCCGAGCAGGAGACCGCGATCGCGATCGGCAGCGAGGCACCATGGCGCGGCAGCCGGACCACCCGGACGTCGTGGCAGAAGTACTTGCCGCCGAACTGGGCGCCGATGCCGAAGTTGCGGGTCAGCTCGAGCACCTTCTCCTCGAGCTCGACGTCCCGGAATCCGTGGGCTGTGGTCGCTGACCCCTCGCGTGGCAGCTCGTCGAGGTACTTCGCGCTGGCGTACTTCGCCGTCTTGAGCGCGAACTCGGCGCTGGTGCCGCCGATGACGATCGCGAGGTGGTAGGGCGGGCAGGCCGCCGTGCCCAGGGAGCGCAGCTTCTCGTCCAGGAAAGCCATCATGGCGTCGGGGTTCAGGATGGCCACGGTCTCCTGGTAGAGGTAGGACTTGTTCGCCGAGCCGCCACCCTTGGCCATGAAGAGGAACTTGTAGGTGGTCTCGTGGCCGGGCGCGGTGTCGGCATACAGCTCGATCTGGGCGGGCAGGTTGCACCCGGTGTTCTTCTCCTGCCAGGTCGTGATCGGCGCCATCTGGGAGTAGCGCAGGTTGAGCCGCGTGTAGGCGTCGGACACCCCGGCCGCAATGGACGACTCGTCGGGCCCCTGGGTGAGCACCCTTTGTCCGCGCTTGCCCATGACGATCGCGGTGCCGGTGTCCTGGCACATCGGCAGCACGCCGGCGGCGGCGATGTTGGCGTTCTTGAGCAGGTCCAGCGCGACGAACTTGTCGTTGCTGCTGGCCTCCGGGTCGTCGATGATCTTGCGAAGCTGGGTCAGGTGCGCGGGTCGCAGGTAGTGCGCGATGTCATGCATCGCGGTGTCGGTCAGCAGTTGCAGCGCCTCGGGCGCGACCTGGAGGAACTCCAGGCCGTCCGGGCCTTTGACCGTCTCTACGCCTTCGGTGGTCAACAGACGGTATGACGTGTGGTCGGCTCCCGGGGGAAGCAGGTCTTCATATTCGAACTTGGGCACGCTGGCTCCTTCGACGACTACGCATGTGAATGCCGCGACCTGCCAAGGTCAGCCCTGGCCTGCGGACCATTCCAGCCTATGACCTTGCCAGAAGTGGCGCGCGTCACCCCAGGTCGGTCAGGTGCGGCGGGTCGGCGCCCGGGCGCGAGACGGTGATCGCAGCACAGGCCAGGGCGCGGTGGATCGCAGGCTGCACTTCGGCCAGAGCCGCCGCCCGCAGGCGCACGCGGGCCTGGAGGTCGCCCAGGAGCCCGGATTCCAGGAGCCCGGACAGCAGGCCCGCCATGAACGAGTCCCCGGCACCGACGGTGTCCACCACCTCGATGACCGGAGCGTCGGCAGTGGTGAGCCCGTTGCTGGAGCTCAGCCAGATCACCACGCCCTTGTCACCGCGCGTCATCACTACCAGAGAGGGACCCAGCCGGCCCCACAGACGCAGCACCTCCGGGACGGGCGCCCCGTCATACAGCCAGGCGATGTCCTCGTCGCTGGCCTTGACCACGTCGCTGAGCCCGATCAGCTGTTCCATCTTGGCGCGGACCTCAGCCGGGTCGCCCATCAGGGAAGGGCGGGCGTTCGGGTCGTAGGAGATGGTGGCGTACGGGCGTGCCTGCTGGATCGTGGTCAGGACGGCGGAGGCTCCGGGCTCCAATGTGGCGGCGATGGAGCCGGTGTGGACGTGCGCCAGCCCGGCCAGGGGCTGGTCCTCGCCCACCTGCCAGGCAAGGTCGAAGCTGTATGTCGCGGCGCCGGTCGCGTCCAGCGTCGAGGTGGCCACGGACGTGCGTCGCTGCCCGATGCTGCCCCGGGTCAGTCCGACCCCCTCATCGTGCAGGAGGTCGGCGATCCTGGAACCTCGTTCGTCCTCGCCGATCATGGTGGCCAGGGTGACGTCGTGGCCGAGCCGGGCAAGACCGATGGCCACGTTGGCCGGACTTCCGCCGACATGCTCCTGGGATGAGCCGTCGGGGCGGTGAACGATGTCGATCAGCGACTCGCCGATCACCAGGGTGCGCATGTCGAGGGAGCCTATCGCTGGGCCGGCACCTGCCGGAGGTCGCGTGGCCCCGACTGGCGGCACCGCTGGCAACACCGCTGGGGTTCAGCGAAGATGGGTACGTGAGTACCACCGATGCGTCTGAGACCGGGCCCCCTCCGGCTGTGCAACCGACGACCCCGCGGCGCGGCCTCGGAAGCCTGTGGAGCATGGTCATCTCGATGGTCGTCATCCTGGCGGCGGTTCTGGCCTGGGTGGCCATGGTGCCCCGGGTCCGCGAGGTCAGTCAGCCCGCGGTTGACGTCACCTCCGTGGCCACGCAGGTGCGCAGGGAAACCGGCTGGGCGATCTCCCAGCCACAGCTCCCGGCCGGCTGGAAGGCTACCAACGTCCGCTTCACCCCGGCCGCTGCAGGGGTCGGGACCTGGCACGCGGGCTACCTCTCGCCGGATGGCGAGTACGTCTCGATCGACCAGACGCCGGTAACCGGCGCCAACCAGAGGTGGATATCGGCCGTGACGTCGGACGGCCAGGCTGAGGGCACCCTGACCGCGGCCGGGACGACCTGGCGCAAGCTCAGCTCGCGGGATACCGTCCAGCGCAGCCTGCTGTCGAGAGCATCGGGAGTGCGCCCTCTGACGACCGTCCTGAGCGGCACCGCGCCGTATGTCCGCCTGGCTGAGTTCGCCGAGGCGCTCAAGCCCGTGCCAGCTCCGCCGAGCTGACGCGGCAGGCTCGGTCCTGCTTTGCCGGTCCTGCTCGGTCGGTGCTGCTCGGTCCGTCCTGCTCGGTCGGTCCTGCTCGGTCGGTCCTGCTCGGTCAGACCTGCTCGGTCAGACCTGCTTGTTGGTCTCGGACCCGGTGCTGAGCCTGGCCTCGGCTCCATCGAGCCACGTGTTGCAGTGGGTCGCCAGAGCCTCCCCGCGCTGCCAGAGGGCCATGCTCTCCTCGAGGCCGATCTGCCCGCCCTCAAGCTGGCTGACGATCGAGATCAGCTCGTCGCGCGCCTGCTCGTAGGTAAGGTCGGTGATGTCCGGGAGGTCGGCTGTCCTGGGGACCGGAGTCCCGCTGTCCTTGGCTGTCACCCGAATACTCTAGGGCGGCCGGCTCGCCTGCGGCGCGAGGCCTGCTAGGTCTCTTTGCCGACGGGCCGCACTCCGAAGTCGCCCCGGGCCACCCGCACCCGCAGCAGCTCATCGAGCGCGACGTCCGCCCGGTCCATGACGACCTGGCCGTCGGCGTGCTGGACGACGGCGTACCCCCGTTCGAGGGTGGCCAGCGGAGACAGCGCCCGAACCTGCGAGCGCAGGTGGCCGATCTGGTCGCAGGCGCGGTGCACGCTGGCGCTGACCTGCCGGCGGGCCCGGTCGGTGAGGGCATCGAGCTCCTGCCTGCGGGTGGTGATCATGGCCCGGGGGTCGGCCATGGCCGGCCGCGATCGCAGGGAGATGAGGAGGCGACGTTCGGTGTGCACCCTGGAGGTGACGGCGCGGCATACCCGCTGTCGGGTCTGCTCAACCGCTGCTCGCTGCTCCCTCACATCGGGGACGATCTTCTTGGCCGCATCCGTCGGGGTCGAAGCACGCACGTCAGCCACGAAGTCCAGCAACGGGGTGTCGACGTCATGGCCGATTGCGCTGACCACCGGGGTGACTGCCTTGGCCACCGCCCTGATCAGTGCCTCGTTGCTGAAGGGCAGCAGGTCCTCGAACGAGCCACCGCCCCGGGTGATCACGATGACATCGACCCGGGGATCGGCGTCGAGCTCGCGCAGTGCGGCGCTGACCTCCGGCACGGTACTGGGCCCCTGGACGGAGACCGTCCGGATCTCGAACTGGACCGCGGGCCAACGTCGTCGGGCATTCTCGACGACGTCCTTCTCCGCCGCGCTGGCCCGACCACAGATCAGGCCGACTCTTCCGGGCAGGAAGGGTAACGGCCGTTTGCGGTCCCGGTCGAACAACCCCTCGGACGCCAGCAGGCGCCTGAGGTGCTCGAGTCGGGCGAGCAGCTCGCCGACCCCGACCGGGCGTACCTGTCGGGCTGAGAGCTGCAGGGAGCCGCGCTTCGTCCAGAACGTCGGCTTGGCCTGGACGACGACGCGCGCGCCCTCGGCCAGCGGCGTCGACAGCGCGTCCAGCGTGCTGGTGCGGATCGTGACGTTCAGCGACATGTCGACGTCCACGTCGCGCAGCGTCAGGTAGGCAGTGGCCTGTCCGGAGCGGCGGCTGACCTGGACGATCTGTCCCTCGACCCACAGGAGGGACATCTTGTCGACGTAGTCCGCGATCTTCAGACTGAGCAGCCGGACTGGCCAGGGGTCCTGCGCGGTTGTCTCGCCGGCACGTTCAGGGAGGGGCTGTGGACTGCTCACCAGGTCACTGTATGAGGCGACTTACGATAGTAGTGTGACTGCTACCGCAAAACGAGTGTTGCTTGCTGCCCCGCGCGGTTACTGCGCCGGGGTCGATCGGGCCGTGGTGACGGTCGAGGAGGCGCTGGAGCTCTATGGGCCGCCGGTCTATGTCCGCAAGGAGATCGTTCACAACAAGCACGTGGTGACAACGTTGCAGCAGCGCGGCGCCATCTTCGTGGACGAGACCCAGGAGGTGCCGGAGGGAGCCACTGTCATCTTCTCCGCCCACGGGGTAGCGCCGGTCGTCCACGACCAGGCCCGGGCGCTGTCGCTGAAGACGATCGACGCCACCTGCCCTCTGGTGACCAAGGTCCATCACGAGGCGTTGCGTTTCGCCAGCGAGGACTACGACATTCTGCTGATCGGTCATCAGGGTCATGAGGAGGTCGTCGGCACCGCGGGTGAGGCCCCTGACAACGTGACGATTGTGGAGGGTCCCGGCGATGTGGACGCCGTAGAGGTCCGCGACCCGTCCAAGGTGGTCTGGCTGTCGCAGACAACGCTGTCCGTGGACGAGACCATGGAGACGGTGCGAAGGTTGCGCGAGAAGTTCCCGGAACTGCAGGACCCCCCCAGCGATGACATCTGCTACGCCACCCAGAATCGCCAGACCGCCGTCAAGCAGATGGCGCCGGACACCGACCTGATGATCGTTGTCGGATCGCGGAACTCCTCCAACTCTGTGCGGCTGGTCGAGGTCGCTCTCGAGCACGGCGCCGGGGCGGGTCACCTGGTGGACTTCGCCGACGAGATCGACCCCGCCTGGCTCGAGGGGGTCGGCACCGTTGGTGTCACCAGCGGCGCGAGCGTGCCCGAGGTGCTGGTGCGCGGTGTCCTCGACCTCTTGGCCGACCATGGCTACGGCGATGTGCAGCCGGTGGTCGCCGCCGAGGAGAGCGTGCTGTTCTCCCTGCCGCATGAGCTGCGTCGCGACCTCAAGGCCAAGTCCGGGGTCGACGCGAACACTCTGCGCCACGACGCCGGCTCACTGCACTAAGCGGTATGCCGCTTGCCCGGTCCCAGCTCGCGCACCTGGCTCAGGTCCAGCTCAGGGCGAGCAACGTCGGCGAGCACGCTTGAATCCAGCGCGGCGATCAGCTCGGTGGCGGTCAGTGGCCGCGGTGCTGTCTCTATCGGCCCGGCCTCGGCCAACGACGTCTCGGCCAGACCCAGCTCGTGCATCTTGCGGGCTGTCACCATCACCCTGGACTCCAGCGCGCCCACCAGCGCGTTGTAGTTCTCGACGGACTTCTGCAGGGATGCGCCCATCCTGGTGGCGTGCGACCCCAGCGTGCCCAGTCGGGCATACAGCTCGCTCCCGAGCTTCAGCAACAGCTGGGCGTTGGCTGTCAGGGCGTCCTGCTGCCAGGTGAAGGCGACGGTGCGCAAGAGGGCGAGCAGGGTGCCGGGGGAGGCAAGTACGACCTTGCGGGCCTGTGCGTACTCGAACAGGGCCGGATCGGCGGCCAGCGCGGCGGCCAGGATCGCGTCGCCTGGGATGAAGCAGACCACCATCTCGGGAGTGTTGGTGAAGGCCGACCAGTACGCCTTGGTCGCGAGGGAGTCCACGTGTCCACGCAGAGCCGTCGCGTGGGCAGCCAGCAGACGGATGCGCTCCGCGCTGTCGATGCCATCTGCCTGGGCACCCAGAAAAGCAGTCAGCGGGGCCTTGGCGTCGATAACCAGGCACTTATCGCCGGGGAGACGGACCACCACGTCAGGCCGCACGCCCCGTTCGTGGCTGCTCACCGCGCTGACCTGTTCCTCGAAGTCGCAGCGGGCCAGCATGCCTGCGTGCTCCAGGACCCGACGGAGCTGGACCTCGCCCCAGTTGCCGCGAATCGTGGACGCGTTGAGGGAACCCACAAGCGAGGCTGTCTGGGAGCGCAGCGCGTCGGTGGAGGTCGTCACGTCGGCCAGCTGCATGCTGACCTGGGAGAACTGCTCGACCCGATCGCGCTCCAGCGTCCCCACCTGACGTTCGACACGCACCAGGGCATCGCGCAGGGGGGCCAAGATGGTAGCGGTCTGGGCGCCGTCGCCGATGGCGGACTCGAGGTCGATCACCCGCTCGCGCAACAGGTCACGCTCGGTGGACAGCGCCGCGGATCGTCCGGTGAAGAGCACCTGAGCGACGAGCCACGCCACGACCGCGCCGATGAGCATCCCGACCACTGCGGCAACCAAGATCTCCATGTGCCCTACGTTGCCAGAAGCCACCGACAGCCACCCTCACGACACGACGAAGGAGTGCGCTCCACGGTGAGTGGCGGCATACGGCTGCTTTAGCCACTAAACTCCTGTTCTTGTGGCACTTACTATCGGCATCGTCGGCATGCCCAACGTCGGCAAAAGCACCCTTTTCAACGTCCTGACCAAGAATGACGTGCTGGCGGCGAACTACCCGTTCGCCACGATCGAGCCCAACGTCGGCGTCGTGGCGTTGCCCGACCCGCGGCTTCAGGTGCTGTCCGACCTGTTCTCCAGCAAGCGTGTCCAGCCTGCGACTGTGTCTTTCGTGGATATCGCCGGCATCGTTCGCGGCGCCTCCGAGGGTGAGGGACTGGGCAACAAGTTCCTGGCCAACATCCGTGAGGCCGACGCGATCTGCCAGGTCATCCGGGTGTTCAACGATGACGATGTCGTGCACGTGGAGGGCAAGGTCAGCCCCAAGGACGACATCGAGACGATCAACACCGAGCTGATCCTGGCCGACCTGCAGACCCTCGAGAAGGCCGTGCCGAGGATGGAGAAGGACGCCCGGGTCAACAAGGAGAACAAGGCGGCCCTGGACAACGCGGTGGCCGCCCAGAAGGTGCTGGAGGCCGGCGACACCCTGTATGGCTCGGGCGCGGCTGCTGGGGTGGACCTCGGGGCGATCCGCGAGCTGTCCCTGCTGACCACCAAGCCGTTCATCTATGTCTTCAACCTGGACGAGGACCAGCTGACCGACTGCACTCTCAAGTCGAAGCTGTCAGAGCTGGTTGCCCCTGCCGAGGCGATCTATCTCGACGCCAAGCTCGAGATGGACCTCACGGAGCTTGAGCCCGAGGACGCAGCCGAGCTGCTGGAGTCGGTGGGCGTCGAGGAGGCCGGTATGAACCAGCTCGCTCGAGTGGGTTTCTCGACCCTCGGGCTGCAGACCTACCTGACTGCCGGACCCAAGGAGACGCGGGCCTGGACGATTCACCGTGGCTGGACGGCGCCTCAGGCCGCCGGGGTCATCCACACCGACTTCCAGCGCGGGTTCATCAAGGCTGAGATCGTTTCGTATGACGACCTCGTCGCTGCGGGGACCATGGCTGCGGCGAAGGCAGCCGGCAAGGTCCGGATGGAAGGCAAGGACTATGTCATGGCCGACGGTGACGTGGTGGAGTTCCGCTTCAACGTCTGAATCTGCGCGTTTGCCCAGTTCAGAGGGTGATTGGGGCACCGCGGTCCGCAAATAGTCCGCAAGAATCCGAGGGCAGGTTTGCTGCATGAACTTGATGAAGGGGCCCGCGAGAGTCGGACGGGC
>JACMPC010000210.1 GCA_014377705.1 Dermatophilaceae bacterium
GATGAGCAACCCCCAGCACTAACGATGGCCCGCGCTTCATCTCGAAATCCGGGCCACAGACGAGGAGAAACGTGGCTAAGGTCCGGGTCTACGAGCTCGCGAAAGAGCTCGGAGTCGAGAGCAAGACTTTGCTCAACCATCTGAAAGAACAGGGCGAGTTCGTCCGGTCGGCATCCTCGACCATCGAACCACCTGTCGTCCGCAAGGTTCGCGAGTCGTTCCCTGCCGAGCAGGCTGCGGCCGCTTCGGCCAAGAACGACAAGGCCAGCCCCGCAAAACCGGCCGCGAAGCCGTCGGTGGCCAAACCTGGCCCTGCGGTGCCTGCAGCCCCTGCGCCTTTGGCTCCGGCCGCTCCCGCGACGCATGCGGCTGCCAAAGTGCCGACCCCTTTCGCCGTTCCCGCCGTGCCTGCGACCCCCGTTCCTGCGGCGGCCGAAGTGTCGCCCGCACCAGCACGTGCAGCGATCCCTGGGCCGAGGGCTCCCGCCCCCAGGGCTCCTGCCCCGAAGGCTCCTGCCGCCAAGACGCCTGCCGCCGAGGCGCCGGCTGCTCGAGCGGGTGGCGCCGATACCCCGCGTCCCGCGCCGCGACCCGGCGCACCTCGCCCCGGCAACAACCCGTTCGCACCGAGCCAGGGCATGCCGCGAGGTGGCCGCGAGGGCCGCGAGCCGCGCGAAGGCCGCGACGCTCAGTCGGCTACCCGTCCGGGTAACAATCCGTTTGCGCCGAGCCAGGGGATGCCCCGCCCGCAGGGCGGTCGTCCGGCTCCGGCTGGCGCCGGCGGTCCCCGTCCCGGTGCCCCACGCCCGAATCCGGGCATGATGCCGGACCGTACGACGGTCGGTCGCCCCGGTGCCCGGCCGGCTCGGGGTGGCGCTCCCGGTCGTCCCGGCGGCGCTCCGGGCGGCGCTCCCGGCGGTTTTGCCGGTCGTCCCGGTGGTGGCGGCGGCTTCGCCGGTCGTCCCGGTGGTGGTGGCGGTCGTCCCGGTGGACCCGGTGGCCGCGGTGGCACACAGGGCGCCTTTGGCCGTGGTGGCGGGCGTCCCGTTCGCGGACGTAAGTCCAAGCGTGCGAAGCGCCAGGAGTTCGAGCAGATGCAGGCCCCGTCGCTCGGCGGTGTCACGGTTCCCCGCGGCGACGGCAAGACCGTCATCCGGGTGCGTCGTGGTGCCTCGCTGACCGACTTCGCCGACAAGATCAATGCCAACCCAGCGAGCCTGGTCACCGTGCTCATCCACCTCGGCGAGATGGCCACGGCCACTCAGTCCCTGGACGAAGAGACGTTCCGTGCCCTGGGTGGTGAGCTCGGCTACGACATCGAGGTCGTCTCTCCGGAGGACGAGGAGCGCGAGCTGCTCGGTCAGTTCCACATCGACCTCGACGCCGAGCTGGCCGAAGAGGGCGATGAGGACCTCAAACCCCGTCCGCCGGTCGTGACCGTCATGGGTCACGTCGACCATGGAAAGACCCGGTTGCTGGACGCGGTACGCTCCGTGAAGGTCGCCCAGCATGAGGCCGGTGGCATCACGCAGCACATCGGTGCCTACCAGGTTCTCTCCCATCACGAGGGCATCGAGCGCCCCATCACGTTCATCGACACGCCTGGTCACGAGGCTTTCACGGCCATGCGTGCCCGTGGTGCCGCAGTCACCGACATCGCGATCCTGGTGGTCGCAGCTGATGACGGGGTGATGCCGCAGACGATCGAGGCGCTGAACCACGCCCAGGCCGCTGGTGTCCCGATCGTGGTGGCGGTCAACAAGGTGGACAAGGAGGGGGCCAACCCCGACAAGGTCCGCCAGCAGCTCACCGAGTACAACCTCGTGGCAGAGGAGTATGGCGGCGAGACGATGTTCGTCAACGTCTCGGCCAAAGAGCACACGAATATCGACACTCTGCTCGAGGCTGTGTTGCTGACCGCCGATGCGGCGCTCGACCTGCGGGCCAACCCGGACAAGGACGCCCGGGGTGTTGCCATCGAGGCACACCTCGACAAGGGTCGAGGCCCCGTGGCCACGGTTCTGGTCCAGTCAGGAACGCTGCGCATCGGTGACTCGATCGTGGCCGGAGGTGGCTACGGCCGCGTCCGCGCCATGCTCGACGAGCGCGGTGACAACGTCGAGGAGGCCACGCCCTCGCGTCCGGTGATGGTGCTCGGCCTGACCTCGGTACCCGGTGCCGGTGACACGTTCCTGGTGGCACCTGACGACCGCACCGCGCGTCAGATCGCGGAGCGCCGTGAGGCCGCACAGCGCGCGGCCAGCCTGGCCAAGCGTCGCAAGCGGATCAGTCTCGAGGACCTCAACGAGGCCCTGGCCGCCGGCAAGGTCGACAACCTCAACCTCATCATCAAGGGCGACGTGTCGGGTTCCGTCGAAGCGCTCGAGGACGCCTTGCTCAAGATCGACGTCGGTGACGAGGTCGACCTTCGGATCATCCACCGCGGGGTGGGTGCGATCACGCAGAATGACGTCAACCTGGCGACGGTCGACAGTGCCGTCATCATCGGCTTCAACGTCAAGCCGGCAGAGCGGGTCGCGGAGCTTGCTGATCGCGAGGGCGTGGACATGCGCTTCTACTCGGTCATCTACTCGGCGATCGAGGACATCGAGGCAGCGCTCAAGGGCATGCTCAAGCCGGAGTACGAAGAGGTCCAGCTGGGCACCGCCGAGGTCCGTGAGGTCTTCAAGTCCTCGAAGTTCGGCAATGTCGCCGGTTCGCTGATCCGATCCGGCGAGATCAAGCGTGGCACCAAAGCACGGATCTTGCGTGCCGGTGCCGTCGTCGGCGAGGGCATCGAGATCACCGGTCTGCGTCGTTTCAAGGACGACGTCACCGAGGTTCGCGAGGGCTTCGAGTGCGGTATCAACCTCGGCGGCTTCAACGACATCAGGGTTGACGACGTCATCGAGACCCACGAGATGCGCGAGATCCCGCGCACCTGATCGTGGCTCGCCCGGTGAGCGGGCTGACTGGCTTCAGCCCGCTCACTCAAGGGCCGTTCGGCGACCATGGAGTCTCTTCCTGATCCACTGCACGCCGGCTCATGCCCTGTTCATTTTTCGTGTTGTTTCGTAGGAGAGAAGGATCCATGGCTGATCCGGCACGAGCGAAGAAGATCGCAGACCGTATCAAGGTGCTGGTGGCCGAGACGCTGGAATACCGCGTCAAGGACGAGCGACTTGGTTTCATCACGATCACCGACGTCCGGGTGACCGGCGATCTGCAGAACGCGTCGGTGTTCTACACGGTGTTCGGTGGTGAGGCCGAACGCGCCGAGACAGCTGCCGCTCTGGAGTCCGCCAAGGGCAAGCTCCGCTCGGCCGTGGGCAAGGGCATCGGCATCCGGCTCACGCCCACGCTCGAGTTCATCCCCGACGCGATTCCGGAGGGAGCGGCCCACCTCGAGGACCTGCTGCTCACCGCCAAACAGCGTGACGCGGAGGTTGCCGCGGCCCGGGCAGGCGCCACGTATGCCGGTGACGCGGACCCGTACAAGAAGCCGGCTCCCGACGACGATGACGTCACCGGGCTCGATTCCGCAGACGATGACTCCGCAGACGATGACTCGGCAGACGAAGACTCGGCGGGCCAGGACGCGACGGGCCAGGACGCGACGGGCCTGACAGAGGATGGCGCCGGAGACGATGGCCACCGCTGATGGGCTGCTCATCGTCGACAAGCCTGCCGGATGGACCAGCCACGACGTCGTCGCCCGCTGCCGGCGCCTGTGTGACACCCGCCGGGTCGGCCATGCCGGGACGCTGGACCCGATGGCCACCGGTGTCCTGGTGCTGGGCATCAACAGGGCCACCAGGCTGCTGACCTTCCTGGTGGGTTGCGACAAGACGTACACCGCAACCATTCGGCTGGGTCAGTCGACGGTCACCGATGACGCTGAGGGTGAGGTCACAGCCTCCCACGACGTCGCCGGGCTGACCGCCGCGGCGGTTGAGCAGGCCATTGCCGGTCTCACCGGTGAGATATCTCAGGTGCCCAGCGCGGTCAGCGCGATCAAGGTGGAGGGGCAGCGATCGTATGCGCGGGTACGTGCAGGCCAGGACGTGGTCCTGCGGCCCCGACCGGTTACCGTCAGCCGGTTCGAAGTGCTGCACCAGCGGACCGGGACCGTCCTCGGGCCTGTGACCGCGGAGTCCGGAACCGCGGAGTCCGTGCCTGCGGAGCCTGTGAACGCGGACCCTGTGACCGCGGAGCCTGTGACCGCGGAGCCTGTGACTGCGGAGCACGGGATCTGGGACCTCGACGTGATCGTGGACGTGTCGTCCGGGACGTACGTGCGGGCGCTCGCTCGGGATCTGGGCGCGACACTGGGGGTCGGCGGGCACCTCACTGCACTGCGGCGCACCCGGGTGGGGCGTTTCGGGCTTGAAAGCGCGCACTCGATTGACGACCTGGAGGTGGCCAGCGAGGCCGGCGACATACCGGTGATCAGCTTGGCGGCTGCCGCTCGTGACTCCTTCGAGTCTCGTGAGCTGACCGGACCTGAAGCGACGGCGGTCGGCTATGGACAGCGCATCCCGTCGAGCCCGCCAGGTCGCCCCCAACCCATTGCGGCCTTTGCTCCTGAGGGGAATCTGGTGGCGATGCTCGACGAGAGCGGCACCCTGGCCAAGGCCCACGTCGTCTTCAGTCCGTCGGGTTCGTAGAGTGTCCCCAATGGAGCGATGGACCGACCTCTCCCAGGTCCCTGAGAGCTACGGCCCCAGTGTGGCGACCCTGGGTAACTTCGACGGCGTGCATAAGGGACATCAGGCGGTCCTGGCGACAGTCGTCGCGCGGGCCCGGGCGGAGAACGCGCGGGCTGTCGCGGTCACCTTCGAGCCACACCCGGTCGCCGTCCTGCACCCTGACCGGGCGCCACAGATCATCACCGCCCCGCAGCAGCGTCTGGACCTGCTTGAGGCCACCGGACTGGATGCCGTTCTGGTCATGAAGTTCACCCGCGAGTTCGCCCTGTGGACCCCTGAGCGCTTCGTGGTCGATGTCTTCGTCAAGGCTCTGGGCGCCAGCGTGGTGGTCGTGGGGGAGGACACCCGATTCGGTGTGCGCAACTCCGGCGATGTCGACACGCTCCGCCAGATCGGCGTGCAGCACGGCTTCGAGGTGCTCGCCCTCAAGGACATCGGCGATGGCGGTCGTTGGTCCTCCAGCCGTGTACGCGCACTGGTGACCAGCGGTGACGTCGCGACCGCGACCGAGATCCTGGGTCGCCCGCACCGGGTCTGCGGGGAGGTCGTGCACGGCGATCACCGCGGGCGCGAGCTCGGCTATCCCACAGCGAACCTGAGCCAGGAGTCCGCGGGGCTGACCCCCGCGGACGGTGTCTATGCGGGGTGGCTGATCCAGCCGAAGCTGGCCCAGGGCGATCCGGACCACAAGCTACCGGCGGCGATCTCGATCGGCACCAACCCGACTTTCGAGGGCACCCAGCGCCGGGTCGAGGCCTACGTGCTGGGTCGCACGGACCTCGATCTCTATGGCGAGACCGTGGCCGGCGACTTCGTCGAGCGATTGCGTCCGACAGAGAAGTTCGAGTCCGTCAAGGGCCTGCTGACGCAGATGTCCGAGGACGTCGAGCGCGCCCGGACGGTGCTCTCCTCGCCAGTCGTGTGACCAGCCTCGTTGTGGATGCTGAGAGGCCAGACGCCACCTTTCACGGCACCGGCTCTGGCGAACAGCGCTCGTGCTGACATGATCGCGTTGTCTACGCAGGACAGACATCACACGCAGGACCCCACATCAGGAGCGACATTGTCTTTCTCGGTGAGCGACGAGCGCATCGACCTCTCTCTGGTCGAGAAGCGGGCCCGCTCGGTGGCCCACCTGTTCGTCGACCGCGTGGCCAAGACGCCCGAGGCAGAGGCGTTCAGGTTCCCCCGGGGACGGGACTGGGAGTCGGTCACCTGGGCCCAGACGGACGCCCGGGTGCGTGATCTGGCGGCGGGTCTGGTGGCCCTGGGGATCCAGTCCGAGCAGCGGGTGGCGATCACCTCGAACACTCGCTACGAGTGGGTGATCGCCGACCTTGCCGTGATGCTGGCCGGCGCCGCGACGACCGCCATCTATCCCACGACCTCCGACTCCGACCTGATCTACATTATGGCCGACTCGCAGAGTCGTGTTGCATTCGCGGAGGATGACGCCCAGATCGCGAAGCTTCGCGCCAACCGCTCGGCGCTGCCCGAGGTCGCCAAGGTCGTCACGTTCGCTGGAACGGCCGATGGGGACTGGGTCATCTCCCTTGAGGACCTGGAGAAGCTGGGCGAAGCCGAGCTGGCCAGGGTGCCGTCGGTCGTGGACGACCGGATCGGCTCCATCGAGCCGCAACATCTGGCCACCCTCATCTACACGTCTGGCACGACGGGGCGACCCAAGGGGGTTCGCCTCTCCCACGACAACTGGACCTATGAGGCGGCCGCAGTGCACGCTGTGGGGATCCTTGGCCCGGAAGACCTGCAGTTCCTCTGGCTGCCGCTGGCCCATGTGCTGGGCAAGGTGCTGCTCACCCTGCCGATGCAGATCGGTTTCCCCACCGCACTCGATGGGCGACCCGGCAAGATCATCGACAACCTGGCGGTCATCTCGCCGACCTTCATGGGTGCGGCGCCACGCATCTTTGAGAAGGCCCATGCCAAGATCACGACCACGGTGAGGGCCGAGGGCGGCATCAAGGCCATGTTGTTCGACTGGGCCATCGGGATCGGCCGTCAGGTCGCCGTCCGGCGCGCTGAAGGGCGCTCGACGTCCCCGCTGCTGACCGCCCAGTACCTGCTGGCCGACAATCTGGTGCTGAACAAGCTCCAGGCGATGTTCGGCGGCCGAATCAGGTTCTTCATCTCCGGATCGGCAAAACTTGACAAGGACATAGCTGAGTGGTTCGACGCCGCAGGCCTGCTCATCCTCGACGGGTACGGCCTGACCGAGTCCAGCGCGGCTTCCTTCGTCAACCGGCCGGGCGCCTACGCCTTCGGCAGCGTCGGCTGGGCGGTGCCGGGCACCGAGGTCCAGATCGCCCACGACGGGGAGATCCTGCTCCGTGGCCCGGGCATCATGGACGGCTACCACAACCTTCCCGTGGACACCGCTGAAGCGATCGACCCGGACGGATGGCTGCACACGGGGGACATCGGCAACCTCGACGAGCGTGGGTTCCTGCGCATCACCGATCGCAAGAAGGACCTGTTCAAGACCTCCAACGGCAAGCACGTCGCCCCGTCCATCATGGAGGCGATCTTCAAGGGAGTGTGCCCTTACGCCAGCCAGCTCATCGTTCATGGTGAGGGTCGAAGCTACGTGACCGCACTGATCACCCTCGACGCCGAGACCATGGCGGCCTGGGCGAAGGAGAACGGCATGCCTCGGATGCCGTACGCCAAGCTCGTCGGCACACCCGAGGTACGCGAACTGGTCAAGGGTTACGTCGGGCAGCTCAACGCCCAGCTCAACCACTGGGAAGAGATCAAGAAGTTCATCATTCTGGACAAGGATCTCTCCATCGAGGATGGCGACCTCACCCCGAGCATGAAGCTCAAGCGCAAGGTCGTCGCGAACAAGCACATGGATGAGCTGGACACGCTCTATTCCGTTGCCAATACCCGAAAGCCACGTGACAAACATGGGTCCGGTCCCGCCGGCGCCAGAGGTGAATCTGTCTAGCCACTGCTCGATCAGGAACATTCCAGTTTCTGGGCTTTACGAACGGCGCCTGTGCTGACATCATCCGGGTACCTACGCACTAAACCCTCTTCAGGAGCTGAGAATGGCCCTTATGGCGAGCGATGAGCACAGCGACCTTTCCCTCATTGAGCACCGGGCCCGGTCCGTGGCTCATCTGTTCGTCGACCGGGTCGCCAAGACTCCCGAGGCAGAGGCGTTCCGCTTTCCCCGGGGCGAGGACTGGGAGTCGGTCACCTGGGCGCAGACGGATGCCCGCGTGCGCCAGATCGCGGCGGGCCTGGACGCTCTGGGGATCGAGCTCGAGCAGCGGGTGGCGATCGCCTCGAGCACTCGCTACGAGTGGGTCATCGCCGACCTCGCCGTGATGCTGGCCGGGGCCGCGACAACAGCCATCTATCCGACGACCTCCGAGTCTGACGTGACCTTCATCATGTCCGACTCCGGCAGTCGAATCGCGTTCGCCGAGAACGACGACCAGATCGCCAAGCTCCGGGCCAACCGCTCCGCGCTGCCTGAGGTGATCAAGGTCGTCACGTTCGACGGAACGCCCGACGGGGAGTGGGTCATCTCGCTCGCTGACCTGGAGCAGCTGGGCACAGCCCGGCTGGCGCAGGAGCCATCGCTCGTGGACGACCGGATCGCCGCCATCGAGGCGCATCACCTCGCCACCCTCATCTACACGTCCGGGACGACGGGGCGCCCCAAGGGAGTCCGTCTCTCCCATGACAACTGGACCTATGAGGCGGCCACGGTCGACGCCATCGGCATCCTGAACCATGACGACCTGCAGTACCTCTGGCTGCCACTTGCCCATGTGCTCGGCAAGGTGCTGCTCACCCTCCCGCTCCAGGTCGGGTTCCCGACCGCGCTCGACGGGCGGGTCGACAAGATCGTGGACAACCTGGCGGTTGTCCAGCCGACGTTCATGGGTGCGGCCCCGCGCATCTTCGAGAAGGCCTACGCCAAGATCACGACCACGGTGAGCTCCGAGGGCGGCGTGAAGGCCAAGCTCTTCGACTGGGCCATCGGGGTGGGCCGCAAGGTCGCCGTCCTGCGTGCTGAAGACCGCTCGGCGTCCCCCCTGCTGGCCGCTCAGTTCGTGCTTGCGGACAAGCTGGTGCTGCAGAAGATCCAGCAGCGGTTCGGCGGCAGGATCAGGTACTTCATCTCCGGATCGGCGGCGCTCAACAAGGATGTGGCCCAGTGGTTTGACGCCGTGGGCCTGCTCATTCTCGAGGGCTACGGCCTGACCGAGTCCAGTGCGGCTTCCTTTGTCAACCGACCGGGGGCCTACGCCTTCGGCAGTGTCGGCTGGCCGTTGCCGGGCACCGAGGTCCGGATCGCGCAGGACGGGGAGATCCTGCTCGGGGGTCCGGGCATCATGGCGGGGTATCACAACCTGCCCGAGGTGACCTCAGAGACGGTGGATCCGCAAGGATGGCTGCACACGGGGGATATCGGCGAGCTTGACGAACGTGGCTTCCTGCGTATCACCGATCGGAAGAAGGACCTGTTCAAGACCTCCAACGGCAAGCACGTCGCCCCCTCCTCGATGGAGGCGATCTTCAAGGGGGTCTGTCCCTACGCCAGCCAGCTGATCGTCCACGGTGAGGGACGCAGCTTCGTGACCGCACTGGTCACCCTCGACCCAGACGCCATGGCAACCTGGGCCGGCCAGAACGGCAAGGCCGGTATGCCGTACGCGGAGCTTGTCAGATCAGCGGGGGCACGTGAGATGGTCCAGGGATACATCGATGAGCTCAACTCCCAGCTCAACCACTGGGAGACGATCAAGAAGTTCCTCATCCTGGACCGGGACCTCTCCATCGACGCCGGTGACCTCACCCCGAGCATGAAGCTCAAGCGCAAGGTTGTCGCCGAAAAGTACAGGGATGAGCTGGACTCGCTCTACGCTTGACCCCATGCCCGAACGCCCTGGTGACCGACCTCTGCCCGGTTCCGCCGGCTCGTCTCTGTTCAGCCGACTCGAGCCGCTGCTCGAGCAGGTGAGCAAGCCCATCCAGTACGTCGGCGGTGAGCTCAACTCCATCGTCAAGGACTGGAACTGCGGCGGGGTCGGACCGGACGGTCAGGAGCTGACCGTGCGCTGGGCGCTGATGTACCCCGACGCCTACGAGGTCGCGCTGCCCAACCAGGGTGTGATGATCCTGTACGAGGTCATCAACGAACGCCCAGATGCGCTGGCCGAGCGGTCGTATTCCGTGTGGCCGGACATGGAGGCGCTGCTGCGCCGTGAGGGCATCTCGCAGTTCACCGTTGACGGGCACCGCGCACTGGGCGACTTCGACCTCTTCGGCGTGTCAATGTCCACCGAGCTCGGCTACACCAACCTGCTCACCGCGCTGGACCTGGCCGGCATACCCCTGCACTCCCGCGACCGGGTCGACGGCGACCCGATCGTCATCGTCGGCGGGCATGCCGCGTTCAACCCCGAGCCGGTGGCGGACTTCATCGACGCGGCGATCGTGGGCGACGGTGAGCAGGCAGTCCTGGAGGTGAGCGACCTGCTGACCACCTGGAAGTCGCAGGGTCGGCCGGGCGGTCGACATGGGCTGCTCCTGCGACTTGCCCGCACCGGCGGGGTCTACGTCCCTGCGTTCTATGATGTCGACTACCTGCCCGACGGCAGGATCAAGCGGGTCGCCCCGGCGACCAGCGCATCCGGTGTGCCATGGCGTGTCTCCAAGCACACGGTGATGGATCTGGACGCCTGGCCGTACCCCAAGAAGCCGTTGGTGCCGCTGGCCGAGAGCGTCCACGAGCGGATGTCGGTCGAGATCTTCCGTGGGTGCACGCGGGGCTGCCGCTTCTGCCAGGCCGGCATGATCACCCGTCCGGTTCGCGAGAGATCTATCACCGGCATCGGTGAGATGATCGAAACAGGTTTGGCAGCAACGGGATTCGACGAGGTCGGCCTGCTGTCGCTGTCCAGTGCGGACCACTCCGAGATCGCCGAGATCGCCAAGGGTCTGGCCGACCGGTACGAGGGGACGCAGACGGGCCTGTCGCTCCCTTCGACCCGTGTCGACGCCTTCAACATCGACCTGGCCAACGAGCTGAACCGCGGCGGACGCCGCTCCGGCCTGACCTTCGCCCCTGAGGGGGGTTCAGAGCGTATTCGCCGGGTCATCAACAAGATGGTCAGTGAGGACGACCTGATCAGCACCGTCGGGGCGGCCTACTCGGCCGGCTGGCGTCAGGTGAAGCTGTACTTCATGTGTGGTCTGCCCACCGAGACAGACGAGGACGTGCTCCAGATCGCTGACCTGGCCAAGCGGGTCATCGAGACCGGGCGGCGGATCAGCGGCCAGCGTGACATCCGCTGCACCGTCTCGATCGGCGGGTTCATCCCCAAACCGCACACCCCGTTCCAGTGGTGCGGTCAGCTGGGGGCCCCCGAGACGGACGCGCGGCTGCAAAAGCTGCGTGAGGCGATCAGGTCCGACAAGCGGTACGCCTCAGCCATCGGCTTCCGCTACCACGACGGCCAGCCCGGCATCGTCGAGGGACTGTTGTCCCGCGGTGACCGCCGGGTCGGCAAGGTCATCGAGGCCGCCTGGCGCGACGGTGCCCGGTTTGACGGCTGGAGCGAGCACTTCAGCTACGAGAGGTGGATGCGTGCCGCCGAGGAGGCTCTGGCCGACGAGCCTGTCGATGTCGCCTGGTACACCACCCGCGAGCGTGGGGAGAGCGAGGTCCTGCCCTGGGACCACCTCGACTCCGGCCTCGACAAGGACTGGCTGTGGCAGGACTGGCAGGACGCGCTGAACGACGTAGAGGTGGAGGACTGCCGTTGGACGCCCTGCTTCGACTGTGGCGTCTGTCCGCAGATGGACACCAACATCGAGATCGGCCCCACGGGTAAGACGCTCCTCCCGCTCACCGTCGTGAAGGCAGGCAAGGCCAACCTCCTGGAGCGGACCTAGGGACGGTGCGGGTGTTTCCCCATCAAACCTCGGGACCGTGCGGCGCCGTTCTGCTGGTGTCCTGCGCAGGTCGATCGTCGCCGTGACCAACCCGTCCTGCCATTCGCAGGGACCCTAGGTTTGGCGCTGGATTGCATGCACCGTCGCTAGGTTTGGCGTTTGTTACTCCTTGCTGACGAACCAGGGGTGACGGAGGTCCAGGTAGCGCAGGTCCTGCATCTGGGCCATCTCGTCCTCCCACTGCTGGCGCATCTGGGCAGGCATCTCCTTGCGCTGACTTTCGCGTGCGGCCTCCTCGCTGCGGAAGGCGACCGTCTCGGTGAACCGGCCGTCCGGCTCCATCGCGATGACGCCGCCGATCAGCTCTGGCCGTGCCGCCTGCAGCATGTCCATCGGGAGCTCCATAAACCGGCGGAAGCGCTCCGGATCCGTGAGACGACCCTGCATGACCTGGACGAACCCGGCGTCGTCCGCGCCGCCGTCCAGGAAGATCATCGCGTCGTCACAGTCGTGGAAGGTCACCTCGCCGTCGAAGCACCTCTCCGTCTCCGCCCACCAGGCACCCTGCTCGGGGCGGGTTGAGTTGCGGGCTGCGGCCTCTTTGGACTCGAACCGCACCATGGCGACGAACGTGTTGTCGTCAGTGACGCCATACGTCCCACCGAGCCAGCCCTCTGCCTGGGGTCCGAGGTCCTGGCGCCACAGCTCGATCTGCCGGCGAAGGGCGTCCGAGTCGCGACAGGTGCCCTGAAAGATCTGGACAAACATGGTGAGCTCCGTTCCAGGAACCGTTCCATCCTGAAGTGGTCCATCGATCGACGGTACGTCGCAGCCCGCGTCGTTGTCACTAGCCCGGGCCTGCCCTCCTCGGCGCGGTATCGTCGCGGTCATGGCTCGCACTCCTGAAGGTCCCCCTCCGGCTCCTTCGGTCCAGAAGCTGCGGGTCCGCTACGCCAAGCGTGGACGGTTGCGGTTCTCCTCGACCCGCGACTTTCAGCGGGCGCTCGAACGGGCACTGCGCCGCTCCGCCGTGCCGATGGCCTTCTCTGCGGGTTTCCATCCCCACCCGAAGATCTCCTACGCGAACGCGGCGCCGACCGGCACTGCCAGTGAGGCCGAGTACTTCGAGATCTCGGTGAACGAGCGGATCGACCCGCAGCGGGTGCGAACGGCCCTCAACGAGGCCCTTCCAGAGGGTTTGGATGTGCTCGAGGTGGTGGAAGCCCCGCCTGGCTCGCCGGCCCTGGCAGATCGGCTGCAGGCCAGTGACTGGGTGATGGAGTTCAGGGGTATGCCGGTCGGCAGTCTGACGGACGCCGTGGCCTGGCTTCTCGCCCAGGAAAGGGTCGAGGTCACCCGGGTCATGAAGAAGGGCCCACGGACCTTCGACGTCCGTTCCGCCGTCGTGTCGCTGGTCGCTTCGCCCGCCCCGGACGGCACATGTGCGATACTGAGGGCGGTCGTACGGCATACCACACCCACTGTGCGCCCCGATGATGTTCTAACCGCGCTGTACTCAGTCGCCGCACTCACGCCGCCGACACCGCCCCTGGTGACTCGGCTGGCGCAGGGGCCGCTGCACACTGCAAACGCGATGGTGGCCGATCCATTGGCTGCCGACCAGGATGTCAATGGCACCATAGGTGGTGACGCGCAAGGCAGCGCGAGCTCCGAGGTGTAGCGATACGACTTCCGTCCCGCCCGCATTCAGCGCGGGAGACGAACACGACCGCGCACCACGCGGCGATGAGGGCCAACTGGCCCGGGTGTGGTCTTCGTCCTGTGGATGACGGGAGGACGCCAACATGGCATCCAACGACGACAAGTTATTCGGCACCGAAACCGCCGCCGAGATGGGCATCGCAGATCAGGCGGACGGCGCCGCAGCCCCTATCAAGAAGGCCGCTGCCAAGCGGGCTCCACGCAAGGCCACCAAGAAGGCCAGTGCGCCGAAGCAGGCGCCCAGCTCAGAAGATACCCAGGCGCCCAGCGAGGCGACATCCGCTCTCGCTGATGCGGCAGCTGCCCCCGCCGACGTGATAGCGACGCCGGCACGCAAGGTCGCCAAGCGGGCTCCCCGCAAGAGCGTCAAGAAGGCCGCGGCGGCACCTTTCGCACAAGAGTCTGCTCCGGCCGTCCCCGTGGGCGCAGCCCCGGTTGAGGTGGAGCGGGTGCGAGAACAGGTCACCGCAGCCCCGGCCCAGAATTTCGGACTGCTGTTCCAGCCGCCGGCGCCCACTGAGACACCCCGTCGCCGCAGGGCCACTGCGCCGGCTGCGGCCCCGGCACCCGAGCCGGCACTCACCCACGAGGCTCCTTCTCCGACCACCTCAGAGCAGAGCTACCAGGGGCGACAGGACAGCGACCAGGGGCGACAGGACAGTACGCGGGGCAGCGACGACTCGGATGACGCCGGATCTGATGGCGCTCCGCGTCGTCGCCGTCGCGGCGGCAAGGGCCGTCGGGGGCGCTCTGCCGGCGATGGTGGCGGCGATGAGCCCACGACCCAGACCGGACCCCAGGCCGGGGCCCGGGGGGCCACTGAGGATGAGGGGGGCTCGCAGGAGGCTGTAGCGTCCAGCCAGCCTTCCGCTGACGACAACGAGTCGGAGGGCGGCGGCGACAGCCGTCGTCGCACCCGTCGCCGTCGCCGTGGTGCCGCCGGTGATGGCGACGACCAGTCGGGCACGACCACCCGGGTACGTGAGCCTCGTCCGCCGCGCGACGAGGTCACCTCGGTCAAGGGGTCGACACGGCTCGAGGCGAAGAAGATGCGCCGTCGCGAGGGTCGCGAAGCGGGTCGGCGCCGTACCGTCATCACCGAGGCTGAGTTCCTGGCCCGCCGCGAGAGCGTGGAGCGGGTGATGGTCGTGCGCCACAAGCAGGACCGGACCCAGATCGGCGTTCTGGAGGACGGCGTCCTGGTGGAGCACTACGTGTCTCGCGAGACCAACGCCTCGATGGCCGGCAACGTGTACCTCGGCCGGATCCAGAACGTGCTGCCCAGCATGGAGGCCGCGTTCGTGGACATCGGAAAGGGCCGCAACGCCGTGCTGTATGCCGGTGAGGTCAACTGGGACGCCGCGGGCCTGGACAACCGCGCCAAGCGCATCGAGAACGCCCTGAGCTCCGGCCAGAGCGTTCTGGTGCAGGTCACCAAGGACCCCATCGGGCACAAGGGCGCACGGCTGACCTCTCAGGTCTCGCTGCCCGGCCGCTACCTGGTCTACGTGCCGGACGGCAACATGATGGGCATCTCCCGCAAGCTTCCCGACACCGAGCGGGCACGCCTGAAGAAGATTCTGCGCGAGGTGGTCCCCGAGAACGCCGGGGTAATCGTACGGACGGCCGCTGAGGGCGCCAGCGAGGAAGAGCTTCGCGCCGACGTAGAGCGGCTGACCGCAGTCTGGAAGGGCATCCAGGCCAAGAGCAAGGGCGCCAATGCTCCGTCCCTGCTGCACGGTGAGCCCGACCTCACGGTCCGGGTCATCCGGGACGTCTTCAACGAGGACTTCGCCACGCTGGTCGTCTCGGGTGAGCCCGCCTGGGAGGCCGTCAACGGCTATGTCAGCACGGTCGCACCGGACCTGGCCGGACGCATCCAGAAGTGGACCGGCGAGGAAGATCTCTTCACGCACTACCGCGTCGACGAGCAGATCGCCAAGGCCATGGACCGCAAGGTGTGGTTGCCGTCGGGCGGAACCCTTGTCATCGACCGCACTGAGGCGATGACCGTGGTCGACGTCAACACCGGTAAGTTCGTCGGCTCGGGTGGCAACCTCGAGGAGACCGTCACCCGGAACAACATCGAGGCGGCCGAGGAGGTCGTGCGCCAGCTCAGGCTGCGTGACATCGGCGGCATCATCGTCATCGACTTCATCGACATGGTCCTGGAGAGCAATCGCGACCTGGTCGTGCGCCGGTTGCTGGAATGTCTGGGACGCGACAGGACCAAGCACCAGGTCGCCGAGGTGACCTCGCTGGGCCTGGTCCAGATGACCCGCAAGCGCGTGGGCGCCGGCCTGATCGAGGTGTTCTCGGAAGACTGCGAGCACTGCAACGGACGCGGCATCATCGTCAGCGCCGACCCGATCGACCGTCCGGCCAGTGGCGACGGCTCGGGTGGGGGCAACAGTGGTGGCGGCAACAGTGGTGGCGGCAATAGTGGTGGTGGTGGCGACTCGGGCAGCGGCCGGGGCACTCGTGGCCGTCGTGCCCGCGGGGCAGGACGCGATACCAGCGGGCAGGTCGCAACGCCCGAGCCGGTGGTGCCGACCGGCGGTCCGACTCCCGCCCAGATTGCCGCAGCGGCGCACGCCGCCGCCGTTCAGGCGACAGCTCCGACGGAGGTGGCCGTGGGCTCGACGGAAAGTCTGGGCTCGACGGAGATCGTAGCCTCGACTGAGAGCGTGGTTTCAGAGGAGGCCGCGTCTTCGAACGATGTGGTGGCGTCCGCCGGACAAGAGGCAGATCAGCCTCAGGGCACTGCCGCGGTGGCGTCCGCGCCAAGGAGGTCGAGGCGCAGGTCGTCACGGTCTGCTGAGTCGCCTGCTCTCTCGACGGAGCCCACGGTGACGCCCGCTCCTGAGGTGCCGGTTGTCCAGATGACAGAGGTTGACCAGGTTGCTCAGGTGACTGAGGCGAATCAGCTGGCCGAGGTGGCTGAGGTTCCCGTGCCGACGAAGTCCAGGCGCCGGTCATCACGTTCTGCGAAGTCGCCAGCCTTCTCGGTGGACCCGACTGCGGAGCCGATGATCGAGCAACCGGTAGTTGTCGAGCCGGCGGCCGAGCCGCACTCGTTCACGGAGCCTGAGCAGGTCGTCCCGGCTGCCGAGCCGACCGTCCCGGCTGCCACTGTTGTCCGTGCACGACGGAAGCGTCCCCGCGTGGTGGCGCCCGCCGGGCCTCCGCATGGCGCCAATGACTCCGAGGCTGCCGACGGTGAGTTTGGTTCATAGGCTGTACTGCACGTAGTCTGACCCTTCGGTGTGCCCACCGTGCTCGTGTCTTTTCGGAGACTATGTGCCGGTTGCCAGTGGCCCACCGACCCCCGATGTAAGAGAGTGAGCTCAAGGTGTACGCGATCGTCCGCGCAGGCGGCCGTCAGGAGAAGGTGTCCGTCGGCGACGTCCTCATCATCGACAAGGTGAAGGGTGAGGCGGGCGCGAGCATCGACCTCACAGCACTCCTTCTGGTTGATGGATCCACTGTGACCACCGACGCGAGCAAGCTCGCCAAGGTCAAGGTCACCGCTGAGGTGGTCAAGCCCACCAAGGGCCCGAAGATCACGATCATGAAGTTCAAGAACAAGACCGGGTATCGCAAGCGTCAGGGTCACCGTCAGCACTCGACCCAGATCAAGGTCACCGCGATCGAGGCCTGAGCCTCATTCGTTCGAATCTGACAGTCTCTTTCTGACAAGCACGAGAACCAAAGGCAGGCACTGACATGGCACACAAAAAGGGTGCATCCTCGACGCGCAACGGGCGCGACTCAAATTCCCAATACCTTGGCGTCAAGCGTTTCGGCGGCCAGGTTGTCAACGCTGGCGAGATCATCGTCCGCCAGCGTGGCACGCACTTCCACCCCGGGGTCGGGGTTGGCCGTGGCGGCGACGACACGCTTTTCGCGCTCGTCGCAGGTGCGGTGAAGTTCGGCACGAAGCGTGGTCGCAAGACGGTCAATATCACCGAGCCCGTTGCGGCCGAGCCGGCCGTCGTCACCGAAACGGTCTGACACCAGCCAGAGCACGAACCGCGTGACGAGGGGGTGGGCCATCCGGCCCACCCCCTCGTCACGTCCTTCAGTACGACCCGACCACTGCCGCAATTACTACTCGCCGGACTACACGCTGGACTACACGCTGGCTCCACTGTGCCGCGGATGGAGAGACCATGACGAACTTCGTTGACCGAGTCGTCCTTCACCTTTCCGCCGGCGACGGTGGCTCCGGCATCGCGTCGGTGCGCAAGGCCAAGTTCAAGCCGCTCGGCGGGCCCGACGGCGGGAACGGGGGGCGTGGTGGGAGCATCATCCTGCGCGTGGACGAGCAGTCGACCACGCTGCTGGACTATCACCGCAGCCCGCACCGCAAGGCGAAGAACGGCCAGCCGGGCGGGGGAGATGAGTGCGCCGGGGCAGATGGCGGTGACCTGATCCTGCCGGTTCCGGCCGGCACCGTGGTCAAGGGGGTCGACGGCCAGGTGGTCGCCGACCTGGTGACACTGGGTCAGACGTTTGTGGCTGCTCGCGGGGGTCGCGGAGGTCTGGGCAACCGGGCGCTGTCTTCTCGCGCACGCAAGGCCCCCGGATTCGCCCTGTACGGCGACACGGGTGACACTCTCGACGTCGTCCTGGAGCTGAAGTCCCTGGCCGATGTCGCCCTCATCGGCTACCCGTCGGCCGGCAAGTCCAGCATCGTCTCGGTGCTGAGCGCGGCGCGGCCCAAGATCGCCGACTACCCGTTCACCACTCTGGTCCCGAACCTCGGGGTCGTGGTCGCCGGTGACCAGCGGTTCACCGTGGCCGATGTGCCCGGACTGATCCCGGGGGCGAGTGAGGGCAAGGGCCTTGGCCTGGAGTTCCTGCGGCACGTGGGGCGCTGCTCGGTCCTGGTGCACGTGATCGACTGCGCCACTCTCGAGCCCGACCGTGATCCGCTCAGCGACCTCGACGTCATCGAGCAGGAGCTCTCGCAGTATGTCGCCGACGAGTCCCTGGGCGGGCGTCCGCTGTCCGAGCGCACCCGCATCGTGGTGCTGAACAAGTCCGACGTGACCGAGGCGCGCGAGCTGGCCGAGATGGTCAAACCGGAGCTTGAGGCCCGGGGCGTGGAGGTCTTCATCGTCTCCGCGGTAGCGCGCACCGGCCTGAAGGAGCTGACCTTCGCGATGGCACGGCACGTCGCACAGGCGCGAGAGACTCTCGGCGAGATCGAGATCCCCCGCACCATCCTGCGGCCCAAGGCCGTGGACGACAGCGGTTTCGTGGTCAAGCGCGAGACCACCCCTGAGGGTGAGGTCTTCCGGGTGGTCGGCGAGCGGACCCGACGCTGGATCGAGCAGACGGACTTCTCCAACGACGAAGCCGTCGGCTACCTCGCCGACCGGCTGGCCCGGGCAGGCGTCGAGCAGGCCCTGTACAAGGCCGGAGCCGTGGCCGGTGCCACGGTCGTCATCGGTGCGGTCGACAACTCCGTGGTCTTCGACTGGGAGCCCACCATGACCGCCGGTGCCGAGCTGCTCACCGGCCCCCGGGGCAGCGACGTCCGCCTGGACAACCTGCACCGCCCCACCCGCGAGGAGAAACGCTCCGACTACGCCGAGCGCCGGGCGGCCAAGACCGCGGCCCGCGACCTGCTTCAGGCGGGGCGCAAGGCAGGGCACTGGTCCACCGCGGCCAGCTCCGGTGACGCCTCTGCTGCCGGTTCCGCAGCCGATTCTGAGGCCGACACAGAGCCCGAAGATGAGACGGAGCAGGGCAGATAGCCCGATCTCGTTAGACTGCGCGGGTGCCCATGTCCCGCCTTTCCGACCTGCGCACGGCCCGGCGTCTCGTCGTCAAGGTCGGCTCCAGCTCGCTGACCACCGCTGCCGGGGCCCTCGATCACGGTCGCCTCGGCGAGCTAGTCGACGTGATCGCGGCACGTCTGGGCAACGGCACCCAGATCGTCCTGGTCTCCTCGGGCGCCATCGCCGCCGGCCTCACACCCCTGGGTCTGCAACGCCGCCCGCGGGACCTGGCCACCCAGCAGGCTGCAGCCAGCGTGGGTCAGGGGGCCCTCGTCGCGGCATACAGCCTCGCGTTCGGGGTGCACGACCGCACGGTCGGGCAGGTCCTGCTCACCGCTGATGACGTCACGCGTCGCTCGCACTACGCCAACGCGCGCCGCACTTTCGACCGGCTGCTCGACCTGGGCATCGTCCCGGTGGTCAACGAGAACGACACCGTGGGCACGCACGAGATCCGGTTCGGGGACAACGACCGCCTCGCCGCGCTCGTTGCCCATCTGGTGCACGCCGACGCGCTGGTCCTGCTCTCCGACGTCGATGCGCTGTATGACGGGCCGCCGTCGCGGCGCGGCACCTTGCGAATTCCATTGGTGCGCGGCCCGACTGACCTCAAGAACATCAGGGTGAGGGGTTCTGGCACGGGGGTCGGCACCGGGGGCATGACGACCAAGATCGAGGCCGCCGCCATTGCCACCGCGGCCGGGATCACCACCATGCTGACCTCGACGGCCCAGGCTGCCGAGGCCATGGCTGGCGGTGACGTCGGCACCCTGTTCGTGCCCACCGGCTCCCGGCGGCCAAGCCGGCTGCTGTGGCTGGCGCACGCCACGACGGCCCGCGGCCGGCTGATTCTTGACGACGGCGCGGTGACAGCCATCGTCGACGCCCGGAAGTCCCTGCTACCTGCGGGCATCGTGCGGGTCGAGGGCCGCTTCGGCGACGGTGACCCGGTGGACCTGTGCGACCCCGCTGGTCGCGCCGTGGCCCGCGGCCTGGTCAACTACGACTCGGCTGAGCTGCCCGGCCTGCTGGGTCGCAGCACCCACGACCTGGCCCGCGAGCTCGGACCCACGTACGAGCGGGAAGTGGTGCATCGCGACGACCTGGTGCTCCTCTAGCCGGCCATAGCTCGACCGTCCACCCGAGTCGCTCGGAGCACAGCGCACCGGGGCCTGACAGAACCGACCGGACAGAAATCGCCGCGGGACGCAGCGCACCTGAGTCACTCATGGCGCATCACCGCTCCTGCTCTGGGATTGACGGAGGTGCTCGAAGTGGGCGGAGGTGCTCGAAGTGGGCGGAGGTGCGTGAGGTGGCCCGGGATGCGCTCCGAACTCGTTGCCGGTCGTGGAGTCCTGGGCCATACGCTGGGGTCATGGCTGACTTGATCGACTCCGAGACCATTGCGCACGTCGCCGAGCTGGCCGGCGCGGCCCGGGAGGCCTCCCGACGGCTCGCGCTGTTGTCCCGGGCGGACAAGGACGCAGCACTGCTGGCGATGGCGGATGCCCTCGACTTGGCGTCCGGCGAGATCATCGTGGCCAACGACCTGGATATCGTGAGAGGGCGAGCCGCGGGCCTGACCGAGGGGCTGCTGGACCGGCTGCGGCTGGACCGGCCACGGGTCGAGGCCGTGGCCGACGCGCTGCGAGATATCGCCGGCCTGCCGGACCCGGTCGGCGAGGTCGTCCGTGGTTCGACCCTGGCCAACGGGCTGCAGATCCGGCAGGTGCGCGTTCCGATGGGGGTGGTCGCCATGATCTACGAGGCGCGCCCGAACGTGACGGTCGATGCGGCGGGGCTGGCACTCAAGAGCGGGAACGCCGTGGTGCTTCGGGGAGGTTCCGCAGCCAGCTCGAGCAACCGGGCCCTGGTGGAGGTGCTGCGTTCCGCCCTGCAGTCCCAGGGGCTGCCCGCCGGCGCGATCTCGCTGCTGGACGAGGGGGGCCGTGACGCTGTTCGCGCGCTGATGACGGCCCGCGGCCTGGTGGACGTCCTCATCCCGCGAGGCGGGGCCGACCTGATCCAGACGGTCGTGCGTGAGTCGACGGTCCCCGTCATCGAGACCGGCGTGGGCAACTGCCATGTGTACGTCGATGCTGCCGCCGACCTCGACAAGGCGCTGGCGATCGCGGTCAACTCCAAGACCCACCGGGTCGGCGTCTGCAACGCGGCCGAGTCCTTGCTGGTTCATCGCGGCATCGCAGCGGCCTTCCTTCCCAGGGTGCTGGCGGCACTGGGGTCTGCTGGGGTCACCGTGCACGGGGACGCGGAGCTCGAGCTGGCGGCGAAGGAGGCCGGGGCGGAATACAGCCTGGCCACCGACGACGACTTTGCCCGTGAGTACCTGTCGCTGGACATCAGCGCACGGGTCGTCGAGTCGCTGGACGAGGCGCTGGCCCATGTCCGCCAGTACAGCACCGGCCATACGGAGGCCATCGTCACCGAGGACCGCGGTGCCGCCCGCCGCTGGGTTGCCGAGGTCGATGCGGCGGCGGTCATGGTCAACGCCTCGACACGGTTCACCGACGGCGGGGAGTTCGGGTTCGGTGCCGAGATCGGTATCTCCACCCAAAAGCTGCACGCCCGCGGCCCGATGGGCTTGGCAGAGCTGACCTCGACCAAGTGGGTTGTCGAGGGAGATGGCCAGATCCGTCAGTGACCTGCTTGACCTGCTTGACCTGCTTGACCTGCTTGACCTGCTTGACCTGGCGGGCGGGATCTCGCGCGGACGGATCCGTCACCGGGCATTGGGCTTGGTGCACCGGCTAGGCTGTGCCCATGTCATTCATGCCCACAGTTGCATCGCTGGCCTCTGCAGGGACCGAGACCGTGCGCGAGCTGCCGATACCCGCATGGTCCTACGGAGCCCTGGCGCTCGCAGGCTTCATGCTGCTCCTGGGGGTGCTCTGGTCCTTCCGCAACACCGCGGCCAAGCACGACACGCCCATCAGGGTCACCCATGCGGGCCAGAGCGACCGGCGCAGCGCCAACGGCGCGAATAATCCGGGAGCGCACCACTGAGCAGGCGCATCGGGGTCATGGGCGGGACCTTCGATCCCATCCACCATGGCCACCTCGTGGCCGCCGCGGAGGTCCAGGCCCTCTTCAACCTCGACGAGGTCCTGTTCGTGCCCACCGGTGAGCCATGGCAGAAGGACGCGGCCCTGGTGTCCCCGGCCGAGCACCGGTACCTGATGACGGTGATCGCCACGGCCTCCAACCCGGGCTTCAACGTCAGCCGTGTCGACCTCGACCGGCCCGGCCCGACCCATACCATCGACACCCTGCGGGACCTGCACGCCCAGATACCCGACTCGGAGCTGTTCTTCATCACCGGCGCCGATGCCCTGGCCCAGATCCTGTCGTGGAAGGACATCGACGAACTCTGGGCCCTGGCCCACTTCATCGGGGTCACCCGGCCGGGCCACGTCCTGAGCGACTATGGCCTGCCCGAGGATCAGGTGACTCTGCAGGTGGTGCCGGCGCTGGCGATCAGCTCCACGGACTGCCGCGCCCGCGTCAGGGCCGGCGAACCCGTCTGGTACCTCGTACCCGACGGCGTCGTGCAGTACATCGCCAAGCACCGGCTCTACCGGCCGAACCAGCCTGTCGAGCCCGCGCGAGCCCACTGACCGCTACCACCGGCCCAGATCCGCTGGCTCATATCCCTTGAGCAGCATCACCACGCTGAACAGCACCACCACACTGAACAGCACTACCACCAGGAGGACCGCGTGGCCGCCACGCAACGCGCCATTGATCTCGCCAAAGCTGCCGCGGCAGCCGCCGAGGACAAGCTGGCCAGCAAGATCGTCGCCATCGACGTCAGTGAGCAGCTCGCGCTCACCGATGTCTTCGTCCTGGCGTCCGCTCCGAACGACCGTCAGGTCAGCGCCATCGTCGACGGCGTGGAGGACAAGCTCCGCGAGCTCGGGGTCAAGCCCGCCCGCCGGGAGGGCGAGCGGGACGGCCGCTGGGTCCTGATCGACTTCGGCGACATCGTCGTGCACGTCCAGCACGAGGAGGAGCGGGCCTACTACCAGCTCGAGCGGCTCTGGAAGGACTGCCCTGCCATCGACCTGACCTCCTGACATGGCGGTCAGGAAGGCAAGCCGGACCCTGATCGTCTGGCGCCATGGCGAGACCGACCACAACGCCAGCGGCATCTGGCAGGGTCAGCTCGACACCGTGCTGTCCGAAAAGGGTCGAGAACAGGCGTTGAGCGCCGCCGGCGTGCTCACGTCATACAACCCGTCGGTGATCGTGAGCAGTGACCTCCAACGCGCTGCTGACACCGCGAGCTCGCTGGCGTCGCGAGTGGGCCTGCCGGTGCGCCGCGACGAGCGGCTGCGCGAGATCCATGCAGGGCTCTGGCAGGGCATGACAGCCGGCGACGTCGCAGAGCAGTTCCCAGAGGAGCAGGCGGCGCTGAAGGCGGGCGAGGACATCCGGCGGGGGGGCCACGGTGAGAGCCTGGGGCAGGTCGCCGGGCGCACCCGGGCGGCAGCCGACGAGGTGCTGTCGGGGCTTGCGCCGGGGGGGTGCGCCGTCATCGTCACCCATGGCGTTGCCGCTCGTACCGTGGTCGCCTCGCTGGTCGGGCTCGACCAGCACCTGGCCTGGCAGTCCATCGGCGGACTGAACAACTGCCACTGGGCGGAGCTGCGCGAATACGGCAGCGCCTGGCGGATCGCGGCATGGAACGTCGGCGCAGAAGCTTTGTGAGCTCTTCGATTTGGTGAATGACGGGGGTTGCCCGATAAACTCACCCGGTCCCCTCCAAGGGGGCGCCAACACGAGCAATCGTGCGGGGCTGTGGCGCAGCTGGTAGCGCACCTGCATGGCATGCAGGGG
The DNA here is from genome assembly GCA_014377705.1 of Dermatophilaceae bacterium. Lineage (GTDB taxonomy): Bacteria > Actinomycetota > Actinomycetes > Actinomycetales > Dermatophilaceae > UBA4719. The sequence continues at coordinate 24,014 of JACMPC010000210.1, forward strand.
GTCAGGGGTTCGAGTCCCCTCAGCTCCACCGGATATCAAGAAGGGGGCCTGACCACTGGTCAGGCGCCCGTTCTCGTCCTCGGCTGCTGGTGAGGGCAAACAGGTCACCGGAGTGACTGGTATGGCGCGCTGATCTCCCGACGGACAGCGGGTGCGTCAGCACGGCCGAGCCCGCCCTCGACAGTCTCGGCGCCCATGTCAGAACGCGAGATGGGTAGCTTGAAGCAGCAGGAGCAGCCTTCGCCGTCCGGCATCGCTCAGCTAGTTTCGGTCAACCTCCGACGGTGTTGGTTCCGCCTGTTGAAGCCACTGGTCGGCTCAGCATCAGTGGGCCGCGGCGACGAAGGGATGCTCATGAGGCCTTCCAGATCGTGCCTCCGTTGCCGGGAGACGCCACCTACGCGGTGGTGATCGTCGGGATGTGGCCGGACCCGCGAGCAACGAGGCCCACCCAGGTGGGTTCAGAAGTACGACCAGGGGATCGCGGCGCACTGCCGGGACGGCATGGACGTCACCTCCGACGACCAGCCGAAGGTGGCGGCCGGCCACGGCAGCAACTACCTTCGGGCGCGGGAGGTGAAAGGCCGCCACGACCTTGGCAACGTCTGCCACCTCAACCAGAACATCCAGCCCGGGGGGGTGACGGCCGTCAGGCGGCGCTGCGCACCGCGGCGGCGACCTGGTTGAAGCGGCGCTTGTCCAGGACTGCCCCTTCACGCCGTACTCCGGCGGGGTCGACCCGCAGGACCCGGTCGACGCGGACCGCGCTCGGACGGCCCCGTCTGTCCCAGGGGCCGGACCCGATGTCCGTCCACCGGCTGAGGGCGTGCGGGTGCGCGATGGCGTCACTGCGGTGGTCCTTGCTGGTCAGTGACAGGGCGAGCAGCCACGGCCCGTCGCGTCCGATCACCAGCACCGGGCGGTCTTTGCCCTGACGGTGGTCCTCCTCGAAAGGCACCCAGGTCCAGACAATCTCGCCAGGGTCGGCCACCTTGCCGTTTCCCGGGTTGGGCCGGTAGCTGATCTTGGGGATCCCCGAAAAGTCTTCAGGGCCCGAACTTGCCGGAGTGCGGCGACCGGGGCGGGCAGAACGGCCGAAGACTCGTCTGATGATGCCCGCGAGCCGAGCGCCCAGATCCGTGATTGCCATCCCGACACCGTATCCGCCACGTGAACCTCGGGACCGTGCGACTCGTTCTTGGCAGATCGAGGGAACGAACTTAGCCTCGATGACATGAGCTCTCAACCCACCGCCGAAGTGCTCTCGGTAAACCTCGCCCGTGTTCGGCCGAACCCGCACAAGCGAGGGGTGGAGCTGACCGGCATCGAGAAGGTGCCGACGCCCGAGCCGGTCCTCGTCCGGGCGCCCGGCACCAAAGCCGGAGGCTTGGGCGGCGGACTGGTCGGCGACAGCGTCTGCGACCGTGAGCATCACGGCGGCGACACCCAGGCGGTGTACGCCTATGCCAGAGAGGATCTCGACCACTGGGAGTCTGTCCTGGGGCGGCCACTGCCGGGCGGGGTGTTCGGCGAGAACCTGACCACGACAGGGCTCGACGTCAACGGTGCGGTGATCGGCGAGCGGTGGCGGATCGGGGGCGAGCTGGAGCTGGCGGTGACCGTGCCGCGAATACCGTGCGGCACGTTCCGCGGCTGGATCGCCGAGCGAGGCTGGCTACGGACGTTCACCCGGGCAGCCATGCCCGGCGCCTACCTGCGCGTGGTCAACGCCGGACCCGTTCGGGCCGGGGACCGGGTCACCATCGTCCAGCGTCCGGCACACGGGGTCACCATCGCGCAGGTATTCCGGGCGCTCACCCTCGAGCCCGAGCTGCTGCCCTCGATCCTGGCCGCTGATGAGCTCGATGAGGAGTCCCGGGCGATGGCTCGGGAAAGGCGGACTTTCGCGCTGGACTCACCTGAGCCGTCCACGGATCCGAGCTGACTGAGGCCCCCCCCCGACAGCCCGCTCCCGCTATCCTGAGGCTCATTGCGCTGAGCGTCACGGATCTTCGCGCTCGCGATCGGTGAATTCGCCATTGGCACAGTGGAGCTCGTCACCAAGGGGCTGTCCCCGCAGATCACTGGCGGCGTCGGCATCTCGATCCCGACGGCTGGCCACATCGTCTCGGCATATGCCCTCGAGGTCGTCGTGGGCGCGCCCCCTGATCGCCACCCTGGCCGCCC